>PKWM01000026.1 GCA_003133245.1 Rhodoferax sp. | reverse complement strand
CATGCGCTCGGCGCCGACGTTGAAAATCTGGATCACGCCCTTGGCGTCAGTGGCGATGCTCGAGAAATTGGCGCTGTTGAAAATCGCGCTCTGCAAGGCTCCGGCTTTGAGCAGCGCATCTTCCTGAATCTCGACCAACTGCCGTCTTTCGAGTTGGTCTAAATTCTTAAGCCGCTGCTGGGCCGATTGATTGATCAGCCAGACGAACGCAATTGCGAACAGCAGAGTCAGCAGGCTGGCGACAACGATAAGTTCAAACAAATTGCGCATATCCGTTTGGAACTCTTCATCATGCAGCGCCTGCGCGCCCTCTTGCAGCAGGATGAAGCTACGCATTTCGGCACGAATCGAATCCATCAGGCGTTTGCCGCGGCCACTGCTTATTTCTGCCAGCACGGATGCCGTCTCTTGGCGGCCGCGCAACTCAATCAAACGTGAAAGTTCCTCTAATTGGGCCTCAACCAAAGGCGCCAGCGTGTCTAGGTGTTGCTGCGCCGCCCGGCTTAGGGCAAGTTGACGCAATGTTTTCAGATCCTCGCTGACGCTACTGCGCACCGCAGAGTACGGTTCCAGATAAGCCGCGTCGCCGGTCAGCAAATAGCCGCGTTGACCGGTCTCTGCATCTACTAACGCGGACAACAAACCGGTGGCGCTGTTTAATACAAATACGGTCTTCTGGCGCTCCTGGGCCGCGTGCTCGGTCTGCTGGAACGTCCAGAACGATAGCGCCACCGCAACCAGCAGGGCTACCCCAGCAAGCAGGGCAACAATTTTGTGAGTCGTTTTCAAGTCGGATTCATCCGGATTGGGGCAAGGTCCTGGGGCATTAGCAGAAAATCAAAAGTTGCTCGTGCAGGAATGAATTTTGAGCAAACAGGCCGAGCAAGGCTGAACCATAGCGATTAGGTTTACCGAGCTCTGTTCGTTAGCGCACTTAAAGCATTGCGAATTTGTGCATTGCGAGCGGGTAAAAATGGCAGCACCTTGGCCGCCAAGCCATCGAAGGCAACCAGAAGCGTCAGCTCACTCTGGATTTTGTGGCAGCTGGCCCGGTATCGGGCGAGGGCGACCTTCCTCATCAATGGCGACATAGGTCACCGAAGCCTGCGTTACCTTGATGTAGTGGCCCTGGTTACTAGAGCGTTCAGCATAGACCTCCACCTTGACCGTGATCGAGGTGCGTCCAATGCGCACCAGCTTGGAGAAGAAAGACAAGATGTCACCCACCCGCACCGGCTGCTTGAAAATGAATTCATTGACCGCCACCGTCGCCATGCGGCCCTGCGTGTAGCGCGCCGGGATTACCGAGCCGGCCAGATCGACCTGCGCCATGACCCAGCCACCGAAAATGTCACCATTGGCGTTGCTGTCGGCGGGCATCGGAATCACCTTGAGAACCAGTTCCTCATCGGTGGGCAGGTGAACGTTCAGTGGGCTTGGGTTTGCAGACATTGGCACAATCGAGGTTGTTTTTGTTGAGAATTCCATGAATTATGACGCTTACCTTACTACCGTTCACCCCGCACCTGGCCTGTCGAGAGTTCCAGAAATAGCCATAGCGTCCTGATCGTCACCCATGCACGGCCCTGGCCAACGTAGCCTTTCCACCGACGTCGAATCATCGACGTCAGCTCCAGCCGCCCCGCGTTCTGACTGGGCTACTTTGCGTCGCCTGTTCCCTTATTTGTGGCAGTACAAATGGCGGGTGATGTTCGCGTTGGCCTTCATGATTGCCGCCAAGATGGCCAACGTTGGCGTGCCCTTGCTGCTCAAGCAACTGGTGGACACCATGAACCCCAAAGGCGGCATCAGCACGAATGCCCTGCTGGTGGTGCCGATGGCCTTGCTGTTTGCCTACGGTCTGCTGCGCTTATCGACCACCCTGTTTACCGAGTTGCGCGAACTGATTTTTGCCAAGGCCACGGAGGGCGCCTCACGTAGTATTTCGCTACAGGTGTTCCGGCACCTGCACGCCTTGAGTCTGCGTTTTCACTTGGAGCGCCAGACCGGCGGCATGACGCGCGACATTGAGCGCGGCACGCGCGCGGTGCATTCCCTCATCAGTTATTCGCTCTACAGCATTTTCCCGACACTGATCGAGGTCACACTGGTGCTGAGCGTATTGGCAGTCAAGTTCGACATGTGGTTTGCCTGGATCACTATCATCGCGCTGATTTTTTACATCACGTTCACGGTGGTGGTGACCGAGTGGCGCACCGAGTTTCGCAAGATCATGAACGAGCTCGATTCCAAAGCGCACAGCCGGGCCATTGATTCGCTGCTTAATTACGAAACCGTCAAATACTTCAACAACGAAGAGTTCGAGGCGCGCCGCTACGATGTGAACCTGGAGCGCTACCGTCTGGCAGCGCTCAAGAGCCAGCGCACCTTGAGCTTGCTCAACACCGGCCAGCAACTCATCATCGCCAGCGGCCTGATCGCCATGCTGTGGCGCGCCACCCAGGGTGTGGTGGAGGGCCGCATGACACTGGGCGACCTAGTGATGGTCAACGCCTTCATGATCCAGCTCTATATTCCGCTGGGCTTTCTGGGCGTGTTGTACCGCGAGATCAAGCAGGGGTTGACGGACCTGGACAAGATGTTTGTTTTAATGGAGCGCGAGCGTGAGATCGCCGATGTGCCGTGCGCGCTGCCGCTGGCGATCAGCAGGGATGCGGGCAGCCCTAGCGTCGCCTTCAGCCACGTCAGCTTCTCCTACGACCCGGAGCGACCGATCCTCCATGACGTCAGCTTTGAGATTCCAGCTGGCAAAACGGTGGCGGTGGTAGGCCCATCGGGTGCGGGCAAATCGACGCTGGCGCGGCTGTTGTTCCGCTTTTACGACGTGCAGCAAGGCCAGATTCTGCTCGCTGGGCAAGACATCAAGCAGGTGACGCAAGCCAGTGTGCGTCAGGCGATTGGCATCGTGCCGCAAGACACGGTGCTGTTCAACGACACGGTGGAATACAACATCGCCTACGGCCAACCGGGTGCCACACGCGAGCAAGTCGAAGAGGCGGCCCGCGCCGCGCACATTCACAACTTCATCAGCGCCACGCCCAAAGGCTATGACACCATGGTCGGCGAGCGCGGCTTGAAACTCTCGGGCGGCGAAAAGCAGCGCGTGGCAATTGCCCGCACCCTGCTGAAAAACCCACCAATATTGATCTTCGACGAAGCCACCTCGGCGCTGGACAGCGCCAACGAGCGCGCCATCCAGGCCGAGCTGCAAAGCGTGGCGCAAAACAAAACCACACTGGTGATCGCGCACCGCCTTTCAACCGTAGTCGATGCGCATGAGATTCTGGTGATGGAGGCCGGGCGCATCATCGAGCGCGGCTCGCATGCGGAGCTGCTGGCGGCCAATGGACGTTATGCGGAGATGTGGGCGTTGCAGCAGTCGTCGGAGTGATGTAAACGCTTGCACTTGATTGTCAATTGTGCAGCTTAGCCAGACGGTCTTCAGTACCCGGTTCCTGGTACTCAAAATGAAAGCTGGTTCTATTTCTTGTCAGCCAGGAATGACGGGTAGCCCGCATCATCCGTGGCCTTGGTCAGCGCAGCGACGTTTGTCTTCCCATCATCGAACGTCACTTTCGCGTTGCGATGGGCATAGCTCACGATGGCACGACTCACTCCAGGCACTTTGAGTAGCGCGACCTTGATCGTGACCGGGCAGGTTGCACAGTCCATCGTTGGCACGGTCAAAGTCACCTGCCGGGGTGCAGCGAAGGCTGACCCGGCTCCGATCAGAAGCGCCGTAACTGCGACTGCGGTCAGATTATTCATGAAGCACTTCCTTTCAATAGAACAAAGGCGCGGCAAGCGGCACCAGTATCGGAATCATGGTTAGAAGCGCGACCAGCCAGAACCAGTGACGCGCGGTCGCATTGACCCGACGGCAGTCCGTGCCATCGGCATCACATGCGCGCTCAGCGCCCGGTATTGATCGAAACAGACGCCAGCCAGCCAGACTGAGTGACCCGATTGCCAACCCGATCAACGCTGTCGAGTAGGGTTCGAGCCAGCGCAGTTGACTGATCCACGCGCCGGAAATGCCGACGACCGCCAATAGAAGAGGAAGAACACAACACGCCGACGCCAGTAATGCTGCAACGCCGGCTAGCGTAAGGACTGGTGCGCTATTTCCCTGCGCTTGAGGATCCCATGGTTCGACTTGGGAGGTTGTGGACATTCAGGGGCGCCTTCAGGACTGGATCTCGATAGCCGTGATCTGATACGAGAATGCGTCTGGGTCGTAAGGGTCGCGCGCCCCGGCATCGGTCTCTGCTTGCGGGTACATGAAGAATCCGAGCTTCCTTCGCTTTGCTCCGGCCAGGGTGACATCGCTCGCGCTGTTGTAACCCATCCAATTGCCTTCCCAGCTCCCGAACAGCGCCTTGCGCACCGGTGCCACGATTGGATGACCTGCGTCCTTGATCCACTCTGCTGTCTCCTGGCGCATGACCTTGGTCACGTCGGCTGGATCCATGGCCACCCAGCCATGGGGCTTTAGGTAAATCTCGGCGCGGCAGTGCTGCGCACCCTTCAAGTTTGCCGGGTTGCCCCCAAGCTCCCGATAACCAAAGGCGCTCGGCGCAAGGCGGATACCGTAGATGTCGCGGGCAGGGATGCCCGCGGCGCGGCACAGTCCAACGAACAGGGCGTTGATGTCAGCACACTTGCCGCCCAGGTTCCCGGTCTCCAGCATGGCCTTGATGTCTCCCTGCCCGCAGCCGCGCACCTTGGGCTCGCGGTAGGTGCTGACGATGATCCAGTTGTAGATGCGCTGCACCTTCTCTCTATCACTGCGCGCGCCTGCGACGATCTGGGTGGCGACCTTGCGGACAATGCCGTCGGTTGTAATGAGCTCACTGGGTAGTGTCCAACGGCGCAGTTCGGCGAGATCCGGGGCTAGGTGAGCAGCGTGCTCGTTCCAGTCAACCGCGCGGTTCTGTGTCTGAACTCGATTGGTGAGCACGATGGTAGGCTCCAACGTTGCCGCATCGAACTTTGCAATCAGTATCCTCGCTCCAGTATCTCCGTCAGAGGTGAGGCGCACATCAGTGCTGTTGCCTGACCAACTGCTGTCTTGGGTTCGCTGCCACGGCGTGTCGAGTGACGGCACAGGCAGCCATATGACCGCTTCGCCCTTCGAATCGCGCAGTTGCACTGTGGTTTTGACCTCGAAAGTGCGCCAGCCTACTGGTTTGGGCTCGAAACGACGGACGGCTTCCTGAGCGTATGTTGAGGGCACTCCCGCCAACACGAGGGAGACAGAAGCGGTTTTAATGAGGTCGCGGCGCGATATTGAATATTGCATGAAAGTTGTTGTTCAGAAAAATTTTGTGACCAGCCGCGGCGCATAGGTGCGTCGCCCGACAGCGACGCTACATGAAACAGCCCGCTGAAGAGCATTTTAGCCAAGCCTGTGGCTATCGTCACCAGCACATAGTCCCCGCCGACTTGAACCCAATAGTAGTCACGAGGCGACGCGCTCAGGTGGTGGCCGCGCCAGTCATCGACAACATAATTTCTGTGACGGTACTCCATCGGTAGGCGCTTGCCCACGCCGCCATGAAAGCGAAGAAAAACCCTATTGAAATTGGCGTTTAATGTCGTGCGACTGAATTCCTGACAAAATTGTTGTAGCATTCCCGCAATCCAATTTAACGGAGGAAACCATGAGCGCCCTTGCAGAAAATATTGAAACTGAAATGCCAAGCCCGATTCTCTTTACCGACAGTGCCGCTGCCAAGGTGGCCGACCTGATCGCCGAAGAGGGCAACCCCGATCTTAAATTGCGCGTTTTCGTGCAAGGCGGCGGCTGCTCCGGTTTTGAGTACGGCTTTACTTTTGATGAAATCACCAATGAAGACGACACCGTCATGACCAAAAATGGTGTTTCCTTGCTGATTGACGCGATGAGCTATCAGTATCTGGTTGGTGCCGAAATTGATTACAAAGAAGACTTGCAAGGGTCTCAGTTTGTGATCAAGAACCCCAACGCCACCACCACCTGTGGTTGCGGCTCAAGCTTCTCGGCCTGAATCTCACGCCGGATAGATAGCGCCAAGTACCCGCCTGCCGCGGGCACCGGTAACGGTTTGCAGGCTGATGGCTTCGCGCAGCACAGCCTTGCGCGCCAACCAGGCAAAGGCCGTGGCTTCCACCTGAAGCGGCGCCAGGCCATGGCTTTGCGAAGAATCCACCTGTAACCAAGTCAGCAGCGCCTGCAAACGTCGCATCAGGTGGTCATTGAAGACGCCGCCGCCACACACAATAAGATTTTTGCTGTCAGCGCCGTGGCGCTTGACGCTGGTGGCGCAGACGCTGGCTGTCAACTCAGCCAGCGTTGCTTGCACATCGGCAGTTTCCATGGGCGCAAATTGTTCAAGTTTTTCATTCAGCCAAGCCGGATTGAATAAATCACGACCGGTGCTCTTGGGGGCGGTCTGGTCAAAGTAGGGCTCCGCCAGCATGGCGTTCAACAAGCCAGCGTGAACCCGTCCTGTCGCGGCCCAGTTGCCATCGGTATCAAAAGCCTGACCCCGCTGCTGCAAGCACCAGGCGTCCATCAGCGCATTGCCAGGGCCGCAGTCAAAGCCCAGTATGTCACCGGGCGGTTGCGGGCTGAGCACCGTGAGGTTGGCCATGCCACCCAAATTGAGAACTGCGACTGTTTCGTGGGCGCGTCCGAACACCAGTCGATGAAAGGCGGGCACCAGCGGTGCGCCCTGCCCACCGGCGGCGACGTCACGACTGCGAAAATCGGCAACTACATCCATACCGGTCAGCTCGGCCAGCAGCGCAGGGTTATTGAGTTGCAAGGTGTAGCCGGTGCCGTCAAAGGCCTGCGGCTGGTGGCGTACGGTCTGGCCGTGGGCTCCGATAGCGTTGACTGTGGCCTTGTCGATGCCTGCAATTCGCACTAAATCAGCCACCACCTGCGCATAGACACGCACCAGTGCATTGGCTGCCAGCGCGGCGCGTTGTAATTCGTTGGGGCCGGATTGGTTGAGCGCCAGCAGCTCTTGCCGCAATGGCTTTGGCATGGCCGCGCTGGCGTGCGCCATGACGGCAAGCTGGGCGCCAGAAAAATCAACCAGAACTCCGTCAGCCCCGTCCAGCGAGGTGCCAGACATCAGACCAATAAAGAGTTCAGACACGCAGCATCTGGTCCAGCAACGCTCTACTGGACGCTGCTTTGATGCATCGAAGCGGCGGCGGCCAGCGCGACCCGGTTCTCGCTGGCAAGCTGGGCAAACACCGGCTTGGCCGCTGCCGACACTGGCGTCGTCTCATTCTGGCGGGCTATGGTGAGCGGGTCGCGATAGACGTTGTTGATGCGGTACTCAAAATGCAGATGCGGGCCGGTCGCCCAGCCGGTGGCACCGACTGCGCCAATGTTCTGGCCTTGACTGACACTTTCTCCCTTTCGCACCAGGATGCGACTCAAGTGAGCATAGACCGTTTTGTAATTGTCGCGATGTTTCAGGATGATGATGTTGCCATAGCCATTTTGCACGCCGGCAAAATCAACCACGCCATCACCCACGCTACGCACAGGAGTGCCAGTTGGTGCAGCATAATCGACGCCCTCATGCTTCTTCCAGACACCCAAAATGGGATGGAACCGCATCTTGAAACCGCTGGTAATCCGTGAAAAAGCCACCGGCGAGGCCAGAAAAACGCGGCGCAAACTCTGTCCATCAAGCGTGTAATAGCCGCCTTTGCTGCGCGAATTGGCAGCGGTCAAGTGATCAGCAGATTGAGCGCCAACCAAAGCTGGATCTTCGAACCACATGGCTTGAAACGTTTTGCCCTTGTTGACGAATTCAGCACTCAACAGGCGACCGGTGCCGAGCGACTCGCCGTCACCTTCCAGCGATTCATAAACGACAGAAAGACGGTCACCCTTGCGCAGCGCCCGATGAAAGTCAATGTCGCCAGCAAAAATTTCTGTCACCTGGGTCGCAACCGTGTCCGGAATTTTGGCGTCATCAGTGGCCGCAAATAAAGAGGTATCAATGGTGGCGCTGGCGAGCCGCGCAGAAGCGACAAGTGCCGCAGTTTCAATGCGCGATTGAAAGCCTTGCTGTGTTTTCTCAATCACCAATCGTTTGAAGCTGCCTTCAGCATCAGCCTTCCAGCGGGCGCTGAGCTTGTGCAGGGTGTTGTTTTCGTTCGTCTCAACCGTGACGCTGCGGCCAGCGCGCCCCAGCAGCGCCTGGCGAGCCGTGACGTCAGCGCGCAAAAATGCAGCCGCAGCCGGGTCGTCAACCCCCAGGCGTTTGAGCAGCGTGTCGGCAGTATCAGTGGACCGTGTGACTTCTGATCTGAACAGTCTGAGTGCCTGGAGGTCAAGACCCGCCGGAACATTCAAAGGCAGCGCCTGAACCGATTCCACCACTTCACTCACCGGCAAATCTGAAGCATCAGGAGCAAACGATGCAATCGCCATGGCACCGCCCCCGCCTCCCAGCAGTAAGGCAGCGATAACAGCTGTAATGCGTTTCGGATATTTTTGAGTCGTCTGGCTACAAAAAGTCAACAACGCTTTTCCAGCAGTAACAAGGCCATTTATCAAAACACGCATTCCCGGTAAAAGTTGCTCTGTGCGCAACCGAACAGACAAAGAGAGTGTGCCTGCGAATTAAAATCAGACACATGAGAAAGCGCAAAGTATAACTTCGCTCCATCCGTTCGCACCCAGGAAAACCCTAATGAACCCAGTTTTACCCAGTAACGATCCTGTAACAGATCGTGTCCAAGAGGCCCTGGCCGTGACATTGCGCGGCTGCGAAGAGCTCATCCCGCAGGATGGTTGGGTGAAAAAACTGGTTCGCTCCGAGGCCACCGGAGAGCCGCTGCGGATCAAGCTCGGGCTCGATCCGACCGCACCCGACATTCATATTGGCCACACCGTGGTGCTGAACAAACTGCGCCATCTGCAAGACTTGGGCCACACCGTGATTTTTTTGATCGGCGATTTCACGTCGCTGATTGGCGACCCGTCCGGGCGCAACAGCACGCGACCACCGCTGACCCGCGAGCAGATTGAAGTCAATGCGCAGACCTATTACCGCCAGGCCTCGATGGTGCTTGACCCGGGTAAAACCGAAATTCGTTACAACAGTGAATGGGGTGACAAGCTTGGCTCGCGCGGCATGATCGAGCTGGCGGCCAAATACACGGTGGCGCGCATGATGGAACGAAACGATTTCTCGGACCGCTTCAAGGCGGGCACGCCCATCAGCGTACATGAGTTTTTGTACCCCTTGATGCAGGGCTACGACTCGGTGGCACTCAAAAGCGACCTGGAACTGGGTGGCACCGACCAGAAATTCAACCTACTGGTGGGGCGCCACTTGCAAGCCGAGTACGGCCAGGAGCCACAATGCGTCTTGACCATGCCGTTGCTCGAAGGGCTCGACGGTATTGAGAAAATGTCCAAAAGCAAGGGCAACTACATCGGCATCTCGGAGGATGCCAACACCATGTTCGCGAAGGTGCTCAGTATTTCTGACGTGCTGATGTGGCGCTGGTACACGCTGCTGAGCTTCCAGAGCGAGGCCGACATTGCGGCTCTGAAAGCCCAAGTGCAAGCGGGACGCAACCCGAAAGACGCCAAAGTGGCGTTGGCCAAAGAAATCACCACACGCTTTCACAACGCCGCAGCGGCAGACGCAGCGCAGCAGGATTTCAGCAACCGCAGCCGGGGCGGTGTGCCTGATGAAATCAATGAAATTGCCTTGCCACTGGGCGCAGGCGGTGCGCCACTGGCTATTGGTGCCCTGCTGAAAATGGCCGGTCTGGCAGCGTCCAGCGGCGAAGGCAATCGCCTGATTGACGGTGCCGGCGTGCGCATCGACTCCATTGTGATTAGCGACAAAGGCCTGAAGCTGGGTGCAGGCAGCTACGTGGTACAAGTCGGCAAGCGCAAGTTTGCCCGGGTAACACTGGGCTAAATCGCTATGAACTTCTTTCCAACTCGTTTTTTGACGCCACCGCGTCTGCTGCTGGCCTCAGTGGTGGTGGCGATCATCACCATCACGCTCAAAACCTGGGCTTGGTACATCACCGATTCAATCGGATTGCTGTCCGATGCAATGGAGTCGCTGGTCAACCTGGCCAGCGCCATTTTTGCATTGCTGATGGTCACCATCGCGCAGCGTCCGGCGGATGAAGAGCATCCTTATGGTCATCACAAGGCGGAGTATTTTTCTTCCGGCTTCGAAGGCGTTTTGATCATTGCCGCTGCGATCGCGATTGTCTGGGCCTCAGTCCATCGATTGATAGAGCCACAACCGATCCAGGCGGTCGGCTGGGGGCTGGCTTTGTCGATCGTCAGCTCGGCCTTGAACGGTTTGCTGGCCTGGGTGATGTTTGGTGCGGCCAAAGTGCATCGATCCATTGCGCTCGATGCCGATGCCCGCCACCTGGTGACCGATGTCTGGACCTCGGTCGGTGTGGTCGTCGGCATTGCGGGTGTGGCCCTGACCGGTTGGCTCTGGCTCGACCCCGTGGTGGCCATTGGTGTCGCGCTCAACATCCTGTGGGAAGGTGGCCACCTGATGTGGCGCTCTTCGCAAGGTCTGATGGATGAGGCTGTGGAGCCAGAGGTGCTGCGCCAAATCCAAAAAACGCTCGATGAATTTGCCCACCCGACTATCCGTTTTGACCATGTCACTACGCGTCGATCCGGTCAACGCCGCTTTGTCGATCTGCACATGCACATGCCTGCGAGCTGGTCGCTCGGCCGCGCCGCCGCGGTACGCACCAGCGTTGAGCAGGCACTGATGAGTGCCGTGCAAGGCTTACGCGCCACCATCCAGCTCTTGCCCAGCGACGTCGAAGCGCATTTTGATGACAGCCGCGATTTGATCTGAGGCTCTATCAGGGCGATGTCATAATCACCACGACACCTACCGATTCAGTTGGTAAATGCTCCAAGACCATCTCAAGCTCAAAGTCAGCCTGTATCTGATCATTGCTCTTTCAGCGGCGATGGTTCTGTTCACCCTTCTGATCGTCAAACAGCAGCAGGAACAGTTGCAGACGGAGATTTCCAGACACGTCATGCAGATCTCCGAGGTGATTGTCAAGAGCACCCGTTACGCGATGCTCTTGAACGAGCGTGATATTGCTGCAAAAATAATTCAGGACATTGGCAAACAAAAGGGTATTGAACGGGTCCGGGTGTTGAGCAAGGATGGCACCATCATTCACTCCAACCGCTCAGCAGAAATCGGGCGTTCCATTGATCGGCAGTCGGAGCCCTGTGTTCACTGCCATCAGACCAGCAAACCACTGGAGCAAGTACCCGACAACATGAAGTGGCGGATCTACAAAAGCGCCAACGGAACCCGCTTACTCGGTGCCATGGCGGCGATCCGCAATGAACCGTCTTGTTCATCTTCCTCATGTCACCAACATCCCGCCAGCCAGTCGGTGCTAGGCGTCGTGGACATCGCTTACTCCCTCGATGAGATTGATCAATCACTCAAGTTGCATGCCCTCTACATCATCGGCATTTCGTTGGGCGTCATACTATTAATTGCAGTCAGTTTCGGTGTGCTACTACAGCGCCTGATCTACCGTCCCTTGAAAGACTTGAATTCCGGTGCCGAAAAGATATCTGTCGGAGACCTCGAGCACCTGATTCCAGTACGCAATGCCGATGAATTCGGCCGCGTCGCGAGTTCTTTCAACCATATGACGATGGCGTTGAAAAAATCGCAGGTCAGCATGGAGGAATTTGTCCATGGCCTGGAATTAAAAGTCAAAGAAAGAACCGATGAGCTGCTTGCCGCCCGGGCCGAGGTGGCGCAGGGAGAAAAACTGGCTGCAGTCGGACAATTGGCTTCAGGCATTGCGCATGAACTCAATAACCCGCTGACGGGCGTATTGACTTTCACCTCCCTGCTGCGCAAGAAAATGAAGGAGGGGTCTCAAGACGCAGATGATCTGGACCTGGTGATTCGCGAAACCAAGCGCTGTGCCAGCATCATCCGGCGGCTGCTCGATTTTGCCCGGGAGAAGGTTCCAGTCAAAGGGTTTTTCAACCTCAATCAACTGATAGAAGACACGGTGCGTTTTGTTGATCGACCGGCGGCACTGCAACAAATCGAAATCGCGACGAACCTCGATGCTGATTTGCCGCAAATTTGGGGCGATGCCGATCTGCTTAAGCAAGTCCTTTTGAACATTCTGGTCAATGCCCAGCAAGCTATCGACGGTCCAGGAAAAATTGTTGTTGAAAGCCGTGCCTACCTTGCCAAAGCCCCAGTCAAGCCCGGTGTTGCGCCCCTGCCTGGGGTTGAAATTGTGGTCAAGGACACGGGGTGTGGCATTTCTGAAGCTAATTTGTTAAGAATTTTTGATCCCTTCTTTACCACAAAGGAAGTGGGCAAGGGAACCGGGCTGGGGTTGTCGGTCAGTTATGGCATTATCAAAGCCCATGGTGGAACCCTTAAAGTCGAGAGCATCGTCGGCGTGGGAACCACTTTCCGCATCTATCTTCCGATCAAACCTCCGTTTGACAAAACCGAACGCAATGCAGATGAAAGTACCCAATGAGTGCCAAGATACTGATCGTTGACGACGAAGAAATTGTCATTCAGAGTTGCCTGCGCATCCTGAGCGACTACAGTGATGTCGTTGACTCAGTGCAAGACGGCCAGGCAGCCTTGAGAAAAATCGACGAAACCCAGTACGACATCGTCATTCTCGACATCATGATGCCCAAAATGGATGGTCTGGAGGTCTTGCAGCAAGTCAAGGAGAGACATCCGGATGTGGATGTCATCATGATGACCGGGCTGTCGCAGATCCAGACCGCTGTGAAGGCCATGAAGCTCGGTGCCTTTGACTACCTGTCCAAACCTTTCGATCCCGATGAACTCAAACATGTAGTGGACCGTGCGCTGGAGCGGCGGCGCTTGTTGCAGCAGAACCGTGACCTGAAGAACGAAGTCAGCTCGAAGTATCGTTTTGAGAACATCATCGGCTCCAGCCCACGGATGCAGGCCGTTTATGCCCTGATTGCGAAATGCGCACCGACCAACAGCACCGTTCTCATTACCGGCGAGAGTGGCTCCGGCAAGGAAATGATTGCCCGCGCCATTCACTTCAACAGCCTGCGCAAAGACCAACCGTTTGTCACGGTTGATTGCAACACACTCAGTGAGAATCTGCTTGAGAGCGAACTGTTCGGGCACGTCAAGGGGTCCTTTACCGGTGCAGTCGCCAATAAGCGTGGGATGTTCGATAGCGCCAACAACGGGACACTTTTTCTTGATGAATTCGGCAATATTCCGCTGTCAACCCAGGCCAAATTACTGCGTGTCATTCAGGAACACGAATACAGACCGGTCGGCAGTACCGTCACCCAGAAAACCAACGTCAGACTCATCACCGCAACCAACAAGGACCTCAAGGCGATGGTCGCCGAAGGCACCTTCCGTGAAGATCTTTATTACCGCATCAATGTTTTCCCGATCCAAGCGCCGGCTCTGCGGGAACGCCGTGACGATATTCCCGCTTTGGCCTTTCACTTTCTCAGGATTTTTTGCAATGAGTTGGAAAAACCGGTTGCCGAAATTTCGGAAGGAGCCATGAGCCTGTTGATCAACCATGACTGGCCAGGCAACGTGCGTGAACTCGAAAACACCATGCACCGGGCCGTCATTCTCTGCTCTGACAATATCATTCGCCAAGCACACCTGGCAAACATCATTGATACCTCGTCACGGCCCGATCTCGAAGTGCCTAAAACCAGCGAAGATCTCAAGAGAATCAAGAAAATTGCCAGAGAAAAATCAGTGGAGGAAGTCGAGAAGCTGTTTATTCAGGAAACACTCAAGAGAAATGCCTCTAACGTCACCCGCAGTGCTGAAGAAACCGGTATGCAGCGCTCCAATTTTCAGGCGTTGATGAAGAAGTACAACATCCGGGTGCGCGATACCGAATTCGATCCCGACGAAACTGAACCCACTTGACGGATGTGCCAGAGTGAGGCACGCAAGGCCTCTCGACAAAGTCCTCTGGAGCAAGCGCCGTCCGGTCAGGGCTCCTCTTCGATTTCCTCATACCCGGTGATCATGGCCTTGAAATGAGCCGAGGGCGTGTGACCGAGGCTGGACAAATAAACGTGGACGATGATGAAGCCGCTGAACAGGATAAATAGCAGGACGTGCACCGTATCGACAACCCGCACGCCGCCAAACGCCTCCACCATGGACGAAAAACGGGTGACATCCCAAAGCAGTACACCGGTGAAAAACTGCAGCGGCACCAGCAGCATCATGATGATCTGGTACATCATGCTCTGCAAAGGGTTGAACTTGAGATAGGCATTGGGATGATGCGGATTGGGGTCGCCCCTGAAAATGCCGTAGCCATAGTACTGAATTTGCCGCCAACTGGCGCGGAAATACTTGGTCGGGCTGAGTTCAGGGTGGTAAACCTTGATCTTGTCGGTAAACAGGTAGAAGCCTAACCAGATGAAGAAATTGGCGATCAGCACGAAACCAATCCAGTTGTGAGCGACCACTGCGGTCCTGAATGACAGGACCTGGATCAGATCGAGATACCTGATTTGCAAGCCGGTGGCAATCAACAAAACAAAACCCAGAGCATTAGTCCAGTGCCAGATCCTGACCGGCAGCGGGTTGATATATAACTTATGCATGATTGGCTCCCGTTATTTTGACGCGTCGTCATCAGCGTGCTGAGCGTCGAGTGTGGTCTGATTGGCAGCTTGGGCAGCTGCAGCAGCCCGCTCGGCCTCAAGTTTTTCCCGCATGTTTTTGAATAGCCGCTTGACTGTCATGTGCCCAAGTGGCACGCAGACAGCGCCCAGCAGAACCAGCACCAGCAGGGTATCGAGCAACTTGATACGCGTACTGCCAATGGCGTAAAACCCGCGCACTGAGTCCATGGATGTCAGGGAATTCAGCACGTCTTTCTGGATGCCATGGCGCAAGGGTCTGCCGTCCGGGCCGGCGATCGTCAGCGAGACGCTTTGAAAGGCAGCGGCACCTTCCTTGTGACAGGTATTGCAGTCCTTGAGGGCTTTGGACTTTTCACTCAATTGATGGGCCTCGACACCAGAGCGCACTTCCAGACGACCGCGTAAAACCATTTTGCCGTCACCCCCATCCTGATTGAATTCTTTCAGCAGGCTCCATAGCGCCCGCTCGTCCAGACCCATCTCCTTGGCATCGGCTGCATCGGTTCGTTTCTCAAACTTTGGTACACCCACCTTTTCAGTCACCTGTTGCTTGTCGACGCCGTAATAAATTCTCAAATTGACCCGGCGTTCGGCCGTGGGCGCATGACACGTGGGGCAGGAAATGGCTTCAAAATGAAGCTCGGCGTTGGGAAGCCATTCTTGATGAGAGGTGACCGCATTCTTGTGACATCCAAGGCAAGCGTCCTTGACCCCGGTACCTAACGAAGCAGCTTTTACCGCATGGGCTTGATGGCAATCCGAGCACAGAGGGGCTGACTTAACATTAGCGATTCGCGCCTGGCCGTGCACACTCTGCGAATAAGCCTTGAAAATGTCAGCGTGACACTTGGCACAGGGTGTGGCAGTGATTGGTTCTGGGATTTTTACTGAACGCACCGTATGCGGGTTGTGACAATCCGAACACAGTGGTGCCTCCTTACTGCCTTGCGCTATCAGGGCAGCGTGAACGCTGCCTTCATACTCAGTGAATTTTTTCTCGTGACAGGTGCGGCAAGACTCCCGCATGCTGAGCGAAAAAGCGCGTTTGCTGGTGATGGCCACCTCGGTTTTGCCATGGGTTTTGGCATTCAAGTCGTCGTGGCAGTCTTCACAACTGGCGTCCTTGTGCATCGACTCGGTGTAGGCCTGGGTCGAGATTTGCAGCGAAAGACTTTCTCCGTTGGTCAGTTTCTTTTCCAGCCCTGCTTTGTCATGGCAGGCCAGGCACGCCCGATCTTCTTTGGCCAGCGAGTTTTCCTCCGCATGAAGCGTCTTGCCAACCAAGGCAAGCGCCAGCGCAAACAGGCTCAGCAAAATCAAAACTTTGGGGCGTGACAGCCTACTGTTGCTCTTTGAACGAAAATTTTTCATGGGAGTTTCCCTCTTATTGAATTCTAGTTAGCGCGGAGACCTGCAGGAGAAAAACTTTCCCCTGCAGTTGTTTGCGTCATTGCGCTGGAGACTTCGGCATCAGCGCCTGCACGCCAACCCAGGCCAGCATGGCCGTTCCGACGAAAGGCAGCAGGACAGCGTACGCCAAACCGACAAAGGGAGCAGCCATGAACAGCGCTACGTTTTTCATGAAGGTCAGCGTTTTTCTTACCGCCCGCAACTGCACAAACGCTTTTCCACCGACCCAGGCCAACATGGCAATTCCGACCCATGGAAGCAATACCGCATAGAGCAGCCCGATAAACGGAGCGGCTATGAAAAGTGCCACGTTCTTCAGGTTACTTGTTTTTTTAACCGGCTCGGCATGCACCGCATCAACCGTGCTGGCTTGCGGCGACGCATCACTTGCTGGCGCAGGTGCCAGCAAGGCATGGGCAGCGCTTTCTTCAATCATTTCCGGCGACAGCGGCTTGCGCATGAAATCCGACACGCCAACTTCCTTGGCCCTGGCCTCATTGGCCGTGGTGCCATAACCAGTGATGATGACAACCGGGGTCCAGGGTTGACTTGCCTTGACACGTGCAGCCAACTCCACGCCGTCCATGCCGGGCATCTTGATATCCGTGAAGACCAGGTCGTATTTTTGGGTGCGCATTTTTTCCAGCGCTTCATCCCCATTTTGGGCGGTGATAACGACATAGCCTTTGTCCCTGGTCAGAACCCGGTTGAAACTCTTGCCAACCACGGCGTCATCGTCGACCACCAGAACTTTACGTAGTGCACTCATGATATTTCTCCTTCATCAAACTGGCTCAGTCAGCAAAATTGCTTTGAGCCCTAACACAATTGCCTGTTTCCCAATCGCTACTGGAAACCGGCGCTTTGAAGCTGTTCGTCATTTCGCAGGGCCCACCTTTTATGCAGCATGGCGCCGTTTGCGGCATTGATCACATCGTCCGGGCCAGCTGGCTTGGCCAGATAATCATAGGCACCCAGCGCCACCGCTTCCTTGGCGGATTCAACCGCTGGATAGCCGGTAATGATGACCACCTCGCTCTCGGGCCATTGCTCCTTGATCGTCTTCAGAACCGTCATGCCGTCCATTCCAGGCATCCGTAGATCAAGCAAAACAACGTCAAACGGATGCTGTCCCATCATTTGCAATGCATCTTGACCATTTCTGGCAGCCTCCACGCTGCAATGCTCTGCTGCCAAGGTTCTGAGATAACTCAGACGAACCACATCTTCATCGTCAACGATCAGGATTTTGGTTTTCTCAATCATTTCTTTACCTCTGTTTTTTGTGCTTGTCTAGTTCTATGCAAACCTCATGCCAGTTTTCAATTTTCATAATAATTCTTTTAATATCAAATGGTTAGGAGTATTTGCACAAAATATACCGGGACTTCAAATGTATTTTTTGCAGATCGAAGTACAACTTTTATATTCACATTTACCATGCAAAGACAATAATTTTTGATTTAACCAAGGTAGCGGGAAACGGCAGCAACACTATTTTTTTTGTACAGCGGTGGGAAGCGATCTGAGGCGACAAAGGATTGCCATGTCGCTGTCAGCCGCGTGGCTGCCATCGAGGTCACTGCGATCCTCCCGGTGACGAGAAATCGCCTTTGCCAGGAGCGCGATTTGCTGTCTAGACTGCCAAAGCCCGACCAGCAACCAGAACCCCTGCGAGCGCAAGGCCGGTAGGCGTGCCCCGCTTCACCACACCCTCGGGCGTGGTCGCCGCTACCACGCAACCCCCCGCGTTGCCACCATCAGGGCCAAGGTCAATTACCCAGTCGGCTTCGGCAATCACGTCAAGGTCATGCTCGATCACCAACACACTGTGGCCGCCATCAACCAGGCGGTGCAGCACCTTGATGAGTTTTTCGACATCAGCCATATGCAGCCCCACGGTGGGTTCATCGAGCACATACAGGGTGTGAGGCGCCCGCTGGCCACGGCGAGCAATATCGTCGCGCACCTTGGCGAGCTCAGTCACCAGTTTGAGGCGCTGCGCCTCACCGCCACTGAGCGTGGGCGAGGGCTGCCCCAGCTTCAAATAACCCAGGCCCACGTCTTTGAGAAGTTGCAAGGGGTGTCTGAGCTTGGGCATGGCGGCGAAGAAAGCAGTAGCTTCGTCGACTTCCATTTGCAACACGTCGCCAATGTTCTTGCCGCGCCAGGTGACAGCCAGTGTTTCAGGGTTGAAACGCGCACCCTTGCAGCTCTCGCACAGCACTTTCACGTCGGGCAAGAAACTCATGGCGATGGTGCGGATGCCCTGCCCTTCGCAACCTGCACAGCGGCCATCGCCGGTGTTGAAACTGAACCGGTTGGCGGCGTAACCACGCGCTTTGGCCTCGAGTGTGTCAGCAAACAATTTGCGGATGATGTCCCAAAAGCCAATATAGGTGGCAGGACAGGAACGCGGAGTTTTGCCGATCGGGGTTTGATCGACTTCGAGTACACGATCGATTGACTCAAAACCCGTCATTTCTGCGCAGCCGATCCAGTTAATTTGCTCGCCAGCGGCCAAGGCGTCGCGACCGGCCTTTGTGCTGCATTGATGCACCGCAGTCTGCACATTGGCCAGCAATACATCGCGCGCCAGGGTGGATTTGCCGGAACCGGAAACGCCGGTGATGGCAACCAGACGGCCCAGGGGAATTTCGACTGTAATGTTTTGCAGGTTGTGCAGATTGGCGTTGGTGACGGCGAGCCAGAGTGGTGTTTCTGGAACCGTGAAATTGGGGTCAGAGTCCAATTTCGCTTTAGATTTTTTCTTCTTCGAAGGGTCGGGGGCGAAAATGGAATCTGACCCCTGGACTTGGGGTTTTGCCAAATTCACTACAGCCGCTGGCTCACCAAAATCGAAAACAGGTCGCCTGGCCTGCAGCGGATGCTGCATCGCATGCAGCAAATAGCGCCCGGTCTGCGAGTCTGGTGCTTGCATGATCTCAGCCAGCGAGCCCTCGGCAACCAGCCGCCCGCCGCGCTGGCCGGCGCCAGGTCCTATGTCAATGATGTGCTCGGCCTGGCGGATGGTGGCCTCGTCGTGTTCCACTACCACCAAAGTGTTGCCCTGGTCACTCAATTGTTGCAACGCGCCGAGCAAAATCTGGTTGTCGCGGTGGTGCAGTCCGATGGTCGGCTCATCGAGCACATAGCAGACGCCTTGCAGATTGCTGCCGAGTTGCGCCGCCAGGCGGATGCGCTGCGCCTCACCGCCGCTCAAAGACGGTGCGCCCCGATCCAGCGTCAAGTAGCCCAGGCCAACCTGTTCCAAAAATGCCAGTCGGCCTTTGATTTCCGGAATCAAATCACGCGCAATGTCGCGCTCGCGTTGACTCAAGCGATGCTTGGCTTGAAGCGTCTCAACCCAGCGGTGAAGGTCCGTGACACTCAGGCGCGCCAGCTCGGTGATAGACACGCCCTCACCCCAACCCTCTCCCAAAGGGCGAGGGGGAAATGCCAATTCCTGAGTCGGGCTGTTTGCTCCCTCTCCGCCTGGGAGAGGGCTGGGGTGAGGGCTCAGCGCGCCAAATTTAACGGCGCGGGCCATGGCGTTGAGACGTGTGCCGTGGCAAGTGGGACACACGGTATCCACCAGGTCTTCCACCTCCGGCTCGGCAAAGGTCTGCTCGCGACCTTTGTTGTCGTCACTCTGCACCGAGTCATCAAACACCTTGCGCTGTTCACGCGTCAACTTGACGCCGGTGCCGACGCAATCCGGGCACCAGCCGTGCTTGCTGTTGTAGGAGAACAGCCGCGGGTCCAGCTCGGCGTAGCTGGTGTGGCACAGCGGGCAGGCGCGCTCGGTGGAGAATGCGTTCACCCGGCCAATGGCCGCCGTCGAGCTTCCTGCCAGCATAGCTGCATGCAAGCCGCTTAAATTGCTCAGCACGTGCAGCACACCTTTGCCGTGCGTCAGCGCTGCCGCGAGTGCCGCGCGCAGTTGGGCTTCTTGCGCTGGCAACACGGTGAGGCTCTGCACCGGCAACTCAATCGTGTGTTCCTTGAAACGGTCCAGGCGCGGGAAACCGGTGGTGGGTAAAAAGTTGCCATCGACGCGCAGGTGCGTGAAACCCCGTGTTTGCGCCCAGTCGGCCAGCTCGGTATAAACACCTTTGCGATTCATCACCAGGGGTGAGAGCAAGCCGATCTGTTGACCTGAAAAGTTTTTCAGCAGTTGCGCGGCAATGCTCTCAAACGTTTGCGGTGCCACCGGCATGCCGTCGTGGATGCAGTGCTGGGTGCCGAGCTTGACATACAGCAAGCGCAGAAAATGCCAGACTTCGGTGCTGGTGCCGACGGTCGATTTGCGGCCACCACGACTCAGACGTTGCTCGATCGCCACCGTTGGCGGGATGCCATAGACCGCATCAACATCGGGCCGACCGGCGGGTTGCACGATGGAGCGGGCATAGGCGTTGAGCGACTCCAGGTAACGGCGCTGGCCTTCGTTGAAAAGGATGTCAAAAGCGAGCGTTGATTTGCCAGAACCCGAGACGCCGGTGATGACGCTGAATTTGCCGCGCGGGATGTTGACGCTCAAAGACTTGAGGTTGTGCTCGCGCGCGTTGATGATCTGGATGCATTCTGCCACGCCCTCTTCGTCATTGCGAGCGTAGCGCGGCAATCCATGATTCGGACTTCGTAGATTGCCATGTCGTTGCGCTCCTCGCAATGACGGGTGAGGGAGATAGTTCAGCCTTGGGTCCTGGGCAACGAGGGTACCCAATCCCAACGTGCTGTCGTAGTCGCGCAGGGCTTTTCCGGTGTGGGAAGTTGGGTGGGATAGCAGGTCTTGCGGTGTGCCAAAAGCCACCACCGCGCCTCCGGCTTCACCGCCTTCGGGCCCGAGGTCAATCAACCAGTCACTGGCACGAATCACATCCAGGTTGTGTTCGATCACGATCAGCGAATGACCAACCTCAAGCAGTTTGCGCAGCGAGCGCATTAACTTGGCAATGTCGTCGAAATGCAGGCCGGTGGTGGGCTCATCAAACATGAACAGCGTGCCTCGCTTGGCCGTCATTTGACGGCTGGCGCTGCTGCTCCTGGCAGCTTCGGCCAGAAAGCCAGCGAGCTTGAGACGCTGCGCTTCGCCGCCCGAAAGCGTCGGTACCGGCTGGCCAAGTTTGACGTAGTCCAGACCCACATCGACGATCGGCTGCAGGGCGCGAATCACGTCACGGTCAGCGGCAAAAAAAGTGGCTGCTTCGCTAACCGTGAGATTAAGAATGTCGGCGACATTAAGCGCTGGGTGGGGGTCCGCTGAATCGGGGTCGGATCCCTGGACTTGGGGTTTTGCCAAATCGGTGTTGTTGTTTTGGCCAGCACTCAAGCCCTGCCCCGAATTGGGATCCGACCCCGATTCAGCTCCGTCATTGCGAGCGTAGTGCGGCAATCCATGAGTTTCTTTCCCCAAGATTGTTCTTCTCTCAATCGTGACTTCCAATATCTCCGGTCGGTAGCGCTTGCCGTCGCAATCGGGGCAGCGCAGATAGACATCGCTGAGGAACTGCATCTCGACGTGCTCAAAGCCGGAGCCGCCACAGGTCGGGCAGCGGCCGTCGCCGTTGTTGAAGCTGAATTTGCTTGCGCTGTAGCCACGCTGCCTTGACAGCGGCGCATTGGCGAAAATCTGACGGATGGCATCCCAGGCACCGACGTAGCTGACCGGATTGGAGCGCGCCGTTTTTCCAATCGGTGATTGATCCACAAACACCACGTCGCTGAGCTGCTCGGCACCGAGCAGTCGATCAAACGTACCGGGTGCCTCTGACGCTTTGCCAAAGTGACGCTTCAGGGCCGGTGCCAGAATGTCCTGCATCAGTGTCGATTTGCCGGAACCGCTCACGCCTGTCACACAGACCAAGCGTTGCAACGGAAATTCGACCGAAATGTTTTTCAGATTGTGCTCGCGTGCACCCTCCAGAACCAGGCGCGGCGTGTTGCTTGCGACCAGCCGTTTGAAACCCATGCCAATCTGCTTGCGCCCGCCAAGGTAAGCACCCGTCAAGGTGTCGGCGTGACGCAAATCTTCAGTGCTGCCATCGAACACGATTTGGCCGCCGCGCTCGCCCGGCCCCGGCCCCATGTCGATGATGCGGTCCGCCGCCAGCATCACTGCCGGGTCGTGCTCCACCACCACCAGCGTGTTGCCCGCATCACGCAGGCGCTGCATTGCAAGGATGATGCGCTGCATGTCGCGCGGATGCAGGCCGATGCTGGGCTCATCCAGCACAAACAAGGTGTTGACCAGCGAAGTGCCCAGCGCCGTGGTGAGGTTGATGCGCTGCACTTCACCACCACTGAGGGTGCGGCTCTGCCGGTCCAGCGTGAGGTAGCCGATGCCGACCTCGCACAGGTAACTGAGGCGCGTGCTGACCTCTTCGAACAGCAGTTTGAGGGCTTGTGCCTGACCTTTGTCAGAAGCCACCCATGCAGGATCAAAACCCGTCATTTGCAAGCGTTCAAAAAATCGCCGCAGCTTGTCAAGCGGCAACAGCATCAAGTCATGCAGACACAAGCCCGGCAGCGCTTCAAGTTGTGCGCGCGACCACTTCACCCCCACCGGCATAAAACGTTGGGTCGGATCCAGCACAGCGTCGGCATCGGCCTTGCTGCCCATGCGCCACAACAGGCTCTCGGTCTTCAGCCGTGCGCCGCCACAGGCCGGGCAGGGCGTGTAGCTGCGGTACTTGGAGAGCAGCACGCGGATATGCATTTTGTAGGCTTTGGTCTCCAGGTACTCAAAAAAGCGCTTGATGCCAAACCAGTGCTGATTCCATTTGCCCTTCCAGTGCGGCGAGCCATTCACCACCCAGTGCTGCTGCTCGGCGTTAAGCTGGTACCAGGGCGTGTCACGTGGAATGCCCTCCGCTTCGGCGTGGCGCATCAGATCGTCCTGACACTCCTGCCAGGCCGGGGTTTGCATCGGCTTGACGGCACCGGCGCGGAGCGTCAATTTTGGGTTCGGAATCACCAGTGCGTAATCAACCCCGATGACCCGACCAAAGCCACGGCAAGTGGCGCAGGCACCCACTGCGGAGTTAAAAGAAAACGCCGAGGCGATCGGCTCGGCGTAACGCAATCCGCTGTCGGGGCAATGCAGGCCGGTGGAGAATTTCCAGATGGCGGCGGCGTCAACATACACAGCCAGCTGACCGCTGCCGTGCTTGAGGGCAACTTCGATGGCTTCCAACACGCGTGAGCGTTCGACCGTGCCCAGCCGGAAGCGGTCGGCTACGACGTCCAATATTTTGCGCTTTGATTTGGTGGCCGCTGAATTGGGGTCAGAGCCAAAATCCACTTCGCGCTCGGCTTGTACCTTGGTAAAACCGCTGACCGAGAGCCATTGCGTCACCTCCTCTGGCGTGGCACTGGCCGGCAACTCCACCGGGAAGGTGATGGCCAGTCTAGGCTCCTCGTTGGCAGCTGCCACACGCTGTTGCAATTCAGCATAAATCGACTCTGCCGAGTCATGGCGCACCGGCTGCGCCGTGTCGCGGTCAAACAGTTGCGCCGCGCGCGCAAACAAAAGCTTCAAGTGATCGTTGAGTTCGCTCATGGTGCCCACGGTGGAGCGGCTGGAGCGCACTGGGTTGGTCTGGTCAATCGCAATCGCCGGCGGCACACCTTCGACCTTGTCAACAGCGGGCTTGTCCATGCGTTCGAGGAACTGGCGTGCATAAGCCGAAAAAGTTTCAACGTAACGCCGTTGACCCTCGGCATAGAGCGTGTCAAACACCAAACTCGACTTGCCCGAGCCACTCGGACCCGTGATCACTGTGAGCTCGCCGGTGCGGATATCCAGGTCGAGATTTTTGAGGTTGTGCTGACGCGCGCCGCGAATGCGGATGATTCCGTGTGGCATGATGAGTTGGGGTCTTTCCTGAGAGGCCGATCATTCTACGGAGTTGCCGGGCTCAGGAGATCGCCCCAGGGCGTAAGGCCTTAATATTTGAGCCGGGCGTAATAAGTCTTCTGCGAGGCAAAGCGCGCTTCGCCCAGGGTGTGAATCCCCATCTCGGCGAGTAGCGGCAGCAGACGCAGCAGAACTTCGGCCGTCACCATGGCGTCGCCCAGCGCAGTGTGGCGGGCGCGCACGGCAATGTTGAAACGCTCGGCAATGGCTTCGAGCCGGTGCGATTCCTGCTGCGGATGAACCAGTGCCGACAGCAGCAAAGTGTCAAGCACCGGCTGGCGAAAGACCAGGCCGGTGCTGGCCTCTTTGAGTTGCAAAAACTTCATGTCAAACGCCGCGTTATGCGCCACCAGCACCGTGTCCTGCGCGAACGCATAAAAGGCCGGTAGCACCGCACCAATGGCAAGCTGGCCCTGAACCATGTCCTGTGTGATGCCGTGGATCGGGATCGTCGCCTCCGGGATCAAGCGCGCCGGATTAACCAGTTGGTCAAAGCATTCACCCTTGCGCAGCTTGCCGTTGACAATGCGCACGGCTCCGATCTGGATGATTTCATCGCCCAGGGACGGGTTCAAACCGGTGGTTTCAGTGTCAAACACCGTCAACGTCAATGAGGACAAAGGTCGCTCGTCGAGCGCACGGCTCTCGTCGCTGGCCTGAAACAGATCAAAGTCATAAAACTCGGGCCGCCCCTGGTCGTGGGTCGCTTGACCCGCTTCGATCTGCTCTTGCGCGTTGGCCAGCGGCAGCAGGAACCTGAAGAAAGCTTCGTGCCGCACGCGTTCGCGCTCAAACCACATCTCGCCGCCGTGGCGCTCCACCACATCGCGCACCGTCAGTGGCGTGCCCTCGCTGCCAAATTGCATCGACGCCATTTCCCAAGTCATGACAGTCTCGCTGCTGACGGTGTGACCGCTCCAGATCAGGTCGAGCTGCGCGCGCCCCTGCACTGCTCGCAGACGCAACTGCAGGTACTTGACCTCGAACTCCTCGACCAGGCGGTGCCCCAGATACGCCAGCGCCTGTAGCAATGAAAAACTGTCCACTCGCAGCCACAACTCGGCGCACGGCTCGGCCAAAGTCACCGGTCGCTGGCAATGGGCTTGAATGCGCCGCTGTGCCGCCGCCAGCAAATCGGTGCCGAGTATTTCCTCCAGCGGCCAGCGGGTTTTCAAATCCTGGGTGGTGCGCTGTGCCAGCTCGACAATGCGCTGGCTCATGGCGCTGACCTCGTCGCGCACCACGCCCAGAAAGCGCTCGCGCAGCGGCGCGTCAAGATCAGGATAAGCCAGCATGTCCACCGCTGCCTGCATATTGGCCAGTGAGGAGCGGCTGCGCTCGGTCAGGCCGTGCAGCAACTGGTCGCGCAAGGTTTCTTCTTCATAAGCGCGCGTCACGTTGTCGAGCATCAGTACAAAGCCATTGATGCCACCGGGCTGAGGCGCTGACGTATCGACCGCGCGCACCGGTGCCATCTGCACCCGCAGCAGTTGCCCGGTTCGGGTGGTGGTCACAAACTGCGCGGACGGGCTGGCAGCGCCGCGTGCCAGGCGCAGCTCAATCACCTCCAGCGCATGCGCCACCAACTGGCGCTCAAAGACGGCGTAAATGGAGCGCCCGATGCCGATCAGCTCGGCCCCGTCGGCCAGCGCCGGTGTGTTGGAGAGCGCACGAAACTGCAAGCGCGCCCGGCTGTTGTAAAGCAGGATACGACCCTCCAGATTACATACCACCACGCTCTGCGTCAGTTCGGCCATCAGGGCGGCCAGACGATTCTTTTCCTGCTGCACGTCCACGTTCGCCTCGGCAATGCGCTGCGTCATGTTGGCGCGCAAAGCGTCGCGCTGGACCGCCAGCTCGTTGATTGATTGAGCCAGCAAGCGTAGCTCAGGTGTGCCTGTGGGCGCGATCTGCTGGGGCAACTGCGCTCTTAGCAAAACCCGGGTTTGCTCCAGCAAGCGCGCCGGTGCCACCCGATAGCGTTTGAAGAGGATCTGCAAAACCACCGCCACCAGCGCCAATGCCAGCGCCCAACTGAGCACCAGAAGGGCCAGACGCGGCGCCAGCAGGCCAGCCACAGTCTGACGCTCTACGTTCTCCAGCGTGGCACCCACCAGCACCAGAGTCAAACCGATCCAGAGCGCCAAGGCCAGGCCCGCCGCAGCAATGGGCAGCAGCAAGCGGTGCTCTATTTTCATGGAGGCGAGCCCAGCATATCAGCCACTTTTTGCACCAACTCACGGGTTGAAAACGGTTTTGTCATGTAAGCATCGGCCCCCAATGCCAGCCCTTTGGCAATGTCGGTGTCACGCCCTTTGGCGCTCAGCATCAGAATTTTGGTGCTCTGCAAGCCTTCGCTCGCGCGCACCGCCTGGCAAACCTCAAAACCGGTTTTTTTGGGCATCATCACATCGAGCAGCACCAAGGCGGGGTGCTCGGTGGCGATCATATCGAGGGCTTCCTGGCCGTCGCGTGCCACCAACACCGTGTAGCCTTCGCGCTTGAGCAGGTATTCGAGTGAAATAACGATGTTCGGTTCATCATCAGCAACCAGTATTTTTTGGCTCATCATGCGTCTCCTTGTTTTAATACTGCCGACCCACTCACCCGGCTACCAAGCGGCAGCTGGAACCAGAAAGTTGCTCCTTGCCCGGGTTCCGATTCCAGCCACAAACAGAGCCAGCAGACGTTGCTCGCCAAGTCCTTTAAACCGAGAAAATCCATTAGGGCACAGATGGATGGTGAGGCGAGTTGCGAGGCAGTTTGGACTGGCATGAGGAGTTCATAGCTTGGGCTATGGACGACGAGTGACTGTTCAAAATGACCGCAAATCGACCGCCAGCCGCTGTGCAGGTTCGAAGAACCGCCTAATGGATTATCTCGGTTAAACACAGTGGTCTCCTCTTCACGGCTTATGCGGCAATTGCGCAAAGACCGTGGTGGCCATTGTGCCCCGTGCGCTTACCTTGGTCTTACGCCCAATTGGACTGGCACCTCAGTTTGGATCGTACTCAACTAAGGGTTTCCCCCTGCAAAATAAACGAATTTGGCACGCGAACTGACAGTCCACTGTAAGTTTTGAAAACGAGACTGAACGCGTGGCTCAAACCAATGTTGTGCTTGCGGTGCCGGTTCCAGCGTCAGTGATCGTTGCCGAAAGTCAAGAACGATTTCCCCATTGGGTTCACGCGGTCTATCCCCATCGTCCTAATTTTCAGGAGACAAACCATGCAAGACGATTTGATACAGCGGGTTACCAGTAACCCAAAATACCAGGAGCTCAAATCCAAGCGATCGCGTATCGGTTGGTGGCTTACCTGGTCCATGATGGTCGTGTATTACGGCTTCATTTTGTTGGTGGCTTATGACAAACCCTTTCTGGAAACCAAGATCGGTTCCGGCGTCACCACCTATGGCATGCCGATGGGGATTGGGGTGCTGGTGTTCACCATCATCATCACCATTATTTACGTGCGTCGCGCCAATGGCGAATTTGACGACCTGACCCAAGAAGTGGTTAAAGGAGCCCTGAAATGACGCGTCTCTCGCAACACAAAAGCGCTCTGGCGCTGACAGCGCTGCTGACTCTGTCAGCCGGTGCTTATGCGGCTGGTGCCGATATGGGTCAAGCCGTCAAGCAGACGACCAACTGGACTGCGATCGGGATGTTCGCATTCTTTGTGATCGTGACGCTGTTCATCACCAAATGGGCGGCCTCCCGCACCAAGAATGCCTCTGACTTCTACACTGCGGGTGGTTCTCTGACCGGGTTTCAAAATGGTTTGGCAATTGCCGGTGACTACATGTCAGCGGCTTCTTTTCTGGGTATTTCTGGCCTGGTGTTCTCCAGCGGTTTTGACGGGCTGATCTACTCCATTGGTTGGCTGGTCGGCTGGCCGCTCATCACCTTCCTGATGGCCGAGCGGTTGCGCAACCTGGGCAAGTTCACTTTTGCCGACGTAGCAGGCTACCGTTTCGAGCAAACACCAATCCGCGTTTTTGCCGCCTGTGGCTCGCTGGTGGTGGTGGCGTTCTACATGACCGCCCAAATGGTCGGCGCCGGTCAACTCATCAAATTGCTATTCGGTCTGGATTATCTCTATGCCGAAATTCTGGTCGGTACGATCATGATGATTTACGTGCTATTTGGCGGCATGACGGCGACCTCCTGGGTGCAGATTATCAAGGCCTGCATGCTGCTCGGCGGTGCCACCTTTATGGCTGGAGCGGTGATGATGCAATTTGGTTTCTCACCCGAAGCCATGTTTGCCAAAGCGATTGAGGTGCATTCCAAGAAAGATGCCATCATGGGCCCGGGTACGCTGATCACGAGTCCGATCTCGGCGATCTCGATCGGCATGGCGCTGATGTTTGGTACGGCTGGCCTGCCGCACATTTTGATGCGCTTTTTTACCGTCTCGAGCGCCAAGGAAGCACGTAAATCCGTCGGCTGGGCAACCACCTGGATCGGCTATTTCTACATCCTGACCTTCATCATCGGTTTCGGTGCCATCACCAACCTGATCCCCAATCCGATGGACTATTTTGTCGGTGGTGACATCTCCAAAGGACTGACCGGTGGCGGCAATATGGCCGCGGTGCATTTGTCCAGGGCGGTCGGTGGCAACGCGTTCATGGGCTTTATCTCGGCCGTGGCCTTTGCCACCATTCTGGCCGTGGTAGCCGGTTTGACCTTGTCGGGTGCTTCGGCCGTGTCGCATGACTTGTACGCCTCCGTTTGGAGAAAAGGCCGGGTTGACCAGGCTGATGAACTGCGCGCTTCGCGGATCACCGTTGTGATCCTCGGCATCATCGCCGTGTTCTTTGGGATCGCGTTCGAGAAAGAAAACGTCGCCTTCATGGTCATGCTGGCTTTTGTGGTCGCTGCCTCGGCCAACTTCCCGGTGTTGTTCATGTCGGTGCTGTGGAAAGATTGCACCACCAAGGGTGCGGTCACAGGTGGCTTTGTCGGGCTGATCATGGCTGTGGTGCTGACGGTGGGCTCCAATGCCGTGTGGGTGCTGGCTTTGCATCACCCGGCGGGTTCAGCCTGGTTCCCGTATGACTCAGCGGCCATCTTCTCGATCCCGGCGGCGTTTCTTGTGATCTGGCTGGTGTCCCTGATGGATCACAGTGCACGTGCGGCGGTTGACCGCGAAGGCTACCCGGCGCAAGAAGTGCGCTCTGAAACCGGTATTGGTTCGGCTTCCAACTCGGGGCGTTGAAAGATCGCAGACAAGCTCGGCAGCCGATTTGATCGTCGGCCACCGAAGCAGGTCTCTGCAAAGACTGCCAACACAGCGTTGGCAGTCTTTTTTTTGAGTTCAATTTATTCGCCTGCGCTGCGCAAATGGGTTGATAATGATTTGCAGGAACGCGCTCTCTGAACTTGTTTTTCATCCAACAACAGTCCCAAGTGACAGACGTTTTTTGTTTCGATGTTGCTCCCTTTGACCAGCTCAATGTCACCGAACAGGCTCTGGTGCGCCAAAGTGCCGTGCGGGTTAGCCTGACTCCGGGCACACTCCTGCTGGCACCCCGAGCGAAAGCTGAGCACCTGTGGCTGCTGCTCTGCGGGCATATCCAACTTGAGGGAAACGAACAAAATGTGGTGTTGGGTGCGGGTGAAACGGTCGGCTGGCGCGATCTGATTACCGAGCGTGGTTGTGCCAGCGCCACGACGCTCGATGCAGTGCAGGCGTGGCAGTTGCCACGCAGCACCATTCTTGCCCTGCTGGCCAGCAATGCACGATTCAGTGCCCGCGTTTTTACCGACATGTCGCGCCAACTCAGCGACGAAGAAGATGTCAATCACAACCGCGAATTACTTTCCTTGATGCTGATGCGGGTGAGCGACATTGCCTTGCACCCACCTTTTTACGTCGATGGCGCACAGGACATGGTGGCGGTTTGCAAAATTATGTCAGAGCACAAACGCACCAGCGCACTGGTGCGTGACGTTGAAGCGGGCGTGCCACGCCTGGGCTTCTTCACGACCACCGACCTGCGCGATGCGATGCTGAAACCGCAGCCGCTGGCGGTGCGCGAGATAGCGCACTATGAGTTGATTACGCTGCCGCCGGAGGCAGAGTTGTTTGATGCGCTGCTCACCATGTTGCGCCATCGCGTACACCGGATTTTGGTCAAGCAGGGCGACGAGATTCTGGGTATATTGAACCAACTCGACCTGATGGGTTTTGTCTCCAACCACTCGCACCTGATCACTTTGCAGGTGGATCAGGCCAACAACACAGATGAACTCAAACTGGCGGCGCAGCAGGTGGACGACACAATCGCGATGCTGGTGCGCGGCGGCGTTCGCATCGATATCGTTGCACGCCTGGTCAGCGGCTTGAACGCGCAAATATTTGCCCGCTTGTGGTCGCTGCTGGCACCGCCTGAGCTGGTGCAAAACAGTTGCCTGCTGGTGATGGGCAGCGAAGGCCGAGGAGAGCAAATCCTCAAAACAGACCAGGACAACGCCTTGCTGCTGCGCGACGGCTACCACTGCGCGGGCCTAGCTGACATTGTGGCGCGTTTCAGTACCGCGCTGCTGAGCTTTGGTTATCCGCCTTGTCCCGGCAATATCATGGTGACCAACCCGCTGTGGTGCCAACCGCTTTCGGAGTTCAAGGAAACCATCGGGCATTGGTTGGTCGATGGCAATTCAGATGGCACCATGAACCTTGCAATTTTCGTGGACGCCCGCACCGTCTCAGGCGACGTCACCCTGTTGGCCAGCGCACGTGCGCAGGCATTGAGTCTGGTCGCTGGCAGCGATATTTTCATCGCCCAACTGGCGAACTCCGTGAATCAGTTCCGCGATCCCACCAACACCTGGTGGCAGCGCCTGACCGGCCTGTTTGGTCATCAGGCTGAGGCCTTCGACCTCAAAAAACTCGGTACTTTCCCGATCGTTCATGGCGCGCGCGCACTGGCGCTGGAACACAATGTGACGGCCCTTGGTACTGCCGAGCGACTGCAAGCCCTGGCCGAGCTAAAGATACTGGCACCGGAACTCGTGCGTGATCTGAAGCAGACGCTGCACTTCCTGATGATGATCAAGTTGCGCAATAACCTGCACCAAATCGCCCTGGGGCAGCCGGTGAACAACCTGATTGAACTGGCAAGCTTGAGCACACTCGACCGCAATCAAATCAAAAATGCGCTGGCCATCATCGATCAATTTCGTCTGTATCTGCAATTGCATTTTCGGTTGGATGCCTGATCCTGGGAGTCTGCTGAACTGTTGAATCGTTGTCTCCTAATGAGAGTTCCGAAAGTCACAACACCGTTCTGGCCAAGACGACCTGATGCAGCTTGTCGTGGCAAAGCAAGAATTGAGGTCCAGACGTGTATGGGCCGAAGGCAACGCAGCGGGTGGCTCCGCAGCAGGGCGGGGGACACGAAGCAGAGCATCCAGGCAGCTTGATCCAGCGCAAATCGGGCTGCCCGGTTGTTCTGCGTAGGTAGATGAGGCCAAAGGCCGGGGGACAGCCGCGAAGCTGAGTGCCCCAGCGGCCTGATCCTCACCGCACGTTGAATGGGGTTTGGTATGGCATCATTTCAGGAAACATCCATAATCGACCGCAGCGATGCATTTTTCTAACGGCTATAGTCAAGACCCGCTTCCAATCTGAATTCGCCGTGACCATACAAACTGACGACTTTGCCGCCCCGCCGCCCAAACGCATGTTGTCGGGTGCGCCTGCTTCGCCCAACGAAGAGGCGGTCGAGCGCGCGCTGCGCCCCAAGCTGCTCGACGAATATGTCGGCCAGCTCAAGGTGCGCGAACAACTTGAAATTTTCATCAGCGCGGCCAAATTGCGCGGCGAAGCGCTCGACCATGTGCTGCTGTTCGGTCCGCCCGGGCTGGGTAAAACCACGCTCAGCCACATCATTGCACACGAGCTCGGCGTGAACCTTCGCCAGACCAGCGGCCCGGTGCTGGAAAAGCCCAAGGACCTGGCCGCGCTGCTGACGAACCTGGAAAAAAATGACGTTCTGTTCATTGATGAAATTCACCGCCTGAGCCCGGTGGTGGAAGAAATTTTGTATCCGGCGCTGGAAGACTACAAGATCGACATCATGATCGGCGAAGGACCGGCGGCGCGCTCGATCAAACTCGATTTGCAGCCCTTCACCCTGATCGGCGCCACCACCCGCGCGGGCATGTTGACCAACCCCTTGCGCGACCGTTTCGGCATTGTCTCCAGGCTGGAGTTTTACTCGCCCGAAGAACTGGCGCGGATCGTCAAGCGCAGTGCCGGCTTGCTTAACGTGCCCACCGATGATGTCGGCGGCTTCGAGATTGCCCGCCGGGCCCGCGGTACACCGCGCATTGCCAACCGCTTGCTGCGCCGGGTACGCGACTATGCCGACGTGAAAGGCATCGGGCACATCACGCTCGACATTGCCAACCGCGCGCTGGCCATGCTCGATGTGGACCGCGAAGGTTTTGACGTGATGGACCGCAAGCTGCTGGAGGCGGTGATTCACCGCTTTGACGGCGGCCCGGTCGGCTTGGACAACATCGCCGCCAGCATTGGTGAAGAGCGCGAAACGATTGAAGACGTGATCGAGCCCTATCTGATCCAGCAGGGCTATTTGCAGCGCACTCCGCGCGGGCGCATCGCCACATTGGCGGCCTACCTGCATCTGGGTGTGACGCCGCCGAACCGGGAGGCGGAACTTTTTGGCAATTGAGGATGCAGAGCATCCTCAAGGATGCTCGCTCAGGTGTTCGTTTCGTCCAGCACCGATGCATCCAGGTGGCACGTGTCGGCCCAGCCCACCAGCGTCAGGCCAGCAGGCGTCCAGAGCAAGCGATTGATGGCCGCGTTGCCAAGCTTCCAGGTTCGCGGCGCCTGCAAATCCTGCCCAGTGGCGGCGCGGTACAGCACATCCATGACGCCGCCGTGAGCCACCAGCACAATTTGTTCACCGCAGTGGCGCTGCGCCAGATCGGACGCCGACTGCACGACGCGTTGGCGCAAGTCCAGCAGTGACTCACCGCCTTGCGGCGCCCAAGCGGGGTCACGCTTGCGCCAGCTCCGCGCCTGCTCGGGCCAGCTTGTTTCGATTTCGGCGAAGGTCTTGCCTTGAAAGTCGCCAAAGTCGCGCTCGCGCAAGCCGACGTGGGCCTGCAATGCTCCGCCGGTCGCATTGGCGATGGAGCGCGCAGTGTCCCAGGCGCGCAGTAGATCGCTGGCGTAAATGGCGCTAATGGCTTCGTGGGCCAATGCTTGTGCGACCCGGCGCGCCTGCCAGCGTCCGGTGTCGTTGAGCTCGATATCGAGCCGCCCCTGGATACGGGTGCTCACGTTCCAGGCAGTTTCACCGTGGCGGATGGCAATGATGCGGGTGGCGGTGTGCATGATTTAAAGCACCAATGCTCGCAGGCTTGGTAACGGCGCCAACGGCAACGCCTGCGCGTCAAACACCTTGTCGCCATCTTCATTGGCAACCCCTGTAATCTTGATGTCCTTGAAGTTGTGCAGCTTGGCGTCCATCAGGTGCGATGGCACTAGGTTGTGCAGTGCGGTAAACATGGTTTCAGTGCGTCCCGGATACGTTTTTTCCCACTCGCGCAGCATATGACCGATTTGCTGGCGCTGCAAGTTTTCCTGGCTGCCGCACAGGCTGCACGGGATGATTGGAAACGCACGCTGCGCAGCCCAAAGGCTGAGGTCTTTTTCAGCCACGTTGGCCAGCGGCCGGATCACGATGTGGCCGCCGTCGTCGCTCACCAGTTTGGGCGGCATGCCTTTGAGTTTGCCACCGAAAAACATATTCAGGAAAAACGTTTGCAGCATGTCGTCGCGGTGGTGACCCAGCGCAATTTTGCTAATTTTGAGCTCGTCGGCAACACGGTACAAAATACCCCGGCGCAAACGGCTGCACAGGCTGCACATGGTTTTTCCTTCGGTGATCACTTTTTTGACGATGCTGTAGGTGTCCTGGGTTTCGATGTGAAACGGCACACCCAGTTGTTTCAGATAATCAGGCAGGATATGCGCCGGAAAACCGGGCTGCTTTTGATCCAGGTTAACGGCAATCAGCTCAAACTGAATCGGCGCCCGGGCTTGCAGTTTGAGCAGGATGTCGAGCAAGCCGTAGCTGTCCTTGCCGCCTGAGATGCAGACCATGACGCGGTCGCCAGCTTCAATCATGTTGAAGTCGATGATCGCTTGACCAACCTGGCGGCACAGGCGCTTTTCAAGCTTGCGGATCTCGTAGGCACCGCGTTGCGCCGCGTCTCGTTCAGTCTTCGGCGTTGGCCTGTCGATCTGCTGGGGACTCGTTTGCTCCTGCTCGTCAGACATGGTTAACCGGCCAGTGCTTCGCGCACAAAATCGAGCCGGTCCTGGCCCCAAAACATTTCCTCCGCCACAAAAAAAGTGGGGGCACCAAAAACGCCGCGCTCTACCGCCGCTGTGGTCGCCGCCTTTAACTCGTCCTTGACGGCCTGCTCGTTGCCAAGCGCCAGCAGTGCAGCGGCATCAAAGCCCGCAGCGGTCAGCACCGCTACAACCACGCCGGGGTCGTTCATGTTTTTTTCAGTGACCCAAATGGCACGAAACATCGCTGCACAATAGTCCTCAAAACACAGATCCTGGCGCATCTGCAAACCCACTGCAATGCGCATCAAGGTCACGGTGTTGATCGGAAAATTCGGATTCAAACACAGCGCCACACCATAGCGCCTGGCAAACCGGGCCAGGTCAACAAACAGGTACTTGCCCTTGAGCGGCACCGTCATCGGCGCCCGGTTGCCACTGGCCTGAAAGACGCCGCCCAACAGCATCGGTCGCCACGATATTTTGGCTTTGGCAGCGGCGCAGAGCTTGGGCAACTGGGTCCAGGCCAGATAGGCTGCCGGACTGCCAAAGTCAAAATAAAAATCTACGGACTTGTTCATTTTTTGGCAGACTCCAATTGCATAGTCCTAGCAACGCTCGAAAATACCGGCGGCACCTTGGCCCATGCCGATGCACATGGAAACCATGCCGTACTTGAGTTGCTGGCGCTGCATGGCGTGGATCAGGGTGGCCGCGCGGATGGCACCGGTGGCACCGAGCGGGTGACCTAGCGCAATCGCGCCGCCCATCGGGTTGACGCGTGCCGGGTCGAGCGCTAGCGTGTTGATCACAGCCAGCGACTGGGCCGCAAAAGCTTCGTTGAGCTCGATCCAGGCTATGTCGTCGAGCTTCAAATTGGCGTAGCGCAGCGCCGCCGGAATCGCCTCGATCGGGCCAATGCCCATGATCTCGGGCGGCACGCCCTTGGCGGCAAATGTGACGAAACGTGCCAGTGGTTTCAGGCCGAACAATTTGACCGCCTTTTCGCTGGCCAGAATAAGGGCGCCGGCACCGTCCGAGGTTTGCGAGCTGTTGCCCGCCGTGACCGAGCCGCGCGCGGCAAACGGCGACTTGAGCTTGGCCAGGCCTTCGAGCGATGTGTCCGGGCGCGCCCCTTCATCCAGACTGACGGTGCGCTTTGTCTCAATCACTTCACCGGTGCCCAGATTGGGGGCGCGATCGGTCACTTCAATCGGTGTCATCTCGGCCGCAAAGTAACCTGCTGCTTGCGCCGCCAGCGCGCGCTGGTGCGATTGCAGCGCAAACGCGTCCTGCGCCTCACGGCTGACCTTCCACTGGGTTGCCACTTTCTCGGCGGTGAGGCCCATGCCGTAGGCAATGCCGATATCCTCGTCACGCGCAAACATGGCAGGCGAGAACGAGGGCGAGTTGCCGCCCATGGGCACCATGCTCATGCTCTCGACACCGGCGGCGATCATGACCTCGGCTTCACCGACGCGGATGCGGTCGGCAGCCATCTGGATCGCCGACAGACCCGAGGCGCAAAAGCGGTTGACGGTGATGCCGCCCACGCTCTTGGGTAGCCCCGCCAGCACCACGGCGGTGCGCGCCACGTTCAGGCCCTGCTGGCCTTCCGGCATGGCGCAGCCGCAAATCAGATCCTCGATCATTTTGTGATCGAGCGTGGGCACTTGCGCCAACGCCGACTGCAACACCTTGACCAGCAGATCATCCGGGCGCAGGTTGCGGAAATAGCCGCGCCCCGAACGCCCAATGGGCGAGCGCGTGGCGGCAACGATATAGGCTTCTTGAATTTGTTTCATATGGATCCTTTCCAGTTCAATCTATTCTGATGAGTTCGCGGCTCCGCAGTAGCTTGCTCAGTTGCGAACCGGTTTGCCGGTGGACATCATCCCCATAATCCGCTCTTGCGTTTTAGGGTGTGTCAACAGCGAGCAAAAAGCCTGGCGTTCCAGCGTCATCAGGTACTCCTCGCTCACCAGTGAACCAGCATCGACATCGCCGCCGCACACCACGCCCGCAATCAGGCTGGCAATGTGGTAGTCGTGCGCGCTGATGAAGCCGCCGTCGCGCATGTTGACCAGCGAGCTCTTGATGGTGGCCACACCGCTGCGCCCGGCCACGGCGAATTGTCGTTTTAGCGGTGCCCGGTAGCCTGACTGGTACAGCGCCTTGGCCTGCGCGAGGGCGACAAACAGCAACTCGTCCTTGTGCGGCACGATCACGTCGCTCTCCAGCACAAACCCAAGCTTGCGGCACTCCAGCGCGCTGGTGCCGACCTTGGCCATGGCAGCGGCAGTGAAACCCTCCGTCAGGAACGGCAACCAGTCTTTGCCGGTCGAAGCGCGCGCGTTTTCAGCGGCACGCCGGGCGATGTAGGTCAGGCCGCCGCCGCCGGGCACCAGACCGACACCGACTTCCACCAGCCCCATATAACTTTCCAGCGCCACTACCCGTTTGGCCGAATAAACCGCCATCTCACAACCACCACCAAGGGCCAGACCGCGCAGCGCCGAGACCACCGGCACGCTGGCGTAGCGCAGCTTGAGCATGGCCTGCTGCATCTCCAGTTCAGCGCCATCGATGGCTTTGGCACCGCCCATCATGAACGCGGGCAACATGGCCTTGAGGTCGGCACCGGCCGAGAACATTTCGTCGTTCGACCAGATCACTAGGCCCTGGTAATTGGCCTCGGCCAGCGCCACGCCGCGTAACAAACCCGCCATCACGCCCGTGCCAAGGGCGTGCATTTTGGTCTTGATGCTGGCAATGATGACTTCGTCGTCAAGTGTCCACAGGCGAATCGACTCGTCTTCAAACAGCGTCTTGCCAGCGCTTGCTGCTGACGGTGCATTGGCACCTAATACTGACTCCGGGAAATGCTGGCGTGCATAGACCGGCAGGCTGCGCGGCGGCACAAATTGGCCCGTCGTCGGGTTCCAGGATCCCGCTGGCGTGTGCACCCCCCCGGCATCGGCGACCGGGCCTTTGAAGACCCAATCCGGCAAGGGTGCCTTGCACAGCGCTTTGCCAGCATCGATATCTTCCTTGATCATGTTGGCCACCGCCAGCCAACCGGCTTCCTGCCAGAGTTCAAAGGGCCCCTGCTTCATGCCAAAGCCCCAGCGCAGGCAAAAATCGACATCGCGCGCATTGTCGGCAATAGCACCGAGGTGCACGGCGGCGTAGTGAAAACTGTTGCGCAGGATTGCCCATAGAAATTGCCCCTGCGCGCCTTCGCTCGCACGCAGCAACTTCAGGCGCTCGGCCGCCGGTTTTTGCAGCATCCGGGCATAAACCTCGTCGGCCTTGTCCCCGGCTGTGACATAAGACCTGCTGGCCAGATCGAAGCGCAGGATATCGCGCCCCACCTTTTTGAAAAACCCGGCTTTCGTTTTCTGCCCTAGGTTACCCATTTCAATCAGCGTCTTGAGCACTTGCGGCGTGGTAAAACTCTCGTAAAACGGATCACTCTCCAGTGTCAAGGTGTCTTGCAGCGTCTTGATCACATGCGCCATGGTATCGAGCCCGACCACATCGGCGGTGCGGAAAGTGCCGGAACTGGCGCGGCCCATTTTCTTGCCCGTGAGGTCATCCACCACGTCATAGCTCAGGCCGTAATTGGCCACCTCTTTCATCGTCGCCAGCATGCCGGCGATGCCGACCCGGTTGGCGATGAAGTTGGGCGAATCCTTGGCCCGCACCACGCCTTTGCCAAGTGTGCTGGTGACAAAGGCTTCCAGGTCGTCGAGGACTTGCGGCTCGGTCGTAGGCGTGTTGATCAGCTCCACCAGCGCCATGTAGCGCGGCGGGTTGAAAAAGTGAATGCCGCAAAAGCGCGGTCTGATTTCAAGCGGCAGCACTTCGCTCAACTTGGTGATCGACAGGCCGGACGTGTTGGAGGCAACAATGGCGTGGGCGCTGAGAAAGGGCGCAATCTTCTGGTACAGGTCGAGCTTCCAGTCCATGCGTTCGGCTATCGCCTCGATCACCAGGTCACAGTCCTTGAGCAGCGCCATGTGCTCTTCGTAATTGGCCGCCTGGATCAGGCCCACGTCTTCGCTCACGCCCAAAGGCGCTGGCTTGAGTTTTTTCAAACCGTCAATGGCACGGGTGACGATGCCGTTTTTGGGGCCTTCCTTGGCCGGCAGGTCAAACAAAACGACCGGCACCTTGCAATTGACCAGATGCGCGGCGATTTGCGCGCCCATGACACCGGCACCGAGCACGGCGACTTTTTTGACATTGAAGCGAGACATGATGATTCCTGAAAGATTGATTTCGAACCCACCTAATCAGTCTAATTATGGCCCGGATTGCTACGATAAACGGCCTGCAACCAATTCTCAAAGCCCGCAAGTTGCGGCCAGGAAGTTGCGGTATTTGCGGGGGCCGCGAAAATCCGCTGTGCCATTGCATCGATGATAATTAGCCCATGAATACCTTGCCCCTACTGCCTTGTTACCTCAACGGCGAATACACCGATCTTCCCAACGCCAAAATCAGTGTCATGGATCGCGGCTTTATTTTTGGCGACGGCATATATGAAGTATTGCCGGTCTATGGCGGAACGCTGTTCCGCTTTGACCAGCATATGGTTCGCCTTGCACGCAGCTTGGCCGAAGTGCGCATCAAAAACCCGATGACCGCCGCGCAGTGGGCACAGGTGGCGCAGCGCCTGATCGCCTCCTACGCGCAAGCCAATAAAAGCAAGGTTGAAGACACGCTGCAGCTCATTTACATTCAAATCACCCGTGGCGTGGCCCTGCGCGAGCACACCATGCCGGCCAACATCACGCCCACGGTGTTCGTCATGGCCAGTCCAATGACGCTCGCTAGTAGCGCGCAGCGCAGCGCGGGCGTGTCCTGCATCACGACCGATGACTTCCGCTGGAAAATGGCGCACATCAAGAGCATCAGCCTGCTCGGTGCCGTGCTGGCACGACAGATGAGCTTTGACGTGGGTGCCACCGAGACCATCATGTTCCGTGACGGCACTTTGAGCGAAGCCGCCGCCAGCAATGTCTGGGTCGTGAAAAATGGAACGGTGATGGGCCCGCCCAAAGATCATTTGGTGCTGGAGGGCGTCCGCTACGGTTTGATTGAAGAAATCTGCCGCGCGTCAGGCATCGGCTTTGAGCTGCGCCGCATCAGCCGCGCCGAAGTGCTGGGTGCCGACGAACTGCTGTTGTCTTCCGCCACCAAAGAAGTGCTGCCGGTTACCACACTCGACGGAGCGCCGGTCGGAAGCGGACAGCCGGGCCCGGTTTATGCGAAGTTGTATGCGGCTTATCAAAAAGCCATAGAACAGGCCAAGCTGGCGGGCTAACGTTAACCAGGCTTGCCATTTGAAGCCACCCATAACGCATCATCCTGTCGCTGCACCGGCCGCGCCAGCGAGCGACTCGCTGATTGAATACCCGTCGCTGTTTCCGATCAAGGTGATGGGGCTCAAAACCGAGGGTCTGGTGCCCGCCATCACACAGATCGCGCGCCAGTTCGACCCCGGCTTTGACGCCGCCAGCATCGAGCTGCGCGAGAGCAAGGGCGGCAAGTACCTGGGCGTGACGATCAGCGTCACCGCCACCAGCCGCGAGCAGCTTGACGAGCTCTACCGCACGCTCTCCACGCATCCGTTGGTCAAGGTGGTGCTGTAATTCAATCGAACCTGCGCCATCACCTCATTGTTAAATAAAGCCACCCATGCCCACCCTCGACTGGCTCAACCGCGCTGCCGCCTTCACCATCGCAGAACACGTGCCTTACCGCTTGTTGGAGCAGGTGTCGGTGCACGCCGCTACCGTTCGCCCTGGGCCCGTTGGAGGGTTTCCGACTTCGACAAGCTCAGCCCGAACGGAAATTAACGGCAATCTGCTGATCCAGGGCGACAACCTCGAAGCGCTCAAAGCCCTGCTGCCGTTCTACCGCGGCCAGGTCAAGTGCATCTTCATCGACCCGCCTTACAACACGCAGAGCGCTTTCGAGCATTACGACGACAACCTGGAGCATGCCCAGTGGCTGAGCATGATGCTACCGCGCCTGCAACTCCTGCGCGAGCTGCTGCGGGAAGATGGTTCGATCTGGGTGACGATTGACGACAACGAGGGGCATTACCTCAAGGTGCTGATGGACGAGGTGTTTGGGCGAGGGAATTTTGTGGCGACAGTTCTTTGGCGAAAAAATTACTCACCAAAATCTACTGCACGCCACATCTCAGAAGACCACGATTACGTGCTCGTTTACGCGAAAAGCGGAGATTTGTGGACACCGAATCTGATGCCACGAACCGACCAACAAGACAAGGCATACAAGAATCCAGACGCCGATCCGCGAGACATGTGGAAGCCAAGCGATTTATCTGCAAGAAATTTCTATAGTCTGGGCACATACGCCATTACCTGTCCTGGTGGACGGCATATTCCAGGTCCACCATCCGGTCGCTACTGGTCTGTTTCCGAAGAGAACCTTTGGAGGCTGCATAGCGAAAATCGGATTTGGTGGGGCAAAGATGGCAACAACGTTCCGTCAGTGAAGCGGTTTTTATCTGAGGTTAAGGAAGGTGTAGTTCCTCAGACGTGGTGGTCCTACGAAGAGGTCGGTCATACCCAAGATGCAAAAAAAGAAATCATCGTTCTATTTGGTAGCGAAGTTTTCGGAACACCCAAACCCGAACGCCTAATCCAACGCATCCTCCACATCGCCACCCACCCCAACGACCTCGTCCTCGACAGCTTCCTTGGTTCCGGCACGACGGCGGCGGTCGCCCACAAAATGGGTCGGCGCTGGATCGGCATCGAAATGGGCGAGCACGCCGCCACCCACTGCCTGCCGCGCCTGCAAAAAGTCATCGATGGTGAGCAGGGCGGCATCAGCAAGGCGGTGAACTGGCAGGGCGGCGGCGGCTTTCGTTTCATGCGCCTGGGCGAGCCGGTGTTTGATGAGCGTGGTCGCATTCATCCTGACGTTCGCTTTGCCACGCTGGCGGCGTTTGTCTGGCAGCAGGAAACTGGCAGTGCCTGGCCTGGCTACGGGCCTGCCAGCCACACCGCCGCCCCAAAACCGGGCACACCGTATCTGGGAACCTACAACAAAACTGCTGATGCGGCACAAGACACTTCGACCAGCTCAGCGCGAACGGGTGTGGCGTATTACCTGCTGTTCAACGGCATTTTGAAAGACAAGCGCCCGGCCAGCGGCAATGTGCTCACGCGCGAGGTGCTGGCGGCCCTGCTGGCGCTGCACGCCCAGGTCGCGCCGGTTGGAACGCCCTTGGTGGTCTATGGCGAATCGGTGCGCGTCGGGCCGGCGCGGCTGGCGGCGGCCGGTGTGACGTTCAAGCAGATTCCCTACGACGTGAGGGCACGGTGATGAATCGCAGCATGACGGCAAGTGAATTGCAGGCATCGCTGCGCGAGCGTTTTCCGGTCGAGAACGAGCGCCACGAGTGGAAGGCGTGGCGCAGCCTGAAATCAAGTGTTTCGGGCCGCAAAGGCGAGGACCTGGTGTCTTATGTGTCGGCGTTAGCCAACATGGACGGGGGTTGCGTGGTCATCGGAGCGCAGGACAAGACGCTTGCCGTCACGGGCATTGAGGACTTTTCGGACTACACACCCGAGAACGTCATTCACAGGGTATTGGGCAAGGCACCCGGTTTGCCCTCGATGGGTTTGCGCGTGGAGGTCATGCAGACCATCGACACTGACGCGGTGGTCTGGTTGGTGCATGTGCCGCGTCATGCCCCGCGGCAGCCGGTGCAGGCGCATGACAAGGCATGGCAGCGTGATGGCGACAGCCTGGTTGAATTGCACCGGGATCGGCTGGATGCCATCCTTGTCGAACCGCTTGCCAACCATGACTGGAGTGCGGTCGTGGTCCCCAGGGCAAGTATCACCGACCTCGACCCGCAAGCCCTTGCACTGGCTCGCCAAAAGTTTGCGGACCGCAATGCGACCAAACCCTGGTTCAAAGATATTGCAGGGTGGAGCGATACCGCTTTTCTGGACAAAGCGCGGCTGACGATCAACGGCGGCATCACGCGCACAGCGCTGCTATTGCTGGGCCGAACCGAGTGTGTTCATTTGTTGTCGCCGCATGTGGCAGAAATTTCGTGGAAGTTGCCTGAAGAGCGGGCGGTGGAACACTTCGGCCCGCCGTTCCTGTTGACCACAACGGAAGTTCTCAAGCGCATCCGGAACCCGAACATCAAACTTTTCCCCGCCACCCGCTTGCTGGCGGAGGAAATGCCCAAGTACGACACCCGGGTGATTCTGGAAGCGCTGCATAACTGCGTTGCCCACCAGGACTACGAGCGCTGTGCGCGGATCGTTGTGGAAGAGCGCCGTGGCCATGTCGTTTTCCAGAATGCCGGCGGTTTCTTTGATGGCCAGCCAGAGCAGTATCTGGCTGGCGACCGTATGCCGGGACGCTACCGGAACAAGTTTCTGACAACGGCCATGGTCGAACTGGACATGATCGACACTGCCGGCTTTGGCATTCACGAAATGTTCAGTACACAGCGGAGACGGTTTTTGCCCCTGCCTGATTACGAACAATCCAACGCACAAAATGTGGTTCTGAAAATCTACGGACAAGCGATTGATGAGAACTACACCCGGCTGCTGATGGAACGGTCCGACTTACCCTTGGAACATGTGCTGTGGCTGGATCGGGTACAGAAAAAACTGAAAGTCGACCATGCCCAAGTGGCCGAGTTGCGCAAGGCGCGACTCATCGAGGGACGCAAGCCGAACTTTTATGTTTCTGCCAAAGTCGCGGACCTGACCAACACGCGTGCGCAGTACTCGAAGAACAAAGGGCTGGATGATACGTTCTACCGAAAACTCGTTATTGAGCACATTGCCCGTTTTGGCCAGTCAACCGGGGCCGAGTTGCGATTATTGCTATTGTCCAAACTGCCCGACTCGCTTGATTTCGAGCAAAAAATCAACAAAGTGAGGAATTTGTTAACCGCGCTGCGCCGTCATGGCCATGATGGCCGATTCATTGTTTGCAGCGGAAAAGGCCCCAAGGCGTTCTGGCAGCTGACGCCGCTGGACGAGTAGTTTTTTAACCGCCTGGGCGCTCCGAAAAAACTACTTTCAGTAGATATTAGAAAAAAATATTCATTTAAATCAATAAGTTAAGTTGTTTAACCACTGCGTCTTTCCAAAAAATTAAACAACTTCCGCCAGACCATGACCACCTTCACCCTCAAAACCTACCAGAGCGACGCGCTCAAGGCGCTGACTCTTTTCTTGCAGCAGGCGCAGACCATGGGGCTGGAGGCGGCCTGGGCGCACGCCATGCAGCGTGACGGCGGCAGCCCCGGTGTGCCCTACCGCAGCGATGAACTGGGCGAGGTGCCCGTTTTGTGCCTGCGCATTCCCACCGGTGGCGGCAAGACGCTGATGGCTTCGCATGCCATTCCCCGCATCGCACAAGCCTGGACACAACGGGACTTTCCGGTGGCGTTGTGGTTGGTTCCCAGCGACACGATTCGTAGCCAGACGCTCGCCGCACTGCAAACGCCGGGGCACGCTTACCGGGCCGCGCTACAAGAGACCTATGGCGACTTGTTTGTGGTGTGCGAACTTGACGCACTGCACACGGTGCCGCCGCAGGACTTTGGCCGAAAGGCGGTGATTGTGGTCGCCACCATCCAGAGCTTTCGTGTCAGCAACAAGGCCGGGCGGCGCGTCTATGCGATGAGCGAAGCCTGGGAGACGCATTTCAAAAGCCTCAACCTGACACCTCAGCAGGCGGCAGAGCGCGCGCTGTCCTGCGTGGAAGAGGCTGATTTGACGGATGCCAACCAGAGCTTTCTGACACGCGCTGACCTGGGCCGCGTGAAAAGCTCGCTGGCCAACTGGTTGGCCTGGCAGCAACCCATCATCATCGTCGATGAAGCGCACAACGCCAAAACACCGCTTTCCCTGGCCATGCTCAAAAGCATACGCCCCAGTTGCGTGCTGGATTTGACGGCCACGCCGGTGCCGGTCAAAACCAATGTGCTCTACAGCGTGTCGGCGCGCCAACTTGAAGCCGAAGACATGATCAAGCTGCCGATCATGCTGGCCGAACACGAGACCGGTTGGACTGACGCCGTACGCGATGCCTTGCTTCGGCGCACACACCTGGAAGCAGAAGCCGCCGACGAGCCGCAATACGTACGCCCCATCGTGCTGTTTCAGGCGCAGGACAAAGGCAGTGAAGCCACGGCGGCCGTGGTCAAACAACATCTGCTGGAAGCGCATCACATCGCCGAGCGCGAGATTGCCGTTGCCACCGGCAGCCAGCGCGAGCTCGACGGCGTGAACCTGTTTGACCCATCTTGTCCGGTGCGTTTTGTGATTACCGTCGATGCGCTCAAGGAGGGTTGGGATTGCTCGTTTGCCTACGTGCTGTGCTCGCTGCAAAACCTGCGCAGCAACCAGGCGGTGGAGCAGCTCATGGGGCGGGTACTGCGCATGCCCTACGCCAAAAAACGCCAGAGTCCGGCGCTGAACAAGGCTTATGTCCATGTGATTGCGCGCAGTTTTTCAGACGCTGCCAATTCACTGGTGGACAGCCTGACCCAGGGCATGGGTTTTGATGCCTTGAGCGCGGCCAGCGTGTTGTTGCCCGACGAGAACGACCTGTTTGCTGCAACCGGTGGCCAGCCCCTCACATCCCATGCAGACAAGGTGTTGACGCTGGAAGTGGAATTGACAACACAGGATGCCAGTGCTGTGCGTGCCGCTTTGCAGGCGCAGCCCGATGTGCAGGTGGTAGTGGGTGCATTGAATGGCGAGCCGGTGCGGCTGCGACTCAAAGGGCCGGTCACTGAAGCGACCCGGATTGCCATCTATTCAATTGCTGGTCAGATCGATAGAACGAAGCTTGAACAGCAATTTGACCAGCACGACGCGCGGCTGAACGCCTTGCGTTCGCCCGCCGAGCGTGATGTGCCGTTCGCGCCTATTCCCCAGCTGTGTGTGCGCGTGCAGGGCGAACTGGAACTCATCGAGCGCGAAACGCTGGGTGAACTGATCGAGTTTGATCTGCTGCGCGCCGATGCCCACCCCGAACTGCCAGGCTTCGATCTGGTGCAGCAAAGCGATTTGTTCGAGATTTACCTGGAAGGCGAGCGCGTGCGTCTGAAGCAGGCCGATGCGGCGCAGTTGTCGCTTGACGCCGTGCCCACGGACGCAACGGAGTTTGATCTGGTAACGGCACTCGAGCGTCAGGTGCGCCGCGCGGGTTTGACCCAGACTGAGACGCAGGCCTACGTGCAAAAACTGGTGTCGCACCTGCTGAACGAGCGAGGTTTTGCACTCACCGGACTGATTCGCTCGCGCTTCCAATTGGGGCAGATGATCTCCAAACGCATCGACAGCGTGGTTGCCAGCGCACGCAACCAAGGCTTTCAGAATCTGCTGTTCGGCCGCACCGACGCCCAGCTCGCGCATGACCCGGCCTGGCGCTTTCAATTCCTGAAAGGACGCTACCCGGTCCGGCAAGCCTACAGCGGACGCTGGCAATTCAAAAAACACTATTACCCGCAAATTGCCAAGCTGAAATCAGAAGGTGAGGAGTTTGAGTGTGCCAAGGCACTCGATCGTGAAGAGACGGTGAAACACTGGGTGCGCAACCTGGAGCAATTGCCCGAGTTTGCTTTTTGGCTGCCGACCGCCACTGACTATTTCTATCCGGATTTTGTGGCTGAGCTGGGTGACGGGCGGCTGCTGGTGGTCGAATACAAAGGCGACGGTTACGTCACTAATGATGATTCACGCGAAAAGCGCCTGGTCGGTCAGCGCTGGGCGCAAACCACGGGTCATGGTTTTGTGATGGTAGAGAAGACGCTTGACGGGATGGACATGGCGGCCCAAATCCGCTTGGCCGTGAAGTCCTGTAGCCACCCAAGGCCATGAAAGTCACCAACCTCGGCCAGGTGGACTACCTGCCCACCTACGCAGCGATGCAGGCTTTCACCGCCGCGCGCACGGCCGAGACACCTGACGAGCTGTGGCTGTGCGAGCATGCACCGGTTTTTACTCAGGGCTTAGGGGGCAAGGCCGAGCATGTTTTAAACCCCGGCGGCATCCCGGTGGTGCCCACCAACCGCGGCGGCCAGATCACTTACCACGGCCCGGGCCAGGTGGTGGCCTATCCGCTGCTCGACCTGAAACGCCGGGGCTATTTTGTCAAGGAATATGTTTATCGGTTGGAGGAGGCCGTCATTCGCACCTTGCTGCATTTTGGTGTCACCGGCCACCGCGTGGCGGGGGCGCCTGGGATCTATGTGCGGCTGGATGATCCGGCGTCGCACCTGGTGCTGGCGCAGCGGCCTTCAAAATTGGGGTCTGAGCCGGTAGCGAAGCGGATCGGCTCAGACCCCAAATTCGAAGGCCTGGGCAAGATCGCCGCGCTCGGCATCAAGGTCAGCCGAAACTGCTGTTACCACGGCGTCGCCTTCAACGTCGCGATGGACCTGGAACCCTACTCACGCATCAACCCCTGCGGCTACGCCGGGCTGCAAACGGTGGACCTTTCTACAATTGGCGTTTTTGTCGCGTGGCAGGAAGCTGCCGATGTGTTGAGCCAGAAACTCGTGACTTATTTGGCACCCTGACGAGCCGGGGGCCGTCATCCCCGTCAAACATGAACATTCAAGACCCTGCGCGCCAGGCGCAGACCCCAGAAACTTACGACCCCCTGGTCAAGCAAAAGGCTGCCGCCAAGTTGTCGCGCATCCCGGTCAAGGTGGTGCCCGGCGAGATGCTGCGAAAACCGGCCTGGATTCGCGTGCGCGCGGGCAGCCAAACGACACGCTTCTACGAGATCAAGGACATCCTGCGCGCCAACAAACTGGTGACCGTGTGCGAAGAAGCCAGTTGCCCCAATATCGGCGAATGCTTTGGCCACGGCACGGCCACCTTTATGATCATGGGCGACAAGTGCACGCGACGCTGCCCGTTTTGTGACGTCGGTCATGGCCGGCCCGACCCGCTCGATTTGAGCGAGCCCGACAACCTCGCCAAAACCATTGCCCAACTCAAATTGAAGTACGTGGTCATCACCAGCGTGGATCGCGATGATCTGCGTGACGGCGGTGCCGGTCACTTTGTCGATTGCATTCAAAAAACGCACGCACTCGCGCCGGGCACGCAAATCGAAATCCTGGTGCCCGACTTTCGCGGTCGTGACGAGCGCGCCCTGGAGATCTTGAAAACCGCACCGCCCGATGTTTTCAACCACAACCTGGAGACCATTGCCCGCCTGTACAAGGAGGCAAGACCCGGAGCCGACTATCAGTTCAGCCTGAACCTGCTGAAGAAATTCAAGGCCCTGTGCCCGGACGTGCCCACCAAGAGCGGCCTGATGGTGGGCCTGGGCGAGACCGACGAAGAAATTTTGGTCGTGATGCGTGACCTGCGCGAGCACGGCGTCAACATGCTGACCATCGGCCAGTACCTGGCACCCTCCAGCAGCCACTTGACGGTCAAGCGCTATGTTCACCCCGATACCTTCAAGATGTTTGAGGTTGAGGCCTACGCCATGGGGTTCAGTCATGCCGCCATCGGTGCCATGGTGCGCTCCAGCTACCACGCCGACCGTCAGGCTGAACAGGCGCTCGCCACCCTTGCCATTTGATTCATGCTTAACAAACCTTACAAGCACGCTCAGTGGTTCAGCACGCGCTCTTTGCACCAATCGATTGACCGCGTCACCTGGGATCGGGGCCTGTCGCTCTATCTGACGCAAAAAGTACTGCACCTTGTGATTGACCCGATGGGCATGGACTGGCTGCTGCTGGCCGAGGTGCAAGGCAGCCAGCGCCGGCCTTATGAGGTGTCGATCGAACTCTCCCTGACTGCCGACGGCGAGGTGGACAACTGGGACAGCGACTGCACCTGTCCGGTGGGCTACCAGTGCAAGCACGGCGTGGCGGTGATGCTCAAAGCGGCGCAGCAGGGTCTGCGGCTGATGGACGGCAACTTGGCCAACAAGTTCACTTATGTTGCGCCCACGCCGGCGCAAATTGAAGCCGAGCGTCAGGCGGTGCTGGCGCGCGCCGCCGAGAAAGCGCGGCAGGAAGCCGAGGCCCCTTTGCTGCGCTGGCTGCAGGAAATGGACCTTGCCAGCGGTACGATCAAACCGGTCGATCTGCCGGTTGACCCGTTGGCTGCACCCTACGCCAGCCGTACCAAAGAGCGTGCCGAGTACTACCTCTATTTGCTGTCCGTGACGGGGAGTCATGGCAACAGACCGAAGTTGCAACTCGAGGCCATGGTGAGCTACGAGAAAGTCAATGGCGGCTGGGCCAAACCCAAGTTGATCAAGTCCAAGCCCGGCAAAGGGCACGCGGTTTTTGACAGCGCAAGCCAGACCGATCATGAAGTGCTGCAGATGTTGCGTGCCATGCCACCCAGCAACACCAACCGCTACTACTACAGCTACGACTTCAACCCCAGCGTCATCATCGAGGGCCAGGCCGGGTTGCTGCTTTTGCAACAGGCTGCCAGCACCGGGCGGCTGCTGTTCAACGACGATAGATACAGCCTCAGCACCGTGCTTCAGTGGGGAGCGCCCGAACCGCTGCGCTGGGAATGGCAAGAGCTCAGCAGTTCGCAGGCGCCTGAGTCCGTCTGGACCCTGCGCGCCAAGCTGAACGAGGCCAGTGCCCAACTGTGTCTGAACACGCCACCCCTGTACCTCGACCCGGTACGCGGCCTGGTGGGGGTGGTGCAGGCCGAAGGCATCACCGCAGCCCAACTCAACGTCTTGCTCAAAGCGCCATCCCTCAAACCTTCGGCACTTAAAACCCATCAAATCGCGCTCCTGCAGCGCCTGGGCCAGGTGCCGGCTCCGCCAGTGCTGGAGCAACTCAGCACACTCTCTGGCGTGACGCCGCTCGCTTGCCTGCACCTCGCGCCCGTGGCACCGGGCATGACCTCGCTCAAAGGATTGATTCAGGCACAACTGCGCTTTGACTATGCGGGTCACCGGGGTTGGTGGGCCGGTCAGGGCAACACCGTGCTGATCGACGATGCCCATGGGCGCGTCTTGCTGCAGCGCGACGCCGAGGCCGAACTCGATGCCATCACGCGGCTGACCGGAATGGGTCTACGCGCCGCAGAGAAGGGCATGTTTGGCATTGCGGGCGATGCCTCGCAGCAAGCCTGGTTGCAATGGGCTGACGCCGGTTTTATCGTGTTCAAGGAGGCCGGCTTTGAACTCACGCAGGACGACGCGCTGACGAACTGGATCAGCCATGCCGACGCGCTCGATGTCAAGCTGGCGGCACAGGGCGACGAGGACGCAGTTGAAGACGGCGAAGAAGGTATTGCTTCGCCCTGGTTTGACCTTTCTTTGGGCATGGAGATCAACGGCGTGCGCCACAACATCCTGCCCTGGTTGCCCGCGCTGATCGCGCAGGCGGCGAGCAGCCCGCTCGATCCGGTGACCGGATTGCCCAATATTCCGCCTTTTATATTTTTGCCAAACACCCACGGCCAGGGCTTTGTGCGACTGCCCACCGATTCACTCAAACCCTGGCTGGCGGCCTTGCTGGAGCTGGTGGGTGACCGCTCACATAACTTTGATGCCGACAGCCTGAAACTCTCTCGCTTTGATGCCTTGCGCGCCACGGCTGCGCTGGGTGAAGGTGCAGTCTGGCAAGGTGCCAAGGCGCTGCACAGCATGGTCGATCAGCTCAGCGGGCAAACCGAATTGCCGCAGGTCGCCGTGCCCGCGAGCGTGCAGGCCAGCTTGCGCCCGTACCAGCAGCAAGGCCTGAACTGGTTGCAGTTTTTGCGCCAGTACGCACTCGGGGGCATCCTGGCCGACGACATGGGCTTGGGCAAGACGCTGCAAACCCTGGTTCACATTCAGGTCGAAAAAGACGCGGGCCGCTTGAAGCACCCGGCGCTGATCATCGCGCCGGTGAGCCTGATGGGCAACTGGCAGCGCGAAGCGGCGCGCTTTTGCCCGGACCTGCGCAGCCTGGTGCTGCACGGCAAAGACCGCCATGAGATTGCAGGCAGCATGGCTGACCACGACATCGTGATCACGCCCTACTCGCTACTGGAGCGCGACCGCGAGCGCTGGCTCAAAACCAAGTGGCATCTGGTGGTGCTGGACGAAGCGCAAAACATCAAAAATGCCAGCACGCAAGCGGCGCAAGTGGCGAACCTGCTGCGCGCGCGTCAGCGCCTGTGTCTCTCAGGCACGCCGATGGAAAACCATCTGGGCGAAATCTGGAGCCTGTTCCACTTCTTGATGCCGGGCTTTCTGGGCAGCCAGAAAAAATTCAATGAGCTGTTTCGCGGCCCTATTGAAAAACAGGGCGACCCCGAGCGCATGCACCAGTTGCGTTCGCGCGTCACGCCCTTCATGCTGCGCCGAACCAAAGCCGTGGTGGCAAGCGAACTGCCGCCCAAGATCGAGACCGTGATGCGCGTGGAGCTGCAAGGCAAACAGGCCGACCTGTACGAAACCATACGCCTGGGCATGGAAAAAAGCGTGCGCGAAGCGCTTGACAGCAAAGGCCTGGCCAAGTCGCAAATCACCATTCTGGATGCGCTCTTGAAGCTGCGTCAGGTCTGCTGCGACCCGCATCTGGTGGCGCTGGCGGCGGCCAAAAAAGTCAGCGCCTCGGCCAAGCTGGAGCGCTTGATGGAGATGCTGCCCGAGATGCTCTCCGAGGGCAGGCGCATCTTGCTGTTCTCGCAATTCACCAGCATGCTCAGCTTGATCGAAGTTGAGCTGGCCAAGCGCAAGATCAATTGGGTCAAGCTCACCGGCCAGAGCCAAAAGCGCGACGCGCTGATCGAGCAGTTCACCAGCGGTGCCGTGCCGCTTTTTCTGATCAGCCTGAAAGCCGGCGGCACGGGTTTGAACCTGCCGCAAGCCGACACCGTGATCCACTACGACCCCTGGTGGAACCCGGCCGTGGAAAACCAGGCCACCGACCGCGCCCACCGCATCGGCCAGACGCAAAGCGTGTGGGTGGTCAAGCTGGTGGCGCAAGGCACCATCGAGGAGCGCATTCTGGGCTTGCAGGAACGCAAGGCAGCGCTCGCCCAGAGCATGTACAGCGGCTCGGTGACGCGCAAGCAGCCGCTGTTTAGCGAGAGTGATCTGGCGGAGTTGCTCAAGCCGCTGTCGGTTTGATAGCTGGGTGTGCAGATGTGGCTTTCCAAATTTTCAGGTTTCATCGTGGTCATTGAGTTCGAATCAAAACTCGGTTATTCCTGTCCCTCTTGCTAACCAAACTTGAACAGTATTCCGTGCCCGCCGCGCGGGTACTCCCAATCAACGTTGAAATGCTCGTTGCAGATGATGCGGCAGCTGCCGCATTCAAGGCAACCGTCTGTAATCAGGGTGACGCTGCCATTGCCTTCAACCTTGTAACAGGAAGCCGGACAGACAAAAGTGCAACTCTTGATGTCGCAATCATTGGTGCAGATGGCCGCGTCCTTGATTTTGATGTGGGGTCGACCGGTGTCCACCCGGTACCGGTTCTGAAACAGCTTGTCTTCAATGTTCACGGCAATGGCGTTCATCGGATGGCCTTCCAGAGTTTGAATGCGTCGCCCACCAGTCCGCTGAACTTGCGGCTCTTGCGCAGGTGCGCGAATATTTCACGTTCCTTGGTTTTTTTGTCGACACCGTCCACGGTGATCATGGTGCGCGCCGCTTGAGCCAGCAAGTCGGGGTAGGTGGTGAAGAACTGCGGGCTCTTGTGCAACACGCCCGGCATGTCCCGGTACTTGTGCAGGTCCTTCATGACGAAGCTGGCATCGAGCGCGTTCTTGTAGGTGTAAAGGGAGTCAGCGCGGCAGCCGCGTCCGGCGGCTTTGGCCTGGATCACGGTCTCGGCAGCCAGTCGCCCGGTGGTCATGGCGAGGTTGGAGCCCTCGCGGTGCGCAGAATTAACGAATCCACCGGAGTCGCCAACGATCATCCAGCCATTGCCGTAGACCTTGGGAATGGCATGGAAGCCGCCTTCTGGAATCAGGTGGGCGCAGTATTCCTTCATCTCACCGCCTTCGATCAGTGGCGCGATAGAGGGATGACGCTTCATCTGATCCAGTAAGGCGTAGGGGCTGGTACGGTTTGGATTCTTGGCGAAATCGCTCAGCATGCAGCCCACGCCAATGGTCAGCGACTCTTTGTTGGTGTACAAGAATCCGGTGCCCATCATGCCATCGGTGATGCGGCCGACCATCTCCATCACGACACCCGATTCCTCGCCAATGTTGAAGCGCTGGCGAATGACGTCTTCCGGCATGAAAAGAATTTCCTTCACCGCCAGAGCCACATTGCCGGCAGGGATCTCGGCATGAAAACCGGCCTTGCGTGCCAGCGTGGAATTGACGCCGTCAGCCAACACCACCACATCAGCGTAAACATCACCCTGTTCGCGGTCACACGCCACGCCAACCACCTGATCGCCATCCATGATCAGGTGATTGACGGTGGTCTCGCAAATGAGCAGGGCACCCGCCTCACGTACCTTGGAGCTGAACCACTTGTCGAACTGGGCACGGATGATGGTGTAACGGTTATACGGAGGCTTGTTGTAGTCCTCGCTGCGAATGTGGGTGCCGACGAAGGAGTTTTCGTCGAGCAGCCACATGCGTTGCTCGATGATGTGGCGCTCCAGGGGCGCATCGTCGCGGAAATCCGGAATGATTTCCTCCAGGGCCTTGGCATAGAGGATGGCGCCCTGAACGTTCTTGCTGCCCGGGTATTCGCCCCGCTCGATCTGTAGCACCTTGAGCCCGGCCTTGGCCATGGTGTAGGTGCAGGCATTGCCGGCCGGACCGGCACCAACGACGATAGCGTCGAACTTGTTTGGTTTCTTCATCACGCTCTCCTTTAAGCCACTTGCCGACTACGCAGCGCCAGATGGGCGGCGAAGGCTTGTGTCAGCGCGGGCAGTATCTGCATCGCGTTGCCGACGATGCCGTAATGCGCAACTTCGAAGATGGGCGCGTTGGCGTCGGTGTTAATGGCCACGATGACGTCCGAGGCCTCCATGCCGACACGGTGCTGAATCGCGCCGGAGACACCGGCGGCGATATAGAGCTTGGGCCGCACCGTCTTGCCGGTCTGCCCTACCTGACGCTCCGCTTCGACCCAGCCGGCCTGCACGCAGGGGCGCGTCGCACCGACCTCGCCACCGAGCACGCGTGCCAGCTCGAACACCAGCCTGAAATTCTCCGGCGTCTTCAGGCCTTTGCCGCCAGTGACGATGACGTCGGCATAGGGTAGGTTGATTTTGTTGCTGTGGGCATCAGCGATGAAGTCCAGCAGCTTGGTCACGATTTGCGTTTCCACCATGCCGAGCGTGTCGTGGACGATCTCACCGCTGCGGCTGGCGTCCGACGGCGGCATCAGCATCACACGCGGGCGCACGGTGGCCATCTGCGGGCGATAGGCAAGCGTCATGATGGTGCAGTAGAGCGATCCACCAAAGGTCGGACGGGTGGCTGCCAGCGCATGGGATGCCGGGTCGATTCTGAGCTCGGTACAGTCGGCCGTCAGTCCGGTCTGCAAGGTGGTCGCCACCGAACCGGCCAGGTCCCGACCCATCGACGTGGCACCCAACAGCAAAATCTCGGGCTGGTACTTGTTGACCAGGTCGGTCAGTCCCTTGGTAAAGGGTTCGTTGCGGTAGCCCTTGAGGACCGGGTCCTTCATGATGTAGGCCTTGTCGGCGCCAAAGGTGAAAGCCTCGGCGGCAAACTTTTCCAGCTCTTCCTCAGGTCCACCGAGCAGCAGTGCGCTGACCTGGCACCCCAGTTTGTCGGCCAGCTTTCGTGCTTCGCCCACCAGTTCCCAGGACACGCTGTGCACATGGCCGAGATCATGTTCAACAAAGACCCAGACGCCCTGGTAGGCTTTGAGTTCCTCTGACAGTTCCACACTGCGGCCGCGTCCCGCCGCTCGCTTCACCGGCGCCGCAGCTGGCGCAGTTGAGCCGGAGGTTTCACTCATGTCAGTTCCTTCATCAGCAAGTCTGCTTCCAGCGTCGGATGGCGCGTGAAAATCTTCTGCAACAGGTTGAGCGAAAGGTCGCGTAGACTTGACGTTTCGAGGTCTAACATTTCGACCTTCTCGCTGCGTGGGGTCGGACCAAAGACTTTGCTCACCACAGTGGGCGATCCCTTAAGGCCAATCTTGCCGATGTCTTCAATGCCGGCTTGTTCCTTGCTCCACTTGCGCACCGGGTAGGCAGCGGCATGGATCATTGCAGGCAGCGCGGCAAAGCGCATCTCGTTGGTGTTTTCAAGCATGGTGATCAGACACGGCAAAGCCGTTTTGAGCACCTGCACACCACCTTCGGCGCGGCGCTCTACAGTGATCGTGCGTTTCTCCAGATCGGTTACAACGATGCGCGAGACATAGGTCAGCAGTTGCAGGCCCATGCGCTTGGCAATGCCGGGGCCGACCTGCGCCGTATCGCCGTCAATCGTCTGCTTGCCAGTGAAGACAATGTCCACCGACTGCTCGCTGGCGATTTGGCGTATACCTGCAGCTAACGCATAGGAGGTGGCAAGAGTGTCGGCACCGGCAAAGGCACGGTCGGTCACCAGCACGGCATCGTCAGCGCCAAAGCTGATGCACTTGCGCAGCGCTTCCTCGGCTTGCGGTGGCCCCATGCACAATATGGTGACCTTGCCGCCGAACTTGTCTTTCAGTCGCAGTGCTTCTTCCAGCGAAAACAAGTCGTAGGGGTTGACGATGGCCGGTACGCCCTGGCGCATGATGGTGTTGGTGACCGGGTGCACGCGAATCTGTGCCGAGTCCGGAACCTGCTTGATACAAACGACGATGTGCATGCCAACTCCTTTCAAGCGACGGCGCGCTGCGGCAGCGACGCCCGCAGGCTGTCGAGCGACACATGCTGGCGACCAAGGGTGTCCTGGAACACCTTGAATACTTTTTCTTGCGCCGGTGTCGAAGTGACGAAATCCGAGTAGGCACGTACCAACTGTTCGCGATACAAGGTGTACAGCCTGGGCTCGTCCGTCTGCGCCATCAAGTTCTGTTGACGGATGTACTGGTAGAAGCGTTTGAGGATGTGTAGCCGACTGACGTCGACCACTTTTTGATTGAACGACACGCCAAAGAACTGCAGGAAATCTTCGGCTGTGGACAAGGCCTTGAGTTGTTGAAGGAAGTTTTCCATCGGGGCTCACATCATGGTCAAAGGTTGAAGAAAGGAACTGTGGAATGCCTGTTCGCAGACGCCCCGCTGCCCTGAAGGGGGCTGCGATTCACGCAGAAACCGCCGCAAGTCCTCCGTGGTCGGTTCCTGTTTGACGCACATCGCGTGGTCGCGAATGCGGGTGAGAAGACGACCGGTGAGGCCGCCTTCACCAAGCGCCACGCCCAGCAGTTTGTAGGCTTGACGCACCGCCTGCGAGCCGGAATGTTTGCCCAGCACCGTACTGCGATGACGACCAAGTTCAGCGGGATCGAAACTTTCATAGGTCGATGCGTTTTTCAACAGACCATCGATGTGAATGCCCGACTCATGCGTGAACACCGCGTCGCCGACGATGCTTTTGTTGAACGCAACCGGGCGTCCGGAGGCTCGCGCCACCAGGTGCGAGATGGCGACCAGCGCTTGCGTGTCCACGCCGGTGTCGGCGTGATGCAGGTGCCGGACACCCATCACCACCTCTTCCAACGCCGCATTGCCGGCACGCTCACCCAAGCCGTTGACCGTGGTGTTGGCGTGTGTGGCACCGGCGCGCAGTGCCGCCAAGGTGTTGGCAGTCGCCATCCCCAAATCATTGTGGGCGTGGATTTCAATATCGATGTCGACCGCATCGCGCAGTCTCGCAATCGCTTCATAGGTGGTGAAGGAGTCCAGCACTCCCAGCGTGTCGGCAAAGCGAATGCGGTGGGCGCCGCAGGCCTGGGCACGTTGCGCCACTTGGGCTAGAAAGTCAGTATCAGCGCGTGACGCATCTTCGGCACCGAGCGTGATTTTTCGGCCGCTGGCCACGGCTGCTTCAATCACACGTGTGACCTGCGTCAGCACCCATTCGCGTGTTTGGCGCAGCTTGTGTTGCAGGTGAATGTCCGACACCGGAATCGAGAGATGAATGATGGCGGCCTGGCAGCGCAACGCACTAGTCAAGTCGCCATCGGTCAGGCGGCCCCAGACCATCAATGCGGCGGGCAACCCAAGTGCCGCAATCGCATTGATGCAGGCAATCTCTTCCTCGCCCATGGCCGGGATGCCGATCTCCATTTCCGGCACACCGGCGGCCGCCAGCGCACTGGCAATAGCGCACTTCTCAGCGACGGTGAAGGCCACCCCGGCGGTCTGCTCGCCGTCGCGTAGAGTGGTGTCGTTGATGATGAGATTGAGTGACATGGTGCGGCGTCCTTTGCATCTCTCTATTGCAAGGTGCATGCCATCTGTCTTTGTAGTATTTACACACAGTGAGAACCAACGAGGCGGCAGGTTTGTCGGGTCTAGGACTGACCGCTTCGATTAGCCTTCTTTATCGTTGTCGGAAATGTGTTGTTTCGGACAGAGAGCAACGGGTTTTTGCTGGGTTTCGCCGTTGCCGACGGTCTCAATGCTGCCGTGCATGATTGCGCGTGTGCCGCGGGAATTCAACGGTGATGTCAGCATCGCGCAGCTTGACGCAGAAGGCCACGCGCGACTGCGACTCCAGGCCCCAAACATGGTCCAGCTGGTCGTTTTCTTCGTCATCGGGTTGTGCCAGCGAGTCACCGCCCTCGCGCACGTAGATATGGCGGATGGAACACGCCGCCACCATTTCGCAGGCCTGTTCGATGGCGATGCCCGCCGTCAGCAAGCTCTTGCACAGCGAGGTGCCGCGCCGGACTTCGAGGCTGCGTCCGTGCGCAGACAACTCAGGGTGCGGCAACAGATGAATGGTCGGCACGTGGCTGCCTACACCAGGCTGTCCATGGCGCGTCCGGCAAGCGCCTTGTGAATGGACACATTCATGCGCTGGGCCGCGAATTCATCGGTGGCGCTGGAGAGCGCAGCGGTGGCGGAGCGCAACTCAGGCAGCGGCGCTTCGGTTTCCAGCATGTCGCCAACCCTGAACATAGCCTGGCGGATCGCTGTCAGTTCGGGAGGCGACAACAGTGCGGCATCCTCGGCCAGGGCCGATTCGGTGGCATCGAGCATGCGCCTCGCATCAACTTGCGCTTCGCGCAAGGAGCGCAGCAGCATGTCTGTTTTGGACGCACCGATGGCCTCTTGCAGCATGGCCGCGATCTGGCTGTCGGCCAGACCGTACGCCGGCTTGACTTCGACGTGGGCTTCAATGCCGCTGGTTTGTTCGCGCGCGCTGACCGACAGCAAACCGTCGGCATCGATCTGAAAACTGACCCGAATGTGCACCGACCCCGCCACCGCGGCGGGGATGCCGCGCAGCTCAAAGCGCGCCAGCGAACGACAATGGGCCACTGTTTCACGCTCGCCCTGCACCACGTGCAAAGACATCGCGGTTTGGCCGTCCTTGAAGGTGGTGAATTCCTGCGCGCGCGCGATCGGCAGGGTGGAGTTGCGCGCAATGATCTTCTCCACCAGTCCGCCCATGGTTTCGATACCTAGTGACAGCGGGCAGACATCGAGCAGCAACCATTCGTCGCCACTGCTGTTGCCAGCCAGCACGTTGGCCTGTAGGGCAGCACCCAGTGCAACCACTTGGTCCGGGTCAATATCAACGAGCGGCTCGCGGCCAAACAATTGACGCACCATATCGCGCACGATCGGCATGCGGGTCGAGCCGCCCACCAGCACCACGCCGGTCATGTCGGTGATGGTTAATTTTGCATCGCGCAACGCGCGCCGCGTGGCGGCGAGGGTGCGCGCGATCAGCGCGGCACCGAATTCGGCAAACTTCGCCCGCGTCAGCGTGCTGAGCAGAGTCGGACCATCAGCCAGGGACAGAGTCAGTGGCGCCGACTCGTGCTGCGACAGTGTTTCCTTAGCCGTGCGGGCCGTGCTCAGCAAGCTGCGTTGCGAGGTCGGCGGCAAAGCGGCCAGACCGGTGATGCCATGCCGCGCGCAGAACCACTGCGCAATCAGGTGATCGAAATCATCGCCACCGAGTGCGGAGTCGCCGCCGGTTGCCAGCACCTCGAACACGCCCTGGGTGAGACGCAGGATGGAGATATCGAAAGTGCCACCGCCCAGGTCGTAAATTGCAAAGGTTCCTTCAGCTGCCTTGTCCAGTCCATAGGCGATGGCGGCGGCGGTGGGCTCGTTGAGCAGGCGCAGAACGTTAAGACCGGCCAGCCGCGCCGCATCCTTGGTTGCCTGGCGCTGCGCGTCATCAAAGTATGCTGGTACGGTGATCACAACGCCTGCCAGTGGGCCGCCCAGCGAAGTTTCTGCTCGTTCGCGCAAGGCAGTCAGAATTTCTGCCGACACCTGCACCGGCGAGCGCTCGCCTGAAACGGTCGAGATGCCAACCATGCCCGGCGCGTCGGTAAAGCGGTAGGGCAGACCCGTTGCGTCCTTCAGGTCCGACAGGCTGCGCCCCATGAAACGCTTGACCGACACAATGGTGTTTTCAGGATCTTCGGCCTGACTGTGCTGCGCTTCACGTCCCACCACCACGCCGTTGCCTGGCAGGTAGCGCACCACCGATGGCAACAGCATGATGCCTTCTTCATCCGCCAGCGCACGCGGGACGGCGCTTTGCACTGTCGCAATCAGCGAATTGGTGGTGCCCAGGTCAATGCCGGCGGCCAGCCGGTGCTGGTGCGGCGCAGCGCTTTGACCCGGCTCGGCGATTTGCAGTAGGGCCATACGCCTAGACTGCGAAGCTCTCGCCGCAACCGCAATTGGCTTTGGCGTTCGGGTTGTTGAATTTGAAGCCTTCGTTAAGACCTTCACGCACAAAGTCGAGTTCGGTACCGGCCAGCATGCCCAGGCTGCGCGAATCGACGATGACTTTCATGCCATTCGTTTCAAAACATTCATCGTCGGCGTTGACTCTATCGACGAATTCGAGCGCGTAGGCAAAGCCGGAACAGCCGCTGGTCTTGACCGCCAGGCGCAGACCAATACCGCTGCCGCGTTTGACCAGTGATTTCGCGACATGACAGGCGGCTGCAGGAGTCAGGGAAACACTCATGATTTCGACTTTCAAACAGAAAATGAACTGCCGCAACCACAGGTGGTCTGCGCATTGGGGTTGTGAATGACGAAACGCGCGCCTTCCAGACCGTCCTCGAAGTCCACGCGTGCCCCCAGCACGTACTGCTGACTCATGGCGTCCACCACCAGCGCAACACCCCCGGTGACGACCTGTGTGTCGTCCTCTGCGATCTGGTCGTCAAAGGCAAAACCATACTGAAAGCCCGAGCAGCCCCCACCCGTGACGTAGAGCCGCAGCCTGAGGTTCGGATTGCCCTCCTCCAGAAGCAGCTCGGCCACCTTGGCGGCGGCTTGCACGGTGAATTCGAGCTGGCTCGACATGAAGCCCTGCTGTTCAGGGTTCGGTTCAGAAAGAGAGGCTTGCATTTTGAGTTCTTTCGCTAGATGTATTTGTCAAGTTTTGGAGTTATGGTTCAAGCTGTCGCAGTTCCGCAGATCACCTGCTCACAGAGTACCGAGCCAGGTTCAGAGGGGTGGCGCGCCCGGTAGTCGGCCACGGCCGCCTTGATCGCGTCCTCAGCCAGGATCGAACAGTGAATCTTCACCGGCGGCAGAGCCAGTTCTTCAGCGATTTCGGAGTTCTCGATCGCCAGTGCTTCGTCCAGCGTGAGACCGCGCACCCATTCGGTGACCAACGAACTCGATGCAATGGCCGATCCGCAACCGTAGGTCTTGAATTTGGCGTCCTCTATCAAGCCCTGCGCGTTGACGCGAATCTGTAGTCGCATCACATCGCCACAAGCGGGCGCGCCCACCATGCCGGTGCCGATGCTGTCGTCGTCAGCATCAAAAGCACCAACATTGCGCGGGTTTTCGTAGTGGTCAATGACTTTGCCGCTGTAGGCCATATCGATTCTCCGAATTCAATGACCACATATCTGCAATTTCGGTGCCATGTGTTTTGCTGTGTGAATCAGCGCTTCTTGCAGGTCTTTTGTTGCTTTTGTGCGCATAGCTGCCGGGTTTTTGGCGAAATCCTGTCTTGTTTGTCGGAAACAAGGCTTGGACGAAAAGCTGGCGGACGACCCCAGCGGCATCGCTGGCCCGCTTCTTGCTGCCTAACGGGTTCAAGGGCTGTCGTATTACCAATCTGGTCCGTTGTGGTGCAAGCCGGCATCCGACGCGGCGGGTGAGGCGACGTAGCCGGTGTAACGTGGTAACAAACTGGACTTCACATGTTGAACACTCAAGAAATTGATGCTCGACGCGAGCTCAATTCGATTTATGAAGTCAGCAAGACCCTGGCGGCATCGCTGGATGTTGCCAAGACTTTTCGCGAGGCTTTGAACTATTTGCTGCAGGCCTTTGATTGGCGGCGCGCCTTTGTGGTACTCGGCGAGCCCCAGAACAAGCTGCGCGGACTGTGTGCTGTCGGCCTGACACGCGAAGAACAGCAGCGCTTGCAGTTCCACACCGGCGAAGGTATTGTGGGACGCGTTTACGCTACCGGCATGCAGGTCATGGTGCCTGACTTGCGCGCCGAGCCCCTGTTTCTTAACCGTACGGGTGGCTCTGACCAGTCACCGGGCGCTAGTGTCGCCATGCTCGTCACGCCTATCCGCGCTGACCGTCGCACTCTGGGCGTGCTGGCCGTCGACGCCCTCAACCCGGATCAGCGCCGGACTTTCGCCAACGACTTGCAATTACTGAAGATGGTGGCAACCCTCATGGGGCAGGCACTTCTATTGCATCGCAGCGTCAGCACGGCGCACGACAATCTGCAGGAAGAGGTTAGACGCATGCACAAGGCGCTCAAGCCGAACCAACAGATTGACCATGTGGTCGGTGTTTCGGCACCGATGAGGGAAGTGTTCGAGCAAGTCCACCAGGTTGCACCGGCCCGTACCACCGTGCTGCTTCGAGGTGAGAGCGGCACTGGCAAGGAGGTGATCGCACGTGCCATCCACAATCTCTCACCTCGCAAACGTGAATCTTTTGTCTGCGTCAACTGTGCCGCGCTGACCGAGTCGCTGCTTGAAAGTGAGCTATTTGGCCACGAGAAAGGCTCCTTCACCGGTGCCCATGGACAGCGCAAAGGGCGGTTCGAACTGGCGCATGGCGGTACGCTGTTTCTGGACGAGATTGGTGACATCTCGCCTTCGTTTCAGGCCAAGCTGCTGCGTGTCCTGCAAGAGCGTGAATTTGAACGCGTTGGCGGTAACGTGTCAGTCAAGGTGGATGTGCGCCTGATTCTGGCCACCAACCGCAACCTTGAACACATGGTTCAGGTCGGCGAGTTCCGCGCCGATCTCTACTACCGCATCAACGTGGTCTGCATTCAACTGCCACCTCTGCGTGAGCGTCGCGAAGACATCCCGGCAATGGCCAATCATTTTCTGGATCGCTTCAACCGCGAAAACTCGCGCAACACGCAATTCAGCGCTGCTGCGATGTGGGTACTGACCAGTTGCTACTGGCCGGGTAACGTGCGGGAACTTGAAAACTGCGTCGAGCGTACCGCCACCATGGCGCACGACGACGTCATTTCCGAACTCGCCTTCCCCTGCACCGAAAATCGCTGCCTGACCCAGGTGCTGCACCATGTTGATCGGATAGATGCCGTTCGTCCCGCCCGACTGGCCGACATCCCGATCAAGGAGGTGCCGATGGCACCGCCAGCTACCACCGCAGCGGGAGCAATCGCGCCGCCGGATGATTCAGCACCGGCGTCTGCGGCCCTGGCGAGCGAAGCATCCGTGACCGGCAGTTCGCCAGCACAGAACAACTCGCAGACGACCGATAACGGAAAACCGCAGGGCGAACATGAGCGCCTGGTATGGGCCATGGAACGTTGCGGCTGGGTCCAGGCCAAGGCGGCACGCCTTCTCAAGATATCACCACGCCAGATGGGCTACGCGCTGCAGAAGAATGGGATTGAAGTCAGAAAGTTCTGAAGAGTTGTAATTCAGCGCGAAAATCCCGCTCCAGCTTTATTGGCCCTTTATGTCATTTTTGTCGTATGCCTAACAGTAGTTGGTGAAATTACAGTGATGTCGGCAAGCCCCACGTGCCAGATCCGACAAAACAAAGCCAGATAGACCGGTTTTCGGGTGGCACGAAATTAGCTATTGAACTCTTATGCGACTGCAGTCGGTCGCCAGAAGGGTATTCATGCAAGCTACCACCTATGTCAGCATCTGCCTGGTCAAAACACTGGGCGCGACGCTTGACCTGCCTGCCAGCCGCAGTGGCTGCAGCACGCAAGGTGGCGAAGGCAAGGCCAGTTGCGGCTCGTCGGATGGCCCGGGCGATATGCCAGCGCACATCTGGGACAAGGTGAAAGATCACCCTTGCTATTCTGAAGAAGCGCATCATCACTACGCGCGCATGCACGTCGCGGTTGCGCCGGCCTGCAATATCCAGTGCAATTACTGCAACCGCAAGTACGACTGCAGCAACGAATCGCGCCCCGGTGTGGCGTCGCAAAAGCTCACGCCCGAGCAAGCCGTCAAAAAAGTGCTCGCGGTGGCCAGCCGGATACCTCAGATGACCGTGCTGGGCGTCGCCGGACCGGGGGACGCGCTGGCCAACCCGACGAAGACCTTCGAGACCTTGCGCATGCTGCAGGAACAGGCTCCGGACATCAAGCTGTGCCTGTCAACCAACGGCCTGGCGCTGCCGGACTGGGTCGATGAAATCTGCAAACACAAGGTGGATCACGTCACCATCACCATCAATATGGTCGATCCGCTGATTGGCACAAAAATTTACCCGTGGATCTTCTGGAAGCACCAGCGCGTCACCGGCGTGGCAGCAGCAGAGATTTTGCACCAGCGCCAGATGCTGGGCCTGGAGCTGCTCACGGCGCGCGGCGTGCTCACCAAAGTCAACTCGGTACTGATTCCCGGCGTCAATGACCAGCACTTGATGGAAGTGAACCGCGAAGTCAAGAAGCGCGGTGCCTTCCTGCACAACATCATGCCGCTGATCAGCGAGGCTGAACACGGCACGGTATTCGGCCTGACCGGCCAGCGCGGCCCCAGCGCAACCGAACTCAAGGCGGTGCAGGACGCCTGCATGGGGGGCGCCAGTCTGATGCGGCACTGCCGCCAGTGCCGTGCCGATGCGGTCGGTCTGCTGGGTGAGGATCGCAGCGAGGAGTTCACGCTCGACAAGGTCGATCAAATGGAAGTGGTCTATGACCTGGAGCGGCGGCGTGCCTATCAGAACCGCGTGGAGCTTGAACGCGCTGCTCAACAGAAGGCCAAGCAGCAAGCACTGGCTGCTGCGGCGGCTATCAAGGCAGTGCCAGAACTCAAAGTGCTGCTGGCGGTGGCCACCAAGGGCGGCGGTCGGGTCAACCAGCATTTTGGCCATGTGAGCGAATTCCAGATTTTCGAAGTCTCTGCGACGAAAGTACAGTTTGTCGGCCATCGCCGGGTCGACCATTACTGCCAAGGCGGTTATGGCGACGACGACCAGCTGCCATCGGTGCTGCGCGCCATCAACGATTGCCACGCCGTGCTGGTGGCCAAGATCGGCGCTTGCCCCCGAGATGAACTCAGGCAGGCGGGCATTGAACCCGTGGACCGCTATGTGGGCCAGTTCATCGAACAAGCCGCGCTGGACTGGTTCAACGACTATCGGCAACGCATCGCCAACGGCGTCATTTCGCACCAGGACCGCGGTGACGCAACTATCCGCCAGGGGGCATTTACAAGTATGGCTGACGGCATTGCCCAGGCGGCTTGAGTTTCAATTGTTCTACACCCTTTCAGGAGTCCTACCATGCCTATGAAAATTGTTTCCTCCACTTGCACCGCCTGCTCTGCCTGTGAGCCCGAATGTCCCAATGTCGCGATTCGCGAGAAAAACGGCACCTACATCATTGACGCAAAGAAGTGTACCGACTGCGAAGGTCATTTCGACTCGCCGCAATGCGTTGCCATTTGCCCGGTGGATGGCTGCATCGTCAAAGTTTGATTCATTCCCCCATCTTTCACCATCATGTTGCCCAAGGTCACGATCACACCTGCCGCTGCCAAGTTCATCAGCCGCATGGTTCGTCTCTCGGGCTTGACCAAAAGTGCCGGCTTTCGCCTGGTCGTCGGTACGGGCGGCTGCTCGGGCACCACATCGGAGTTCAGCGCCGAGACTAGCGCACGACCTGAAGAGAAAACGCTGGAACTCGACGGGCTGCGCCTCTATTTGCCACCCGAGACTTGCGCGTTGCTCGACGGTGTGACGATTGACTTCGTGGAAACGGCCACCCAGTCGGGCCTGAGTTTCATCAATCCGAAGCAGGCCGCCTGCGCTTGCAGCAGTGCCGATGTTGCACCGAAACCCGCTGTGACCCGGATCGAGATCAGCGCCATTGGCGGCAGACGCCCTGCGTCGCCCCTGCTGGCACGCTGAGCATTGCAGACAACGCCATGGATGCCGAGCGTTCAAGTTTTGCCGACGAGGCGGTTGAAATCAACTCTCCGCCCCGCTTTGACTATGGCGAACGGGTGCTGGCGCGCTCAAGGGTCCGTAACGACGGCACCTACCGGGGCCGCGATATCGGCGACGTGCTGGTCAACAAAGGCGACATCGGCTACGTCACCCGTATCGACACCTTCTTGCAGCAGTTTTATATCTACGCCGTGGATTTTGTCGATTCGGGTTACCGGGTCGGCATGCGTGCCAAAGAGCTCTGCACGCTGGACAAGCTGCCTGATGACGTGCTGCGAAAGCTGGGGAACAGGTCAGGCAGACTGCAACGGCTGGGGGTTCGGACTTGAGCGCCCACAGCCAGGTACGCGACTTCATGCAGCACCGCCTGGAGCGTGCGCTGCGACAGCGTGTGCGCTACCGCTATGTTCGTCCGCGCGTCTTGCGCGAAGGCGAGAGTTTTCGCATCCAGAGTCCTTGCTGCTCGCGCAACGTGGACCCCAGCGGCGGCATGATCGATATTGCCTTGTTGATTCCGCTGGCGGCAATAGCCGGCAGCGCCGTGTCGGATCGTCCTCGTCAGCGCTGGAGCCTTTGCGCCCGAAATTACCTCCGGGGAACCTGGGAGTCAAAGTATGAAAGCGAGCAGTTGGACAAGCTGCTGGACGTTCTTTGCATTGACCATGAGCGCCAGTTCTGGCCCTGAAAACCTGTGATGACAACAACCTGGGAATCGATGATGAAACTGATGATCCGCAAAGACAGCAAGGGCACGCTGACCGGCTATGTCGCCAAAAAAGATCTGGAGGAACCGATCATCGCCATGGTCAACCCTGGCATGTGGGGCGGGCTGGTGACGCTGGCCAATGGCTGGCAGTTTGATCTGCCCGCCATGCCGACCGACACGCCCCTGCCCACCACCGTCGAAGCACGTCGCATCGCCTCGTCGGTGATCGAAGAGTCAGGAGACTGAGCATGCGCTCTTTGGTCGATGCCATCGCCCGCAGGCTTGAAGCTGGCGCCGTCATTCCCTACCTGGGGCCGGACATGCTGGCGCTGTGCAGCGACGCGCCGGTGCCGGGCAACCCGGTCGCGCTAGCCGAGATCATGACCAGCAAGGTCAGCGTGCCGCATAAGCTTCGCAAGCGATTGACGCCAGCGGCCCAGTTCATCGAGAACTTCAAACACCGCAAGACGGTGGTGCACCTCATGAATGGCGCCTTTGCCACCACACCCTTGCCTTCAGCGCTGCACCTCACGCTGGCCGGCAGTGGCGCCGGGCTTTGGGTGGACACCTGGTATGACGACACCTTCGCTGCAGCATTGTCACAAACACGCGAGCCGGGGAGCTGGGTGCAGGTCCAGGGCTTGTCGCAGTCAGAGCATTTCGGCCATTGGACTGGCGTTTACAGCGATGCGGGTGCCTTGCTGGCGGAGATGCCCATTGCAGCCAAGCGGATTCTGTACAAACCCATAGGCAGTCACGGCCCGGCCGGCAACTACCTGGTCTCTGACAGCGACTACGTTGAGGTGCTGACCGAGATTGATATTCAAACGCCGATCCCGGCAGCGGTGCAAGCCTGGCGCACGGAACGCCATTTCCTATTTCTGGGCTGTCGCTTTGACGACCAGTTGACGCGCTGCTTTGCGCGTCAGATCATGAAGCGATCCAGCGAGCAGCACTGGGCCGTGCTGCCGACTGAGCCGACGCGCATGGAAGCGCGTTTTCTGCAAGAGCAGAACATCCAGCGCATCGACCTGTCGTTGGCGACGTTTGCACCCCTGTTGATGCACGCGATGCAAAGTGAAACTGCCCTGACCTGAACACCTACCCAATCAGGGCCACCGCCTTGATTTGAACCCAGACCGACTTGCCCGGTGCAAGACCAAGGCCGGCGGCCGAACGCCGGGTCAAGCGTGCCAGCACAGCAGAAGAGCCTACCTGAAGTCGCAACAATGTCAGCGCCGGATGCGCGTCGTCCGCCATTTGATCCAAAGTGGCCGGCAGGCAGTTTTGAATGCTGATGCCGGTGCCCTTCTCCAGCGCAATGCTGACGTCACGCGCCAGAATGCGAACGCGAACACGATGGCCGATTGAATGACCAGCATCGCGTACCCAGAGACTGCCACCAGGGAATTCGACCCGGGCCAGATGCCACTTCTGATCGCGCTCGGCTACTACCGCGTCCAGCACGACACCAGCGTCTTCGCCCAAATGAATCGGCAGCTCGATATTCGCCAGCGCTTCCTTCAGGGGGCCGGCGGCGGTGACGCGTCCGGCCTCCATAACGACGATGTGGTCAGCCAGGCGCGCCACTTCGTCCGGGGCATGGGTGACATAGATCACTGGAATATCCAGTTCATCATGCAGTCGTTCCAGGTAGGGCAGAAATTCATTCTTGCGTGCGACATCGAGCGCCGCCAGAGGTTCGTCCATTAGCAACAGGCGCGGGCTGGTCAACAGCGAGCGAGCTATCGCCACCCGCTGGCGCTCGCCGCCCGAGAGCCCTTTCGGCATGCGTTGCAGCAGGTGTCCAATACCCAGCAGTTTGACCACACGATCCAACCCGACGCGGCGATCGGCATCTGAAACGCGCGTCCGACCGTAGGCAAGGTTTTGTCCAACATTGAGATGGCGGAACAGGCTGGCTTCCTGAAATACATAGCCCAAGGGTCGCTGGTGCGTGGGCACGAACAGTTTGTCGTCCTGCCAGGTTTCCCCGTTGACCATGAGTTGCCCCTGGCTGGGACGGGTCAGGCCAGCCAGGCAACGCAGCAGGCTGGTCTTGCCGCATCCGGAAGGGCCAAACAGTGCGGTGATGCCTTGCCCCGGCAAATCCAGTTCCACGTCCAGACAGAAGCCTGGGTAGTCCAGTTTGAATTCCGCCTGGATGCTCATGGCTGACGATTCCAGCCGCGGCTGTAGAGCACAAGAAGCACCAGGAATGAGAAGCACAGCATGCCAGCTGCGAGCCAATGGGCGTTGGCGTATTCCAGCGCTTCGACATGGTTGTAGATGGCCATCGACAACACCTGGGTCTTACCCGGGATGTTGCCGCCAATCATCAGCACGACACCAAACTCTCCCACTGTGTGTGCAAAACCAAGGACCGAGGCTGTGACAAACCCGGCCCGCGACAATGGCAGAGCCACGGTAAAGAATGCGTCCCAGGGCGAAGCCCGCAGTGTGGCGGCCGCTTCCAGCGGTTGCTCCCCGATGGCAACAAAAGCCTGCTGCAGCGGTTGCACGACGAAGGGCATGGAGTAGATGACCGAGGCCACCACCAGACCCGTAAAGGTGAAGGGCAGCAGACCCAGACCCAATGCTTGCGTGAGTTTGCCCAGCGGTCCTTCAGGTCCGAGCAACACCAGCAAATAGAAACCCAGCACGGCTGGTGGCAGTACCAGGGGCAGTGTGACGATGGCCCCGACCACGTTCTTCAGGCGGGAGCGGCTGCGCGCCAGCCACCACGCGATAGGCGTGCCAATCAGCAGCAGCAGCGCCGTGGTGAGGCCCGCCAGTTTGGCGGTCAGCACAATCGCTGTCAGGTCGGGAGACAGAGGCATTGTGTGGTTATTCCTCAGGCGAAAAGCACTTCTTGAAATCGCTGCATTCGCCGCACGATGGCGCCGGGCAGACATAAATGCCTTCCCTGTCGCAGTAGTGGCGGTAGATGAACTTCTTCCACTTCATGTCACCCGTGTTCAAGGCTGCCAGTGCCGGGAAGGCGGTGTTCATCAGGGTGGAGAGTTCGGTCCGGTTGGCCAGACCCAAGTCCTGCCAGAGATGGTTACGACCAGCACAGCCTATGGCTACGATTTGCGCCAACCAGGTCTCCGATTGCGTCACACCCGCTCGGTACTCAAGCAGCAGGCTGAAGAGGTCGGCCAGTTCTTCGATCTCCTGGGCGTCACCGCTTTGCAGCTTGAGTGGAGGCCCTGGAAAGTGCTCGCGCATCAGCTGCCCAAAGGTATCGCGTGTCAGTCCCAGGGTTTCAGGCAGTACGCCTTCATTCAGCGATCGACCCACCAGCATGCTGGCGAAAACCGGGCGCAGCGGGTCCGTCATGGCCTGCCCCAGCGCGGGCCGGTCCAGCAGCTCGGCAACCCGCAGCGCACGCCATTCACTGGATGAATCCATGGGCTGTGGAACGCGCGACACAGTGTCGTTGCTGATTTGCATGTCAGTGGCGCGAGAACAGGTCGCGCAGCTTGCACAAGGTGGTCGTAATGTCAAAGCGGGTATCGGCCAGGGCTTCGCCCGCAAGAATCTTTTCCAGGGCGACGAGCGGATCGGTCTCTCCGGTCAGCAGCACCTGGGCACCCCATTTCGCCATGTGGCGCAGATAGCCGTCACCGGCACTGGCGGCCACCACGACCTCGACGCTATGCAGCGGATGGGGACCATTGTCGCGAAAGTTGTGCGGCAGTTGCTCCTTGCTGAGCTGAACGCGCTCGGGCTCGGGCAGGGGCGCACCCGGCTGGCAGTCGAACACCAGCCAGTCCCGGTTCTGGCCGGCATGACCGGAGACTTTGTTCCAGTTTTCGTTGGTCGCAATGGCTATTTTCATCGTGTCGCCAATCCCGTGTTCGCTAGGACTGCTCGTAGCCGAAGGACGTGATGATGGCCTTGGCTTTATCGCCTTTGAGGAACTGCATCAGGGCCTCGGCCGCCGCTTTACCTCGGCCCTTTTCCAGAATCACGGCGTCCTGACGAATCGGCTGGTATAGCTTGGCTGGAACAAGCCAAGACGAACCTTCAATTTTCCCGTCTTTCAGGACTTGCGACTGAGCGATGAAACCGAAAAGTGCATTGCCACTGCTGATGAACTGATAAGCCTGTGTGATGTTTTCCGCCGTGACGACCTTAGGCGCCAAAGCGTCGAACACGCCCAGAGCCTTCATGGCTTGTATCGCTGCTGCGCCGTAGGGGGCGAGCTTAGGGTCAGCCAGCGCAATATGCTCGAAGTCTCCTTTCTTCAGAACTTCGGCCGCCGCATCGACGACAGTCGGCTTGGCTGACCAGAGCACCAGTTTGCCTACCGCGTAGGTGAATTGGGTACCCGCCACTGCGGCGTTTTCAGACACCAGCCGAGCGGGCGTCTCTTCGTCAGCGGCCAGCAACACTTCGAAGGGTGCGCCGTTCTTGATCTGGGCGTAGAACTTGCCGGTAGAACCAAAAGAGGCGACAACTTTGTGGCCGGTTTCCTTCTCAAACTCTGAGGCAATTTGTTTCATCGGCGCGGTAAAGTTGGCCGCGACAGCAACAGAAATTTCGGCAGCTTGGACCGTGGATGAGATGGCCATCGCGGCGATCAGCAAGTTGGGCAATAGGTCAGACACGCTCATAGCCTCCATCAAACTCAAGTTGCGACAACAAATTGGAATTGCCGCATTGCTGTACTTCCTAGCAAACAGCGTGCCTGTTTTTAGAAGTTATTCAGCGCACCTGCTTCTTTTGCTCGGATTTGGCGTAGTTGCTCAGATGCCCTTCGCGTGCTGCCCTGGCGCGGTTGGCGGCGATGATGGCTTTGCTCTTGCCTGGCGCCACCGGAGCGCTCAGCTGTTTTTCCAAAGACCCGCTATTGCATTGCGGGCAGACCGGCGTACTGCCAGCACGCACCAAGGTCTCAAAGTGATGGCCGCAAGCCTGGCACTGGTAGTCATAGAGTGGCATGGTGATTTCCGATTTGAGATGTTTCGAGGTAGGAGTCAAGCGTTGAGACCATTCGCTAGAGCAAGCAGTCCGCTGGTCTGGTCGGTAATGGTGCGCACGATGTCAACTTGCAGGCGGTGCAGCCAGCGCTGCGGCAGCCGGCTTGCTCCGCAGCGCGTGCCTGCCAACATGCCTACCAGCGCGCCAGTGGTGTCGGCGTCGTCGCCTTGATTCACGGTAGCCACCAGGGCGGCCTCAAAGTCATCATGCAGCGTCAGGAATTGCAGCACAGTCTGCACCGTGTCCACCACATAGGCACTGGCGCGGCTGCGGTAGGGCACGAAGCGAAAGGCCGGGTTCTGCTTGCACCAGTTCGTAGCCCAGCTCTGACACTCGCAGTGGGCTGCGCCAGTCAGCAAATGGCGCAACAATTCGCCAATGCCCAGCGTGGCCGCGTCTGACAGCGGGTGATGATGGGTTAGGCGCGCCTGCGCGATGGACAGGCGCTCAAAGACCGTATCGTTGCCAAGTGTGGCCAAGACCGCTGGCAGGTTGCGCATCAGCGCACCATTACCGGCATCTCCCGGGTTGTACGGACCGGCCAGCGTGCCATCGTGCATGTAGCGCATGATGCCGCGCCTGCAGGTATTGCCGCAGTCTACCGGTTTGCTTTTGAACCACAGAACGTAGGCGTCGCCAATGCTGCGCACCAGAGCGTCGTCGCCACTGACAAAACGATCCAGGGCGTGGCACCCACCCTGCAACAGCGAAGCACCCAGTGCCAGACTCATGGTCGTGTCGTCGGTCACATGGCCACGCGCCAGTTTGAGCCAGCCGCCGCCGATGATCTCGCGGTGCACACCGTACTGGGCTTCGATCTCACGCGGACGCATGAACTCCACCGTGGCCCCCAGGGCGTCGCCAATGGCAAACCCCAGGTAAGCGCCCAGAGCCTTGTCGAGCAGCTTATCCATAGCGCGCCAGCACGTCGTAATTGCCGCCCAGTGCAAGCACCTCCTGTTCGCCCTGCAGCACCTGCCCTGGCAGCAACCCCGGGAACACCATCACCTTGCAAATGGGTATCTGGACTTCAATCACCCAGTCGCCAAAACACGAAGCCTCCTCTGCCGACAAACTGAGCGAGACGATATTGTTCAATCGTATGGTGCAGCGTCGGTCCTTCAATCGCCCGGCAATCAGTTGCTCCTCGACCTGGTTGCTGCCACGCCATAGCTGCAGATGCCTTGAATCTGGGCTACGGCCTAATGGCTGAAAACTACAAAGCGCCCATTGGGAGAATTCAAAGAGCAGGTCAAGTTGCTGATAGATGTTATTGTTGTTGAATCGGCTGGCTGCCTTCTCCTGCATATAGCCAATCCAGGTCTCTGACGGAAAGCGCGCCAGCGGTGCCTTGTGAAAGATAGGCACCAGGCCAAAGCGGCTTTCAACCCAACCTTTCAGGACCGCCCCGGCCTGGCCATTGGCGTCCATGCCCCAGCCCTGCAGCAGCTTGCGCCAACTGCTGCGCCAGCGGCGCTGCTCGGCTGCACCCAAGCCAGCCAGCTCATGCGACTCGGGCTTGCGCAGCCCGAAGCCGATGGCCAGGTAGTGCACGAACATATCGCGCGCCTCGTTCAGGTCACCGCTGCGGTTCAGCAGCGCAAACAGGCCAGCATGGGACTCACGCGTGCCGGCAATAGCCAGCGCAACTGGATTGGCATTGAAGGCTGTGCTGGCCAGCACAGGCGCAGGGATGCCCACCAGGTTGGTGCTGTACCAGCGATGCGGCTGGTCAAGTTCATCGTCGTTCCTCACCGCCATCTGCCTGCGCAGCCTCAGACCGGGCGGTTTTCGTTGGGGTTGCGCACCGGACCCATCAGCTTCAGTCCTTCGTCGTAGCTGATAGTTACATAGGTATTGTTGAATTTGAGAGCGGCATCGGCGACGGCGTCAAGCTTGCCGGCTGTGTCCTTCTTCTTGAGGTCATTTTTTTCAAGGCAAAAAAGATCCAGCAGCTCGTTGTAAACCGTAGATTCGTCAATCGGCAGCACGTAAAACGTGGCGCCCTGGTAGGGCACCTGGTATCTTTTTGACAAGTCGATGTTGTTGCAGAAAAGAAAGTACTTTCCACCCGCACTAAGTGTGTCACCCAGCACTTCTGCGACGTCCTTCAGGTAGGCAAAACTCAGCAGGTAGCCAGCAAAGAACGGCAGTTGCCTTTCACCGAGCTTGGCAATTGCCATCGCCTGAGCGCAGAGCAACTCGGGTGGCCGAGCCTCGTCTGCCATCTTGGGTGAAAAACGCAGCGCCAACTCGCCACGAAAGCCGATCCGACCGACCTTGCTGGTGGGCCCTTTGAGCAGGGGATTGAGCAGCCGTCCTTCATTCTCAAGCCGAGCAAAGGCGGTGTCATCGATTTCTTTACGGGCTAGTGTTGCAGTCATGACGATTCTCTCAAAGTGGTTGAAAAGGGTGAAGTGGATGCGAGCAGATCTCACCACTCTCTGCAATGACCGTACCAACCCCAAAGCACATCAAGTTCGCTTCAAACCCGACACAAGACAGGCGTGTGGGTCATGAATCCGGGGATTTTTACGACACGGTGCTGAATTTTGTCGGGAAATGAACAAAGGCACACGACCCCGCCGCTGCCCACCTTGAAGACACGGTTTTCACTCTTGAGGCCAAGCACCCGACGGCACTAAAGAGACAGCTGCATCCGCATGGCACGGAAGCTGCAATAGGAAAAGAGCTTAGGTCTTTCAACCCATCCTTTAGGGAATACTGCTATGGCTAAACTTCGGCAAATCGCCTTTTACGGCAAAGGTGGCATCGGTAAATCGACCACTTCTCAAAACACGCTGGCGGCTCTGACCGAGCTGGGCCAGAAGATACTGATCGTCGGCTGCGATCCCAAAGCTGACTCAACACGATTGATTCTGCACGCCAAGGCGCAGGACACTATTCTGTCGTTGGCGGCGGAGGCCGGCTCGGTGGAAGATCTGGAACTCGAAGACGTGATGAAGATCGGCTTTCACGACATCCGCTGCGTGGAGTCCGGTGGCCCGGAGCCAGGAGTGGGTTGCGCTGGCCGCGGTGTGATCACCTCGATCAATTTTCTGGAAGAAAACGGCGCCTATGAAGGCGTTGACTATGTGTCTTATGACGTGCTGGGCGACGTGGTGTGCGGTGGTTTTGCCATGCCCATCCGCGAAAACAAGGCGCAGGAAATCTACATCGTGATGTCTGGCGAAATGATGGCCATGTACGCAGCCAACAATATCTCCAAGGGCATTTTGAAGTACGCCAATTCTGGCAGCGTGCGGCTCGGCGGCCTGGTTTGCAACGAGCGCCAGACCGACAAGGAACTGGAACTCGCTGACGCGTTGGCTAAGATGCTGGGTACCAAGCTGATCCACTTCGTTCCGCGCGACAACATCGTGCAGCACGCCGAGTTGCGCCGCATGACGGTGATCGAGTACGCCCCTGAATCCAAGCAGGCCGGCGAATACCGAACACTCGCCACCAAGATCCATAACAACGCCGGCAACGGCACGATTCCCACGCCTATCACGATGGATCAGCTCGAAGACATGCTGATGGAGTTCGGGATCATGGATGCGATTGATGAATCGCAGGTCGGCAAAAAGGCCGCCGAGTTGGCACCCGCCTGAGAGACAGCAAACCATTAACTTCTGGAGTTCCACATGACTGCCACCGTTGAAGAGCGCAAGGCCAGCAACAAGGCCTTGATTGATGAAGTGCTGAAGGCTTATCCCGAGAAGATGGCCAAGCGGCGCGCCAAGCACCTGGCCACCTTTGACGAGGGCAAACCCGATTGCGGCGTCAAGTCCAACATCAAGTCGCTGCCTGGTGTGATGACTGTTCGTGGTTGCGCCTACGCCGGGTCTAAAGGCGTGGTGTGGGGCCCGATCAAGGACATGGTGCACATAAGCCATGGGCCGGTCGGTTGCGGCCAGTATTCTTGGGGCACGCGCCGCAACTACTACGTCGGCACCACCGGCATCGACTCCTTTGTGACGATGCAGTTCACCTCAGACTTTCAGGAGAAGGACATTGTTTTCGGTGGCGACAAGAAGCTCGAAAAGATCGTCGACGAAATTGAGGAGCTGTTCCCGCTGAATAAGGGAATTTCAATCCAGTCGGAATGTCCGATCGGCCTGATCGGTGACGACATCGAAGCAGTGTCGAAAAAGAAGAGCAAGCAGTACGAGGGCAAGACCATTGTGCCGGTGCGCTGTGAAGGTTTTCGCGGAGTCAGCCAGTCGCTGGGCCACCACCTGGCCAACGACGCCATCCGCGACTGGGTGTTCGACAAGGTCGATCCCAACAAGCGCCCTGAATTCGTCTCGACGCCTTACGATGTGGCCATCATCGGCGACTACAACATCGGTGGCGACGCCTGGTCGAGCCGCATCCTGCTCGAAGAAATGGGCTTGCGCGTGATTTCGCAGTGGTCCGGTGACGGTTCCATTGCCGAGATCGAGAACACGCCCAAGGCCAAACTCAATGTGCTGCACTGCTACCGCTCAATGAACTACATCAGCCGGCACATGGAAGAGAAATACGGCACGCCATGGGTCGAGTACAACTTTTTCGGCCCGACCAAGATTGAGTCCAGCCTGCGCGAGATCGCCAGTCATTTCGACGACACGATCAAGACCAAAGCCGAAGAGGTGATTGCCAAGTACAAGTCACTGACGCAGGCGGTGATCGACAAGTACAAGCCACGCCTGCAAGGCAAGAAGGTCATGCTGTACGTTGGGGGTTTGCGCCCGCGTCACGTGATTGGCGCCTATGAAGACCTGGGCATGGAGGTGGTCGGCACCGGTTATGAATTCGGTCACGGCGACGACTATCAGCGCACCACCCATTACATCAAGGACAGCACGCTGATCTATGACGACGTGACGGGCTACGAGTTCGAGCGCTTTGTGGAAGGCGTCAAGCCCGATCTGGTCGGCTCCGGCATCAAGGAAAAGTACGTATTCCAGAAGATGGGTGTGCCGTTTCGTCAGATGCACAGCTGGGACTATTCCGGCCCCTACCACGGCTACGACGGCTTTGCCATCTTTGCCCGCGACATGGACATGGCCATTTCCAGTCCTGTCTGGGGCTTGACCAAAGCGCCCTGGAAGACCTGAGCCGTCAAACATCATACGGAGAAAAATCATGCCTCAATTAGCCGACAAAGTCCTCGACCATGAAATGCTGTTTCGTGAACCCGAGTATCAGAGTAGTCTTCGCCACAAGAAGGCGGAGTTCGAGTTCAATCACTCCGACGAAAAGGTTGCTCAAATTATTGAGTGGACCAAGACCGAGGACTACAAGCAGAAGAACTTTGCACGCGATTCGCTCACCATCAACCCAGCCAAGGCCTGCCAGCCCTTGGGCGCTGTCTTTGCAGCCAATGGCTTTGCCAGGACGCTGAGCTTTGTCCATGGCAGCCAGGGTTGCGTGGCCTATTACCGCTCTCACTTCTCGCGTCATTTCAAGGAGCCGACTTCCTGCGTCAGTTCCTCGATGACCGAGGACGCAGCCGTGTTCGGTGGCCTGAACAATATGGTCGATGGCCTGGCCAATGCCTACAACCTGTACAAGCCCGACATGATCGCGGTCTCGACCACTTGCATGGCCGAAGTCATTGGCGACGATATCGACGCATTCATCAAGACCAGCAAGCAAAAAGGCAGTCTGCCGGAAGACTTCGACGTGCCATTTGCCCACACACCGGCTTTTGTCGGCAGCCACATCACCGGCTACGACAATGCCCTCCTGGGTATCTTGCGCCACTTCTGGGACGGCAAGGCCAAGACCACCGAACCCATGGTCCGTGTGCCGGATGACAGCATCAATTTCATCGGCGGTTTCGACGGCTATGTGGTTGGCAACATGAAAGAAATCCGGCGCATCTTTGATCTGTTTGGCGTCAAGGTGAACATCATTTGCGACCCGTCGGAGAACTGGAACACGCCGACCGACGGCGAGTTCCGCATGTACGCCGGCGGTACCACCAAGGAAGAAGTGCAGGCCGCCTTGCATGCCAAAGCGACCATCGTGTTCCAGGAATACTGCTGTGAGAAGACCAGCAAGTTCATCGCCGAGCACGGCCAGGAAGTCGTCGCGCTCAATGCACCCATCGGCGTGGCTGGCACCGACAAGTTCCTGATGGAGATCGCGCGCCTGACCGGCAAACCGATTCCCGCCGCGCTGGAAAAGGAGCGCGGCCAACTGGTCGATGCCATGGCTGACAGTCAAGCCCACTTGCACGGCAAACGCTTTGCGCTGTATGGCGATCCGGACCAGATGCTGGGCTACGCCGCATTCCTGCTGGAGCTCGGCGCGGAGCCGGCCCACGTGCTGGCCACCAATGGTAGCAAGGCCTGGGAGATCAAGATGCAGGCTCTTTTCGACTCGTCACCTTTTGGTGCCGGCTGCAAGGTCTACCCGAAACGCGACCTGTGGCACCTGCGCTCCCTGCTGTTCACAGAGCCGGTGGACTTTTTGATCGGCAACACCTATGGCAAGTACCTGGAACGCGATACCAAAACCCCGCTGGTGCGCATGGTGTTCCCGATCTTCGACCGGCATCATTACCACCGCTACCCGACCTGGGGTTATGACGGCGGCATGCGCGTGCTGATTACCTTGCTCGACGAGTTCTTCGAAGCACTGGATGCCAATACGATGCAAACCGGCAAGACCGATTACAGCTACGACATCGTTCGCTAACGGAGGATCATCATGCCCAATGTCACTTTCAGCTCGCCGGCAAGATTACCGCGCAACAGATTTCTACACTGATATTTTGCAAACTACCACCGATGCTGCCAGGAACCCTCAAAAGCCACCGGAAATCGCACGTTTCAATATGGCATTAAAAATGCAATGAGGATTGCATCGACCATTTCAGGAGTCATCCATGTCCACTGCACTCAAGACCCGGATCGCCGGTGTGTTTGATGAGCCTGGTTGTGACAAGAACCAGGGCAAGAGCGAAAAGGATCGCAAGAAGGGCTGTAGCAAACAACTCTCGCCCGGCGCCGCTGCGGGCGGCTGCGCCTTTGACGGCGCCAAGATCGCACTGCAACCGGTGGTGGATGTGGCGCACCTGGTGCACGGACCAATTGCCTGCGAAGGCAACTCCTGGGACAACCGGCACTGCGCTTCTTCCGGACCACAAATTTATCGCACCGGCTTCACTACCGACATCAATGAGTTCGACGTGATTTATGGCGGCGAAAAGCGCCTCTTCAAGTCGATTCGCGAGATCCTTGACAAGTACGACCCGCCAGCGGTCTTTGTCTATCAGACCTGCGTTACCGCTTTAGTGGGCGACGACATTGAAGCAGTCTGCCAGCGCGCCTCGGAAAAATTTGGCAAACCCATCATTCCGGTCAACGCGCCGGGCTTTGCCGGCCAGAAGAATCTGGGCAACAAACTCGGGGCCGAGGCCTTGCTGGACTACGTGATTGGCACCCGCGAGCCGGAGTTCAGATCAGCGTACGACATCAACATCATCGGCGAATACAACCTCGTCGGTGAGTTGTGGCAGGTAAAGCCGCTGCTTGAAGCCCTGGGCATCCGCGTGCTGGCCTGCATTGCGGGGGACGCCCGCTACAACGACATTGCCTGTGCGCATCGGGCTCGGGTCAACATGGTGGTCTGCTCCAAAGCGATGATCAACATTGCGACCAAGATGGAACAACGTTGGGGCATTCCGTACTTTGAAGGCTCGTTCTACGGCATTGGTGACATGAGTGAGAGCTTACGCCAGATTGCCAGGCTGCTGGTGCAGCAGGGAGCAGGCGCTGACTTGCTGGATCGCACCGAGCGCCTGATCGAGATCGAGGAGGCGCGCGCCTACAAACGCATTGCCCTCTACCGGCAACGCCTGACGGGCAAGCGTGCCTTGCTGATCACCGGCGGCGTCAAGTCTTGGTCAGTGGTGGCTGCGCTACAGGAAGCCGGCATGGAAGTGGTCGGCACCAGCGTCAAGAAAAGCACCAAGGAAGACAAGGAAAGAATCCGCGAAATCATGGGACTGACAGAGGACGATAGCGCCCACATGATCGAGAACATGACGCCGCGCGAGATGTACGCCATGCTGCGCGACGCGCGCGCCGACATCATGCTCTCGGGCGGGCGCTCACAGTTTGTGGCGCTCAAGGCCCGCATGCCCTGGCTCGATATCAACCAGGAACGCTATCACCCGTATGCCGGCTATGAAGGCATGGTCGAGCTGGTGCACGAAATTGACCGCGCCATTAGCAACCCGGTCTGGCAGCAGGTGCGCATTTCGGCACCCTGGGGCGATGATGGCGAGCCACTGAGCGCCATCTCAAGCAGCGGGAGTGTCTGACCATGGCCAAAGTTGTTGAATTCAAAAAAGCCTGCGCGGTGAACCCGCTCAAGATGAGTCAGCCCCTGGGTGCCACCCTGGCGTTTCTGGGGCTGGACGCCTGCATGCCGGTGATGCATGGCTCGCAAGGCTGTACTTCCTTCGGCCTGGTGCTGCTGGTGCGTCACTTCAAGGAATCGATCCCGCTGCAAACCACCGCCATGAACGAGGTGACTTCGATTCTGGGCGGTTACGACAACCTTGAAGCGGCGCTGCTCAATATCCGCAGCCGCTCTGCACCGAAGATCATCGCGATCTGCTCCACCGGACTGACTGAAACCAAGGGCGACGATGTGGACGGCTACCTGGTCACGGCGCGCCAGCGCAAACCCGAACTGGCCGACACCGAGATTGTCTATGTCTCGACGCCGGACTATGTGGGCGGTTTTGAAGATGGTTTCAAACATGCGGTGACCGCCATCGTGAAGACGCTGGTCAAGCCGCTGCCAGTCAAGCAGAGTCAGGTCACTCTGTTGCCGGGCAGCCATCTGTCTCCCTGCGATATTGACGAGTTGCGTGAAATCATCGAGTCCTTTGGCCTTTCGGTCATCGTGCTGCCCGATATTTCCGGCTCGCTCGACGGACACATTCCACCTGACTGGCGCGGCACCACCCTGGGCGGCACCACGCTGAAGCAGATTCGCGCAGCCGGTGCGTCGGCCTGCACATTGGGTGTGGGTGAGCAAACGCGAGCGGCCGCTGAGGCGCTGCTGGCCATCGCCGACACGCCGCTGGAAATCTTTCCCCGCCTGACCGGACTGGAAGTGAACGATAGTTTTTTGAAAAAACTGGCGCAGCTCTCGGGTCGACCGGTATCACCCAAATACCGGCGCCAGCGCAGCCAGTTACTCGACGCCATGCTCGACGCTCACTTCTACACCGGTGGCGTCAAGGTGGCCATCGCGGCCGAACCTGACTTGCTGCTGGCGGTTGGCAGCCTGTTGCACGAGATGGGTGCCGAACTGCGCTGCTGCGTCAGCCCAACCAAGTCGGACGCCCATGCACTGTTACCCGCTGACGAGGTGATTCTGGGTGACCTGGAGGATTTTGAGCGCGGCGCCGCCGATTGCGATCTATTGGTTACGCATTCGCATGGACGCCAGGCGGCGGAGCGACTGAAGAAGCCGCTTTTACGGATCGGCTTTCCGGTGTTCGACCGCGTTGGCAATGCACAGCGCTGCCAGGTGGGCTATCGCGGCACCATGAGCCTGATTTTCGAGATTGCCAATCTCATGATCGAACAGATTGAACACCACCATCCCAACGACTGGCCCTTGACGCCCGAGGCGCTTCGCGCGGCAACAACGGTGAGCGTCGGCGGGTCCAGACAATCCGTTGTCGTTTTTGACACCTCTCCCAAGCTGGCAGACGCCAGCGCCTGACAGATCCACAGGAGCTTTTCATGAAAATCGCCTTCGCCACGCAAGACCAGCAGCACGTTGACGCGCACTTTGGCTGGGCCAAAAGCATTGCTGTTTACGATGTCTCAACCCAGGGCCATCACTTTGTCGAGCGCTTTGATTTTGGCGACGATCTCGAGGAAGACGGCAACGAGGACAAGCTCGCACCCAAACTCGAAGCCATCAAGGACTGCGCCATGCTTTACGTAGCCGCCATCGGTGGCTCGGGCGCAGCGCGTGTGGTGGCGATGAAGATTCACCCGGTCAAGGTGCCCAATCCGGAATCGATTTCCGGGATTCTGGACAAACTGCAGACCGTGTTGCAGGGCACACCGCCGCCCTGGCTGCGCAAGGCATTGGCCAAGGATGCGCTACAGGCTCCGAGTTTCGAAGAAGACGAGGTGACGCAGTGACTGAACTGGCAAGCATGGCCGCAGTCGCTGAAGCCGCCAGCGACGAGGTTTTTCTCACGACTCCTTTTGTGCAACAGCTCATCAGGCAACTGCGCGCACAGGATACCAACGGCACCTGGGACAACAAGACCGACCTGCAACTGCTCAAGCCCTACATCCACACCGCTGAAGAGCGGCGTGCCTTGCCGATTCTGGGCGACCCGGACCCCGAGACCCTGTGGTATCTGGAGATTTTCTACAACGCGATTGCCGTGGCGATCGAACGCGAGACCGGGCAAATGGTCTCGTCGATGATGAAAATGAGCCACGAAGGTTTTGGCCGCATGGTCTTGATCGCTGGGCGCCTGGTGGTGGTCAACAAGCAGTTGCGCGATGTGCATCGTTTTGGCTTTTCTTCGCTGGCCACGCTGGCCGAGGCTGGCGGCAAATTTCTGGAGGAGGCGATTGAGATGATTCGCAGCTACCCTGCGGTTGCACAATTTGGAGCCTTAGCATGACTGCCACGTTTAGCGTCACGCTTCCTGGCGGCGAAATCTGGATACCCACCTTCGTCGAGTCCCTGAACCAGGAAAAATGCATAGGCTGCGGCCGCTGCTTCAAAATTTGCCCGCGTGGTGTGCTGGAACTCGTTGGCCTCAATGCGGGCGGTGATTACGTCCGGGTTGAAGGAGGCGACGAGGACGATGATGACGATGATGACGACGAAGAATACGAGAAAAAAGTCATGACCATTGCACACAAAGAGCTGTGTATCGGCTGCACTGCGTGCTCAAAGATCTGTCCCAAGAAATGCTACACGCATGCCGCTGGAGCAATTTGAGCTATCTACCTTGTGTATCTCACGTGGCAGTATCAGTCAGTGGCTTGATGCGCACCGCAAGGCGTTCCTGAATTCACGGTAGCACCGGCAATGAAAACACCATTTTTGACGCCAAAATTGCTGCCCTGAAGCAGTCACTCGTCTACACTCGCTCAGGAGCGCAAAGCGGCGCTCGCCCAGAGCATGTACAGCGGCTCGGTGGCGCGCAAGCAGCCACTGACATGCCGGTCATGGTTTCCGACCATGTGTCAGGTGACGGTCATCAGCGGCCTGTCATGGCAGCCGCATTTCGGCTATCATTTCCGAAAGGTGCTGCGCTATCGTCGGCTGTAGCAAGTACACGCCAATGATGCCATCGCCCGCCATGCCCCAACAACAGATGCAGGCTTTCGTTTTGAAAGCGTACGGCGGCCCGGAACTCGCGGCCCTGGAAGATGTCCCGGTGCCCGAACCCAGCTCGAGGCAAATGCTCGTCAGGGTTCGCGCCGCAGGCCTGAACCCTGTGGACTTCAAGACGCGCCGGGGCGACCTGCGGCTGGTTCAACGCTATCGTTTGCCAGCTGTGCTCGGCAACGAACTGGCGGGCGAGGTGATCACGTGTGGCGAACAAGTGCGGCGCTTTCATGTTGGCGACCGCGTGTTCGCGCGCGTTGCCAAGGACAGGATGGGCTCGTTCGCCCAGTTCGCGGTCGTCGAAGAAGACCATGCGGCCTTGATACCAGCGAGCCTTGACTTTGCGACGGCCGCCGCCATTCCCCTTGCTGGGCTCACCGCGCTACAGGCGCTGCGCGATGAACTGCACGTCGCGAGCGGGCAGCGCATCTTCATCTCCGGTGGCGCTGGTGGCGTGGGCAGCTTCGCGATACAGATCGCCAAGCACTTTGGCGCCCAGGTTGCAACCACCGCGTCGCCCCGTGGGGAAGCGCTGGTGCGACAGCTTGGCGCCGACACGGTCATCGACTACACGCAACAGCAGCCCGCGTCGGTTCTCTCGGGATTCGACGGTGCATTCGACCTCATCGGCGGCGATACGCTTGAGCAGGCGTTCGCCATTGTGCGGCCGGGCGCCACCGTCGTCTCCGTCGCCGGTATGCCTGAGCCGCAAACGGCGTCGAAGGATCTGGGGCGTGGGCTGGGGTTACAGACACTGTTTTGGCTTGCGAGCTTTTCGCTAAGGCGTCGCGCCCGCCAGCATGGAGCGCGCTATCGCTACCTCTTCATGCATCCGAGCGGCGAGGACTTGTCCGAACTCGCGCGTCTCGTTGACACCGCTGCGGTCAAGGTGATTGTCGACAGTGTGTACCCCTTCGGGCACATCGCCGATGCAATGGCCAAGCTCGAATCGGGTCGCGCCAAGGGCAAGATCATCGTCACCATGCCCGACAGTCCGACAGGCAGCGGAGCTTGATGGTTGCCCAGCCATGGTACTGGGACAGGTCTTCAGAAGTTCGATAAGCAAAGCGGGCGGCCCTCGCCTTGGGGTACCCAAAGCCACCCTCTTGAACGTCAGGTCTCGCCGGAAGTGGGCAGTCGGAGTTGCTCAAGCCGCTGTCGGTTTAAGCACCGGGTGAACCGACTGCGGCACAATCAGTTCCATGTCCTCAAACCTGTCGGCGCCAGCCCCACTTTTCGAAGTCAGTCACCTTAGCAAACGCTACGCCAACACGACCGTCGTCGATGACTTGTCGTTCGAGATTGCAGCGGGCGAATGTCTGAGCGTGATTGGCCCCAATGGGGCTGGCAAAACCACCAGCATTCGCATGTGCCTGGGGCTGACCGTGCCCGACGCGGGCCATATTGCCTACCTTGAGCAGCCGGGCCAGCCAGCGCTACAGATGCCGCGCGATGCGCTGGCGATCAAGGCGCAGCTCGGTGTGGTCAGTCAGCTTGACACCTTGGACCCCGATTTTTCATGCGCCGAGAACCTGCTGGTTTATGGCCGCTATTTCGGAATGAAGGATGCGCAGATCCGTGCGCGCATTCCGGCGCTGCTGGAGTTTGCCTCGCTCACGCACAAGGCCAGCGCCAAGCCGGGTGAACTCTCTGGCGGCATGAAACGGCGTCTGAGTCTGGCGCGCGCACTGGTGAACAACCCGCGCCTGTTGCTGCTCGATGAGCCCACCACAGGTCTCGATCCGCAGGCACGCCACCTGATGTGGGAGCGGCTACAACTGCTGCTGCAAGAGGGTAAATCGATCCTGCTGACGACCCACTTCATGGACGAGGCCGAGCGCCTGTGTTCGCGCCTGCTGGTGCTCGATCACGGCAAGAAGATTGCCGAGGGCCGGCCACGCGATCTGATCAATCAGCACCTGGAGCCCGACGTGGTGGAAGTTTTTGGCGCCGGTGCATTGGCACTGATGGAGTCGGACTTGAAAGCGCTGGCAGCACGCGTCGAAGTGAGTGGTGAGACGGTATTTTTTTACACCACCAATGCCGAACCGCTGTTGAAGGGACTCGCCGCTTACCCGCAATTGCGAACGCTGCACCGCCCCGCCAATCTGGAGGATTTGTTCTTGAAACTCACCGGCCGCCAAATACGGGAAGACGCATGAGGTGCTCATATGATTGATTCACACAGCCAAAGCGTCTGGCGCGCGCCTGCGCTCTCGCTGCGCTGGTGGCCGGTCTTTCTGCGCAACATGCTGGTCTGGCGCAAGCTGGCCATTCCCAGCCTGGTGGGCAACATTGCCGAGCCGCTGATGTGGCTGGTGGCTTTTGGTTATGGCATGGGCGCGCTGGTTGGGCAAGTCACAATCCATGGCACGGGGGGTGAAGTCAAGGTGCCCTACATCCTGTTTCTGGCGAGCGGATCGATCTGCATGAGCGCCATGAACGCGGCCAGTTTTGAAGCGCTGTACTCGGCGTTTTCGCGCATGCATGTGCAAAAAACCTGGGACGGCATCATGAATGCGCCGGTCAATCTGGACGACATCGTGCTGGCTGAAATGCTGTGGGCGACGTTCAAGTCGCTCTTTACCGTGACTGCCATTCTGGGCGTCATGCTGGGCCTGGGCATCAGCTACAGCCTTAAATTACTGGTGGCCTGGCCGGTGCTGCTGGGCGTGGGAGTGACGTTCAGCTGCATCGCGTTGATCTTCAATGCGCTGGCCAAAAGTTATGATTTTTTCACCTACTACTTCACGCTGTTTCTGACACCCATGATGTTCCTGAGCGGCGTCTTCTTCCCGCTGGAACAATTGCCCTCGGTGGTGCATGCAGTATCGCAGTGGCTGCCGTTGACCAATGCAGTGGATCTGGTGCGGCCCCTGTTCATGGACCAATGGCCGGCACAGGTGTTGCGACCGGTTGCCGTGCTGACAGCCTATGCGGTGGGCGGCTTCTGGCTGGCGCTGGCGCTGACGCGCAAGCGCTTTCGAGGCTAGCCTCTGGTTCAGTGCGTTGTTTTGACCCAATTCGCATAACTTTCAGGGAAAGCGGCCCGGTAACGCAATTGATAGAACTGCGCTTCGTCCAGGCGCCCCAGCAGTGCGGCGCTCTCGATCAGCGTCTCAATCACGCGCGGCTCCGGCGAAAAATGCAACAGAGTTTCAGCCAGTGCGTTCAGGTGTGCGGCATTGGCGCGGGTCAAGGCGGTGGTGGTGAGTTCGGCAAAGTTCACCTGATTTTGAAACAACCGGGAGGTGCCTATTTTTTCCAGGGTATCTTCTTGAAAGGCCGGCGAGCGCAGGCTTGGTGTCAAATAAATCTGGCTGATACGTTGATAGTCCCAGGCCGCGTAGGCGGCAATGGCGATCAAACCAATCGCCAGAACAGATGAACCGGCGACAACACCAGCCGGGAACTGGCCACGCCTGCGCCACAGCAGCCACAGCGACAACCCAAACGCCATCTGGAACGGCCCATACCAGAGCGGATACTCCAGCAAACTGTGCAGCACGATAACCGCCAGCACGGCCCAGGCCAGTTGTCGCGTCGCATCCGATTCACGCCAGGGGCGCGCGCGCAACGTCAACCACACGGCGCCAGCGCACACCGCGACGGCCACTGGCAGGCCCAATTCCACCGCCAGATGCAGTGGCAAGTTATGCGCGTTATCCAGAATTTCACAAAAACGCAAGTCTGGATAGAGCGTGATGAAATGAGCAAAATCAAGCTCGCCCCAACCCCAGCCGAACCAGGGTTTTTGGCCGATCAAGTGCAGCACATTGGTCCACAAAGTGAGGCGGCTGGCACAGGTCGGGCCTCCGTCATGCAAGCGCGCCAGAATACCGTTGGTTGCCAGGTTATGGCCGACCAGAACCGGCAGCGTCAAGGCGGCGATGCCGTAGGCCAGGACCGCCACCCACAGCAGGCGCAGCCGGGCCGACTGGTTTGCGCCGGGCGCGCTTCGGCTCCAAACCCAAACCATGGCGCTGAGCAGCAGCAGTTGCACCAAGCCGGTACGCGAAGACGAGGCGGCGTTGGCGAACGCCAGTAAAACGGCTGCCGGCAGCGCTGCAAGTGATCGCCAACAAAAGGTCGGTGAACGCGCTACCTCAGCTTTGGAAGAGTCATTCCATTTCCAAGTCATCCCTGTCGTTGTTGTCTCGCCTTGTCGTGCAATAGCACTGTCTGCGGCTCGACGCCTAGACATGAATGACTTGGAAATGGAATCAGGAGAGGCGGCTTGGTCCTGCGCCACCCACCACATCAAGGCTGCCAAGCCCATATTGATCAATGTCGCAAATTGGTTTCGCTGGCGCAAGTTGGCAAAAGCTTCGCCGATACCGGGGTTGTTGACCCAGATGCCAAACGGCGCCGTGGCACCAAAATACTGCAACAAACCAAGCACGGCACTGAGCAGCGCGGCGGTCAACCAGGCTGTCGCCGCCACCTTCGCCAAGGGCACCCGCGCAGCCCACAACAAAACCAGGGCAAAGCATCCCAGCGACAGCAGCCAGGGCATCACGGACGGCGATGGGCCGGGAGAAAACGGATTGAGCCAGGGCAGGATGAGAAAAACAAAAACCGCGATCGTCGGCAGCGGGGCCGCCCACTCCCTTGTGCTCGATCTGGTCATCAATTAACCGCCGTTGACCCGGATTTTTTGCACCAGCGTCGTGGTCGAATAACCGGCCACAAAGGGCAGCGCCAGCGCACGCCCACCATAGGATTCGACAACCCGGGTTTCAGCCAGCTTTTGCATATCGTAGTCGCCGCCCTTGACCAGAATGTCGGGTTTGATTTGGGTTATCAGGTTCAAGGGTGTGTCCTCGTCAAACCAGGTCACCAGGCTGGTGCTGGAAAGCGCAGCGATCACAAAAGCGCGATCAAGTTCGTTGTTAAGCGGACGATCCGCCCCTTTGCCCAGGCGTCGGGCCGAGGCATCAGTATTGAGCGCCACCAGCAAACTGGCACCCAGCGCGCGCGCCTGCGCCAGGTACATTACGTGGCCACGGTGCAGCACATCAAACACGCCATTGGTCAACACCAGTGGTCGCGGCAGCCGGGTCAGTCGCTCCTGCAAACCCTCGCGCGGACAAACTTTGTCGTTCAAAGCGGCCATGCCAGACCAAGCATCAGTGTCGGATAAATTGCGCATGTCTGCGATGCTGGCAGGCTGGGTTCATCCCTGAAGACGAGTTACGGCTCAGACGGGCAGGGTTGCCACAAAACTCGGGCGTTGCATCAGCTTGTCTTGCAGCTTGGTCAGGTTGGGATAATCGCCACGCCAGTCAATTTGCGGGAAACGAAAGTCCAGATAGCCCAGCGCGCAGCCAACCGCAATATCGGCCAGGCTGAGGTGTACGCCAGTGCAGAACGGTTTCTCGCCCAGGCCCAGGCTCATCGCTTTCACGGCGGCACCCACTTTGCCCAACTGGCGCTCAATCCAGGCCGGGCAGCGCTGTGCTTCGGTACGGCCGCCCCAGGTCGCTTCCAGCCGCGCCAGGATGGCCGCATCCAGGATGCCGTCGGCCAGCGTTTCCCAGGTCTTGACTTCGGCGCGCTCACGGCCCACTGGTGGAATTAATTTGCCCACCGGCGACAGGGTGTCGAGATATTCAACGATCACACTTGAATCAAACAAGGCATCGCCGCCTTCGAGGACCAGACAGGGCACTTTGCCGAGCGGGTTGGACTCAGCAATGGTGGCCTGCGCGGCCCAGACATCTGCAGTCTCGAAGGTGTAGTCGAGTTTCTTCTCGACCATGACGATGCGTACTTTACGCACGTAGGGGCTGGAGTTGGATCCGATTAATTTCATTTGCGCTTTATCGTTGTTTGAACGCTGATTCTAAACACCCTCTCGCGACCCGGCTGGCGGCATGCATCAGCGCAGCGGAGCTTCTACAATCTGCCCATGAATTTCTCACCTATTTCAGCTCTTTCCCCGCTTGACGGCCGCTACGCTGCCAAGTTTACCAAACTCCGCCCCGTGATGAGCGAACAGGGCTATATGCAGCGCCGCGTGCAAGTTGAGGTAGCCTGGTTTATTGCACTGAGCGATTGCGGCTTTGCCGAGTTCAAGCCGTTCTCTCCCGGAGCGCGTACTTACTTGCTCGGTTTGGTAAAGCATTTTTCCGAGGCTGACGCCGAAGCTATCAAAGTGATCGAGCAGACCACCAACCACGATGTCAAGGCGGTCGAGTACTGGATCAAATCCAAATTTGAAGCGCGCCCCGAATTGCTTAACGCGCAGGAGTTTGTGCACTTTGCTTGCACCAGCGAAGACATTAACAACACCAGCCATGCGCTGCAACTCAAAAGTGGTCGCGACCAGGTGTTGCTGCCCGCTCTGGACGCCATCACAAGCAAACTGCGTGACATGGCACACACTTTTGCTGATGTCGCCATGCTCAGCCGTACCCACGGCCAGACCGCCAGCCCGACCACGGTGGGCAAGGAAATTGCCAACGTGGTGGTGCGGCTGGCGACGGTGCGCGAAAAAATTGCTGCCATCAAACTGCTGGGGAAAATGAACGGCGCGGTGGGTAATTACAACGCCCATCTGTCGGCCTGGCCTGAGTTTGACTGGGAAGCCTTCGCGCGCCGCGTGGTGGAAACACCCGAACCGCTGGGCTTGGGGCTAAGCTTTCAGCCCTACAGCATCCAGATCGAGCCGCACGACTACATGGCCGAGCTGTTTGACGCCGTGGCGCGCACCAACACCATCCTGATTGATTGGTCGCGTGACGTCTGGGGCTACGTGAGTTTGGGCTATTTCAAGCAGCGGCTGCGCGAGGGCGAGGTCGGCTCCAGCACGATGCCGCACAAAGTCAATCCGATAGATTTTGAGAACGCCGAAGGCAACCTGGGCTTGTCCAACGCGCTGCTGCGCCACATGAGCGAGAAGCTGCCGATTTCACGCTGGCAGCGCGACATCTCCGACAGCACGGTGCTGCGCAATATGGGCGTGGCGCTCGGTTACGCGGTGCTGGCTTACCAGGCGCTGCTGACCGGCCTGAACAAGCTGGAGATCAACGAAGCGGCCATTGCCGCTGACCTCGACGCCTCCTGGGAAGTGCTGGCCGAGCCGATCCAGACTGTGATGCGTCGTTTTGGCCTGCCGCAACCTTACGAGCAGCTCAAAAAATTCACGCGCGGTGAGCCGATGACGCGCGAATTGATGCAGGGCTTTATCGCCAAGTTGGAAATTCCGGCGGCAGAAAAAGAGCGCCTGTTGGCCATGACGCCGGGCAACTACACCGGTAAGGCGGCCGAGCTGGCTAAACGAGTATGACCCCCACGCTCGGCACTGCCCCGGAATCGACGTTCGTCGATTCCGCTTGTCCTCACTGCCCCCCGAGGGGGCTGATCCGCCTTGGGGCGGCCCGGCGTCGAATCTGATGGCCACCAAATCCACCATCTTCAAAGCCAGTCTGCAAATTGCCGACATTGACCATGCCTATTACGCCGACCACGCGCTGACGCTGGCGCGCCACCCGAGCGAAACCGACGAACGCATGATGGTGCGGCTGTGCGCGCTGGCTTGGCAGGCACACCAACTGCAAACGCTGTGCAGCGGTGACGGCACACTGGCCTTTGGTGCCGGTCTGTCCGACCCCGACGAGCCCGACGCCTGGCTGCGCGACTACACCGGACGCACGCGACTGTGGATCGAAGTCGGCCAGCCCGAGGACAAGCCGCTCCTCAAAGCCTGCGGCAAAGCCGATGCCGTGGTGCTGTACTGCTTTGGCAACGCCGCTGAAATCTGGTGGCGCAGCATGGAGGCGAAGCTCGCGCGACCGCAAAATCTGCAAGTCTGGCGCATCCCTGCTGCCGCAGCCCAATCCCTCATTCCCATGGCCCAGCGCAGCATGCAGTTGCAGGCCACGGTGCAGGAAGGCGTGCTGATGCTGGGCGATGGCATGCACAACGTGAGCCTGGAGCCGTTGCGCTGGAAATGACGACAAAGTTTCGTCATTGAGGAGCGCAGCGACCTCGGTGGCAGCCACGCGGCTGACAGCGACATGGCAGTTCATGCAGTCAGGACACGGCTAACATTCAAACAGTTCTCATCCACCACTTAACAGGATCACCATGACGGCTCGACTCTCCAGCAAAGTATCCATCATCACCGGCGCGGCCCAGGGCATTGGCCTGGCCACAGCACTCAAATTTGCCGCCGAAGGCGCGATCGTCATCGTTTGCGACCTCAAACAAACCGGGGTGGACGCGGCGGTGGCGCAGTGCCAGACGCTGGGTGCCACCGCCGCAGGTTTTGTCATGGACGTAACGCAACGCGAACGCATCAACGAAGTTGTCGCCAGCGTGAAAGCGCAGTTTGGCCGCATCGACGTGCTGGTCAACAACGCTGGTATCACACAAGACGCGCGGCTGCAAAAAATGACGCTGGAGCAATTTGACCGCGTCATCGATGTCAACCTGCGCGGTGTCTTTCATTGTTCGCAGGCAGTCGCCGACAGCATGGTGGCGCAGGGCAGCGGCGTGATCCTGAACGCCAGTTCGGTGGTTGGCATCTACGGCAATTTTGGCCAAACCAACTACGCCGCCACCAAATTTGGCGTGATCGGCTTCACCAAAACCTGGAGCCGCGAGCTTGGCCCCAAGGGTGTGCGCGTCAACGCCGTGGCACCGGGCTTTATCAACACGCCGATGATCGCCACCATGCCCGAGAAAGTGTTGCAGGACTTGCAGGCCAAAGTGCCCCTCAAACGCCTGGGCCGGCCCGAAGAAATTGCCAACGTCTATGCTTTCCTGGCCAGCGACGAGGCCAGCTATATCAATGGCGCCGTGATTGAAGTCTCGGGCGGCCTGACGGTTTAAGCATCGCCGTCTGGTGGGCTATGGTGCAGGTAGCGAATCGGCTCATGCAATGAAACCAGCAGTCTGATTGATTTGAAAACCGACGTGCTGGTTCGGGTGAAAATTGTCAATTGCCGAAAAGTTCGGAGTGAGTACCCGAACGAACAAAGTTAATCCAGTTCGCATCGACCTGGCAGATCAGCAGGAAGTCGCCCCCGATGTGGCATTCACGGTGATTACCCATTCCCCTTTCAGGCTGTGATCCAGCCATTCAGGGCCAAGGGGTGCGCCATCGGCAATGAGCAACAACTGAATGTGCCACAAGTTCGGCCGCGCTAAAAAGCTTCAGAATCAATGCGCCTCACTTGCTGCTGGACAGATCATCCAGCCAGTTGCAACTCCATCTCATGCAGAACCCGGTAACAAGGCAACACGCTGGCCACACTGCTGTTGGGTTCGCGGCCCTCACGGATGGCCGCAAAGAACTCTCGATCTTGCAACTCTATACCGTTCATGCTGACCGCCACGTTTGACACGTCAATTTTTTCCTCCTTGCCATTGAACAAGTCGTCGTAGCGCGCAAGGTAGGTGGCGCTGTCACCGATGTACCTGAAAATCGTGCCTAGCGGGCCATCGTTGTTGAAGCTCAAACTCAGCGTGCAGATCGCCCCGTTGGCGGCCTTGAGTTGAATACTCATGTCCATGGCGATGCCCAAGGTAGGATGAATCGGACCCTGGACAGCATTGGCCTTCACAATGGGGCTGCCGCATTGGTACGCAAACAAATCCACTGTGTGCGCCGCGTGATGCCACAGCAGGTGGTCAGTCCAGCTGCGCGGTTGGCCCAGCGCGTTCATGTTGCTGCGGCGGAAAAAGTAGGTTTGCACATCCATCTGCTGGATGTTGAATTTGCCTGCCACGATTTTCTTGTGCACGTACTGATGGCTGGGGTTGAAGCGGCGGGTATGGCCGCACATGGCGACGAGGCCGCTTCTCTCTGCCACCTGAGCCACTTCTTCACCATCTGTGAGCACGTCGCACAGCGGGATTTCCACCTGCACATGCTTGCCCGCGCGAAGGCAGGCAAGCGTTTGCGAGGCGTGCATTTGGGTGGGCGTACACAAAATGACGGCGCCCACCTCTTTCAGGGCCAAGCTGTCAGACAACTCGGTGGTGACGTGGCCGATGCCGTATTTGGCCGCAATCTCACGCGTTTCATCGAGGTCTCGACTGATGAGCGAGACCACTTTCACGCCCTCAATGTTTTTGATGCCGTCCAGGTGTTTGATGCCAAAGGCGCCCGCCCCAGCCAGCGCAACTTTCATGGTTTTCATTTAACTGTTCTCCAATATTAGGTGTCCGACCGCTGTATTCGACGCCGGTACATGGTAAAAGTGATGCCTAACCCTTACGCTGTTTGCACTACCGGCTATATCCTTAATAGCACCACGAGAGACATCGGACATTGCACCGCGCGCGATGAGCCACATCACCAGTTCAATGCCCTCGCTGCCCGCCTCACGCACATAGTCTATATGCGGTGTGGCGGCGGCAGCAGCAGGGTCGGCGATGAGCAGATCCAGCCAGGCGTTGTCCCACTCGCGGTTGATCAAACCCGCGCGCGGCCCTTGCAGCTGATGGCTCATGCCGCCAGTGCCCCAAATGTGCACGTTCAGGTCCTGGTCATAACTCTCCACCGCACGGCGGATGGCCTGGCCCAGGTTAAAGCAGCGCTGCCCCGAGGGCACCGGGTACTGCACCACATTCACCGCGAACGGAATCACCGGGCACGGCCAATGAAAGTCATTGGCGGGTGGCTGGCCGCACATCAGGCTCAATGGCACGGTCAGGCCATGATCCACCGGCATCTTGTTGACAATGGTCAGGTCAAAGTCCTGCTGGATGACCGACTGCGCGATGTGCGCGGCCAGTTCAGGGTGTCCCACCACGGGCGGCACCGGGCGCGGGCCCCAGCCTTCATCGGCAATCGGAAAAATAGGTGCCGTGCCGATGGCAAAGGTGGGAATCATGTCCAGGCTGAAGGCGGTGGCATGGTCGTTGTAGACCAGAAAAATCACGTCCGGCTTGTTGTCTTTCATCCACTGTTTTGAAAACTCATAGCCCTTGAACACCGGTTGCCAGTAGGGCTCCTTGTCTTTGCCCAGATCCAGCGCGGCACCAATGGCGGGCACATGCGAGGTGTAAACGGATGCGGTGATGCGTGCCATGTTCAAGCCTTCGCTTTCTGGCCAGCGTGGCCCTGGGGTTGATGCTGCGCTTGGGCGTTGCCGTCCTCGCCCATGAAACGATTGCCTTCAATTGAGCGGCCGCCATGGAGCATCATGTCGCGGTACTCGGCTTCGGTCATGCCGGTCATGGAGCCGGCCATTTGCTGAAAACTCAAGCCGTCGGTGGCACCAATGCGGGCCAAAAAGTAAATATTGCCGCCCAGCGCCATGCAGCGGTTCAGGTCACGCGACAGCACCGCCAGTTTTTGGTCTTCGGTCATGGGCCATTCGTCGAGGTAGGCCCGCTCGTCGCGCTTGAAGCGCTCGCGGTTGGCGGTCTGCATCAACGAGACGCAAAACTGGTTCAGGGGGTAGCCCTTGCGGCTCTGTTCGGCATCAAAAATGATGGTGCCGGGAACATCAAGATAGGGTTTATCGAGTGCCATGGTGGCTCCTTTCAGATTGGGGACCAGATCATGAATGACATAGAAATCCTGGCTCTGGCTCTTATAAAACAGGCGTTAGAGGCTATGAATTCCAGTACAAACGATTGGGGTTGTCGACCAGCAACTTGCGCTGCAACTCGGGCGTAGGCGCAATGTGAGGAATGAAATCCACCAACAGGCCATCATCAGGCATGTGATCATTCAGGTTGGGGTGCGGCCAGTCGGTGCCCCACAGCACGCGGTCCGGAAATTCTTCCACGATTGATTTGGCAAACGGCCTCACATCACGGTAAGCGTTTTGCTCGCCGTTCAGGGCTATCGGGCCGGTGCTGCTCAGGCGCTCCGGGCAGCTGACTTTGCTCCAAACGTTTGGGTGCTGGCGCATGAACTTTTTGAACAGTTCGAATTGCGGCCCATCCACCGGCCGCGACACATCCAGGCGGCCCATGTGGTCAACCACCACGGTGGTTGGCAAGGCGGTGAAGAAGTCCCACAGCTCGGGCAAATCCACCGCTTCAAAGTAGATCACCACATGCCAGCCCAGCGGCTTGATGCGGGCGGCAATTTCCATCAGTTCGTCTTTGGGTGTGAAGTCCACCAGCCGTTTGACAAAGTTGAAGCGCACGCCGCGCACACCAGCCTCGTGCATGGCTTGCAGCTCGGCATCAGACACGCTGCGCTTGACCGTGGCCACACCGCGGGCCTTGCCTTTGCTGTGAATGAGTGCATCGACCAGCGCGCGGTTATCAGCACCGTGGCAGCTGGCTTGCACGATCACGTTCTTGTCAAATCCCAGGTGGTCGCGCAGAGAGAACAGCTGCGCCTTGGACGCATCGCACGGTGTGTACTTGCGCTCTGGTGCGTAAGGAAATTCAGCGCCAGGGCCAAACACGTGGCAATGCGCATCCACTGCGCCTGCGGGCAGATTGAAGGTGGGTTTGCACGGGCTGGCGTACCAGTCCAGCCAGCCTGGGGTTTTGGTGAAGTCACCCGTTGTGGGTTTGACCATGGGCTTGCTCATCGTTCAATCTATGTAACGCAGACCGGCTTTTTCCAGCCCTTCGCGCATCTTGTAATAGTCTATCCCGAGCACGCCCGAGGCGAAGATGGCACGTTTGGCGCCTTCATTGGCTTCGCGCGCTTCTGCGGCATCGGCCACTTGTTGCGCCATGGCGGCGGGCACCACCACTACACCATCAATGTCAGCAATGACCACATCGCCAGGGTTGACCTGGGCCCCGGCGCACACCACGGGCACGTTCACCGAACCCAGCGTGGCCTTGATGGTGCCTTTGGCGTGAATGGCTTTGCTGAACACCGGAAAGTTCATCTCGGTGAGGTCTTTGACGTCGCGCACGCCACCGTCAATGATCAGGCCCACCGCGCCGCGTGCCTTGAAAGATGTGGCCAGCAGTTCACCAAAAAAGCCATCGGCGTTGTCGGTGGTGCAAGCAGCCACCACCACGTCGCCCGGCTGCAATTGCTCGGCAGCCACATGCATCATCCAGTTATCGCCCGGCTGCAACAGCACGGTGACAGCCGTGCCGCAAATTTTGGCGTCGTTATAAATCGGACGCAGGTAGGGCTTCATCAGGCCGACGCGGCCCATGGCTTCGTGGATGGTGGCCACGCCAAAGCGTGACAGTTTTTCCACCACAGCTTTGTCGGCGCGGGTGATGTTGCGTTTGACGATGCCCAGGTTGTTCATTGTGTTGTTCCTATTCAGTTGGGGACAGAGCAAAACTGCGGCGCAGTTCTTGGTCTGTCCCGCAAAGTTACTTAGTTTCTTTCGCCTTCAGCGCCGCATCCAGCCGCGGGAACACGCGCCGTGCGTTGCCTTCGTAAATCTGCTGGCGGTCTGCCGCGCTCAGTATTTTTGAGGCCTCGATGTAGCGTTTGGTGTCGTCAAAGTAGTTCCCTGTTTCAGGGTCAATGCCGCGCACGGCCCCAATCATTTCGCTGGCAAACAGCACGTTTTTCACCGGGATCACAGTGTTGAGCAGGTCAATGCCGGGTTGGTGATAAACGCAGGTGTCAAAGTAGATGTTGTTCAACAGGTGCTCTGATAGCAGCGGTTTTTTCAGCTCTTGTGCCAGCCCCCTGTAACGGCCCCAGTGGTAGGGTGCTGCGCCGCCGCCATGCGGAATCACAAAGCGCAACGTGGGGAAATCTTTGAACAAATCGCCCTGAATCAGTTGCATCACAGCCGTGGTGTCTGCGTTGATGTAGTGCGCACCGGTGGTGTGAAAACAGGCGTTGCAACTGGTGCTGACGTGGATCATGGCGGGAATATCGTATTCAACCATCTTCTCGTAGACGGGATACCAGGCCCGATCGGTCAGGGGTGGTGATGTCCAGTGGCCACCGCTGGGGTCAGGGTTCAGGTTAAGGCCGACGTTGCCGTATTCATTGACACATTTTTCCAGCTCGGGAATACAGGTGGCAAGGTCCACGCCAGGGCTTTGCGGCAACATGGCCACGGGCACAAAGCTGTCTGGGAAAAGCTGGCTGACGCGGTAACACAGCTCATTGCAAATGGCCGCCCAGGTGCTTGACACGTTGAAGTCGCCAATGTGGTGTGCCATGAAACTGGCGCGTGGGGAAAACAGCGTGAGGTCAAGGCCACGCTCGCGCATCAGACGCAGTTGGTTGGTCTCAATACTTTCCCGCAGTTCGTCGTCGCTGATCTTCAGGTCAGACACTTTAGGCATCACGACAGGGTCTTTGATGCCAGCGATTTGCTGGTTGCGCCAGACCTCCAGCGCCTTAGGGGCCGTTGTGTAGTGGCCGTGGCAGTCGATGATCAGGGATTTGGTTTGGCTCATGCAGGTCTCCGAGTAACTCTTTGTTGGTCTGAAATTTATAAAAAATAGGGCTGTAGCCCTTATTTAATTTGCATAGTCAGCTTATTGTTTTTGATAAAAACATCACTGGGCACCATCACCTCACCGCGCATGATCAGGCGCGCAGTCCGCAGCAAAGCGGCTTTTTTCACATTTTGTGGGTTGGCCGGGTCCAGGCCAAGAGCCACGCTGAGCTCGCCCGTGGGGTGTTCGACCGACACGGTGGGCTCGTCCGACTCGGGCATTTGCGCCACGCCATCGCACACTGAGCCTTTGAGCACGCAGGCCGTCGCCACGGTCACCGCAGCCAGCACGCCAATGGCATCGTGACACACATGGGGAATAAAGCTGCGTGTGCTGATGCTGCCCCCGTGACGAGGCGCGGCAATCAGCGTCATCTTGGGGTAATTTTTGTCGGTGACATCGCCCAGGCCCATCAAAGGTCCAGCTAGAAGGCGCAGGGCTTCAATTCGGGCTTTGAGCGCAGCGTTGGCGTTCAATTCGGCCACTGACTCATACCCGGTGGCGCCAATATCACTGGCATTGAAAATCACCAGTGGCATACCGTTGTCGATGCACGTCACATCCAGCGTGAACGCATCACACCCGGCACCGCGCACGGTCACTCTGTCTTTCACTCGTCCGGTGGGCAGCAGGCCATGGCAAACCGAGCCCGCAGTATCCAGGAAATTGATCGTGATAGGGGCTGAGGTGCCCGGCACGCCGTCAATGCGCGCGTTGCCGGTGTAACGCACCCGGCGACCATTTGGGGTCATGGGAGTTTGGACAGTGATGTCGCACTGCATGTCGGTATTCAGAGTCAACACCCGCACGGTGGTGGTGTCGCCTTGTGCCTCAATCAGTCCCCGCTCCAGCGCAAACGGTACCACGGCGGCCAGCATGTTGCCGCAGTTCGGGGTGGTGTCCACCGTGTCCTTGTCAGGCTGCAATTGGGCAAACAAAAAATCAAGCGCCACGCCGGTTGTGCTGCTCTTGTTCACAATGCCCACCTTGCTGGTCAATGGATGCGCGCCGCCCAAGCCATCAATCTGACGTCGATCGGGCGAGCCCATCACAGCTAGCAGAACCCGGTCACGCGTGGCCACATCTGACGGAAGGTCAGAGGCCAGAAAGAACGGGCCGCGAGAACTGCCACCGCGCATGAAAAGTGTTGGAATCGCAGTTTGCATATTCAGTATTTTGAGGGGGGCCTAACCTGTGCGCGATTGTGTTGCAGCGGGTTCGGCAAAGTCCAGCGGCAAGCCCACATAGTTCTCGGCAATCGAGAGTGAGCCGGCATGGGAATTGAGCAAATAGTCCAGCTCGGTTTCCTGGAAGCGGTTGGTGATGGCATTGTCTTCAGGAAAGCGGTGCATTAGCGTGGTGAACCACCACGAAAAGCGCTCGGCCTTCCAGATACGGCGCAGGCAACGAGCCGAGTAACTGTCAATGCCGGCCTCGGTGTGGTTCTGGTAAAAATCCACCAGCGCGTTGCACAGGTACTTGACATCGGTGGCCGCCAGGTTAAGACCCTTGGCTCCGGTGGGTGGGACGATGTGCGCTGCATCGCCGGCCAAAAACAGACGACCGAACCGCATGGGCTCGGTGACGAAACTGCGCAGTGGCGCAATGCTTTTCTCGATGGACGGCCCGGTAATGAGCTTGGCGCTCGCCTCGGCGTCCAGCCGCAAGCGCAACTCTTGCCAGAACGCCGCATCGGTCCAGTCTTCAATGCGGTCGGTGAGTGGCACTTGAAGGTAGTAGCGGCTGCGGGTTTTGCTGCGCTGAGAACACAAGGCAAAGCCACGTGGGCTGTTCACATAAATCAGTTCGTCATGCACGGGCGGTGTGTCTGACAGCAGCCCGAGCCAGCCAAATGGGTAAACCTTTTCAAATTCCACAATTGATTTGCGCGGTACGCTGGCGCGGCAAACGCCATGAAAACCATCGCAGCCAGCGACGAAATCACAAGTCAACTCAATCGCCTGGCCCTGATGACTGAAGGTGACACGGGGATGCAGCGTGTCAAAGTCATGCACCTGCACGTCAGCGGCCTCGTAATAGGTGGGTAAACCGGCTGCGGTGCGCGCATCCATCAGGTCGTGGGTGACCTCGGTCTGGCCGTAAACCATCACGTTTTTGCCGCCGGTCAAGGCGTTCATGTCGATGCGGTGACGGGCTCCGGCGTAAAGCATGTCAAAACCGCCATGCACCAGGCCCTCGCGGTGCATGCGCTCGCCCACACCCGCTTCATCAAGCAGGTCAATGGCCACTTGCTCCAGCACACCGGCGCGAATGCGGCTCAGCACATGGTCGCCCGAGACACGCTCAATGATTACCGCGTCAATGCCGGCCTTGTGAAGCAACTGGCCCAAAAGCAGGCCACTGGGACCCGCGCCAATGATGGCCACCTGGGTACGAATGGAAGTTGTCATGGCAGTCACTCACGAATAGGTAGCACCGAAACCAGTGCTTTGGATGAAAAAAGGCTACGCGTTGACGTCGCAGGAAGTTGCCGGTTGGATCGTTCAATTCTGAGCCGGTATGGCCTCGGCGAGAAGGTACTCTACACACTATCACCTATAACAACTTGGCATAATGGGCATGTCGCTATTGACTTACCAGATGTGCTATGGACCTCAAACAACTGGAATATTTCGTGCGCGTTGCAGAATTGGGCAGTTTTACCCAGGCTGCGCTGGCGCTCAACATTGCCCAACCTGCCTTGAGCCGACAGGTTCGCCTGCTCGAAGTTGAGTTGCGGCAAAACCTGCTGACCCGCAACGGCCGTGGAGCGCTCCCCACCGAGGCGGGCAAATTGCTACTGGCGCATGGGCGAGGCATCTTGCACCAGGTGGAACGCGCCCGCGAGGAACTTGGCCGCGTCCGGGGCTCACTGGCAGGACGCGTGGCCGTGGGCCTGCCCACCAGCCTCGCCCGGGTGCTGACAGTGCCGTTGATTCGCGCCTTCCGCGCCGAATTGCCAGACGCCACGCTGTCCATCACGGAAGGCCTCTCTTTGCCGATGCAGGAGTCGCTGATGGTCGGACGTCTTGACATTGCCGTACTTTACAACACCAAACCCACCGCCGAGATCGACATTACGCCGCTGCTGGAAGAAGACCTGCTGCTGGTTCAGCGCCGCCCGATCGGGCTGGCCGAGGACCCACCGCCTGGCCCCATCACGCTGCGGGAACTGGCGCAACTGCCACTGGTGATTCCTACCCGGCCGAATGCAATCCGCATGCACGTGGAGTCCGAATTGGCCAGCATCGGCTGTCGGCTGAACATTGCGCTGGAAATTGATGGCGTCTCCGCCATCCTTGACCTGGTAGCCGACGGTGCGGGCAGTGCGGTGCTGTCACGCAATGCGGTGTCAAGCTCAATACGCCCTTCGGCGTTTTCAGTGCGCAGCATCACCGCCCCGGTGCTACGCACCAAAGTCAGCGTGGCGACAAGTTCACGGCGTCCAGCCACGCTTACGCAACAAACCACCATGGCCTTGCTGCACCGAATCACCCACCAAACGATTGCTGCGTAGTCAGCCCAGGTCAAGCGGTCCGCCGCGGCTTAAGCAAGTCCGACAAGCCGTTGCGGTCGATCTCATACTTTTGCTACAGGCAGTTTGGGTGCCGGGTAGCGCATGGTTTTGCTCATACCCACGACGAGGCACAAGTGACACAGGCAGTTTTCTTGCTACAAGGGCTTACACCATGGCAGAGTTCGGCTTGGTTGAATTCATCAAAAAGGGTCGAACGTAATCCCAAAGGCGACGTTTGAGCATTTATCGGTTGATTTCTGCTGACTTTATGGACCGGTCGAGCGCCTGGAGGGCCGCCAGCGCGGCGGCGGTGCGGGCTTGCGCAAGACCTGCGACCCGGATCAGTGGCAGCGCCAGGGCGGCGAGCTCGCTCTCAATCAGTTGCGTCACGGGCGCTCGAACTTGCGCGCCGTCGCGCTGCAAGCCGTCGGCCTGCCAGGCAATGTCGTTGGCCAGCAGCAGCGTCAAAACGTAATTTGAATGCAGCGCACGAGCGCGAGCATAAAGCGACTTGTCGGCAAAAATGTAGTCGCTGTAAATCGCGGTCAGGAGCGGGGCCGTATCACAGAATACAAACGGCTTTTCTTGCTGCGCAGCGATCCTTTGTGCGGCGAGTTCGCCAGCGTGCTGCGCCTCCAGCAGTTGCGCCTGCTCGTCACGCCTGGGTGTGCGAGTGTGCGTGTCGCAAAAGGCGCGCAAATACTCCGGCACCCAGGGGCAATCAAAGTGCGCGGCCAGGCTGCGCGCCAGCGTGGTCTTGCCGGTGCATTCGGCACCAATGATGCAGATCAGTTTAGGTTCCATAGAATCGCCAAGACACCCTCGTCATCGCGAGGAGCACAGCGACGCGGCAATCCTCTTGCGCCAGCCAAGCCAGCCCCAAATGGCGAGCAGGAAAAATATCACGTAAAGCAGCACCGTGAGCGTCAAGCCTTTGTAGGCAAACAAGGCCACGCTGGCAGCATTGACGAGCAGCCACAGCGGCCAGTTTTCGATGAACTTGCGCGCCAGCAAGACCGTGCCGACGATGCTGCCGGCGGTGACAAAACCATCGGCCCAGGGAACGGTGGAATCGGTCACCGTGCGCAGTAATAGCGCGCACAGCAGCCATGCCACGGCGTAGCCAGCCGTGTACCAAAGAAGGCCGCGCAGCTCCAGCCGCACAATCTGTAGCGGTGCATCGGAGTCGGCGCGATGGCCGCGCAGCCATTGCCACCAGCCCCACACCGAAGTAATGGCGAAGAACACATTGACACCCGCTTCGCCATAAAGTTTACTGGCATAAAAGAGCCAGGCATAGAGCGCGCTGGCAACGATGGACAAGGGCCAGCCCCAATGAATCTCGAAAACATTGCAAGCGATATTGGCCAGCGCCAGCACAAAGGCCACCAGTTCCAGCCAGGTGACTGGGGTGTTTAGCAGCGTGAAGGCGGTCTCAAGCACAGATTAGTACGCCACCGTGACGCTGGCCCGCACGGTGCGCGGCGTTGCGGGGAAAAGATAAATGCCGCCCCAATCGGTGGTCGGCGCTTCGCGCCAGTAGTTGCGGTTGGTGAGGTTCTCGATGTTCACGCGCCAGAGCGTCGATTTGCCAGCGATGTGCTGCGTGTAGCTTAGCCCGGTGTCAAGCTGCCAGGCCGAAGGCAGGGCAACGCTGCCATCGGCCGTTGCCGTCTTGCCGCTCTCAAAGGTCGTCAGTGCATTCAGAGCCAGACCCGGCAGCGCGGCGATCTTGTAGTCCGCGAACAAAGAGCTCTTGAAGCGCGGCACGTTGGTCACGCGCTGGCCGACCAAGGCCGGATCCACCGCTTGCGTGTACCTGGCATCGAGCGCCATCAGGCTCGCTTGCAGCGACAGCGCTGTGCCAACGCGGCCACTGGCGGCCAGCTCAAAGCCGCGATGGCGCGCCGTTTTGCCACCGGCGACGCGTTCGGGCAAAGCGCCAGCGCCCACGCCCGGTACGTCATCGGCATAGGGCTTGTCGATGCTGAATGCCGCCGCTGTGAACAGCAGACGCGGATAGGCTTGCCACTTCACGCCGACTTCAGTCTGCTCGCTTTTGAGCGCCGGTAGCGCCTGCCCATAGTTGGCAAAATCCATCGGGCGATTGGGCACCACTTCGAGCTCAACGCCCTGGCCCCAGGACGCATAGACCATGGTCGTGACGCTAGGCGACCAGGCCAGGCCCGCCCACGGCGTGTTCACAGTCTGTTCGTAGGACACCGCTTGCGAACCATCGCTGAGCTCGCTGCTGCGGCTCAGGCGCGAGACACGCAGGCCGACAAACGATTGCACGCGCTCACTCAGATCAGAGGTCAGTGTGGCATAGCCTTCGATGACACGCTCACGGCTATTGGTGTTGAGAACGGTAAGTGAGGGGTCGGCCGGCAGCGCGATGGGTGCGTAGATGTTGGTTGTGCCGACCAAGTTATAGGCCTGCATGGGGGGCAGGTCCACATGGATGCTGCGCCCGCTCAGGCCGAAGCGGGCCGCCTGCCCCAAGCCCAGTGCCTTGAATTTGCCGTCGAGGTGGGCGTCCCAACTTGACAATGTTCGCTGCTCGCCCTCACTGCGGTAGTCATAGACATCGACATCGCCATTGCCGCACAAACCGGGATAGACGTAGGTGGGCGCGCTGGAGCACCCGTCCGGAAAAGCGATGCGGTCATTGATCCTGCTGGCTTGCGTGCTGGCCGCCAGGCGGGCGCTCCAATCGGCACTGAAGCGATGACTGATCACCACCTGGGCGCTCGTGCTAGTGGCCTGAAACGGCAGCGACCAGCTTTGATTGTTCAGGTTCAAGCGTGGATTGATGGGCGTCGGTAGTGTGTCACCGACGCCATCACCATTGGTGTCAAGCAGCCCAAGCCCTGGCACCGAGGGCTGGCTCTTGCGCTGGTATTCAAGGTCAGCAGACACCGAGGTATCAGGGGTCAACGCGGTGGCCAGGGCCAGACTGACCAACTGGCGCGCGCCGTTGGCATGGTCAAACTGCGAGTGCAATTGTTCATCGACCAAGTTCAGTCGCAGGCCGACACCCCCCAGCACCCTGCTGGTGTCAAGATGCACCTTGCTGCCGCCGTTGCCGTCGATCGCCAGCGTGGCGCTGGTAAGGTCTTCTTTCAGCGGCACCTTGGTGACATAGTTCACCAAGCCGCCCGGTGCCGACACGCCCGACTGCAAACCGGCCACGCCCTTGAGCACCTCAATGCGTTCCATGTTCTCCAGCGCAACATAGCCATAGTTGGACGTTGCCAGGCCATTGCGGCTGAAGTTGCTGCTCTGATCGAGCAAGAAGCCGCGCACCGATAAACTCTCGATGTAGCCGGTGGTGTTGTAACTGTCAGCCAGCGAGGCATCGAGTTTGATTACATTGGAGAGTGATTGTGCAGCGCTGAGCGTGAGCAGATCGGCCGTCAAAACGCTCACGCTTTGCGGTGTTTTCGCAAGTGGAGCGCCAAAGCCGGTGACGTCGGCGTTTTCCACGTCGAGCAGCGGCTCGGCTTTGCCGGTCACGGTGATGGACGGCAATTGCTTTGGCGCAGTCTGCGCCAAAGCGGTCAACGAAGCAGTGGCTGCAAGCGCCAGCGCGAGAGGTTTTAATTTCAAACAGGATGCCATCGAATTTCCTTTATCGACGGCAGGGGGTGTGCCAAAAAATCAGACCGCTGGTCCGACTGGATTCGACGACGCTTCCCTGCGCAAGTATTATCTTGATCAAGTTCCAGGGTGTCATCTCAGCCGATCATCTTGCGACGCGCAGCACCCCTAGCGTTTACTGGAATGCCTGAGGCAGCCAGCGGGGGCATTGTAGCGGCTGCGAATCTGAATGACGCGCTGCGGCATAAATGACATCAATACCGGCGAGTCGGCTCAGTTCAAAACAATCCAGCAGCAATGTTGATGGTCAACGCGAGCAGCGTGGTATTGAAGAAGAACGCCAGCACGCAGTGCAGCAGCCCGGTTCTGCGCATCCTGCGGCTGGTGAAACTGACATCGGCAGTTTGCCCGGACGTTCCAATGACACAGGCAAAGTACAGGAAATCACCGTAGTCCGGAGGATGGCCACCGGGAAAGTCCAGCCCCCCATGTTCACCATGCATCTCCGTAACGTAGTAATCATGGGCGTAGTGCAGTGCAAACATGAATTGGGTAAACGCCCACGACGAAATAATGGTGAGCACCGCCAGCGCAATGTGAGCATAACGAAGCGTTCCGTGGAGCTCTTTGACCACCGCCAATTGGGCCACGATGGCGCCGATACACATGAACGCCGCGCTGACCACCAGAACCAGAACCAGAACCCGACCCTCGTCGTGTTGCAGTGCGCGAGTTCGCATCCTCTCATGCGTTGACCAGAACATCATCCGGCTGGCGAGCAGCAGATACAGGCAAGCCCCAACGTTCCAGCCAATGATGCCTTTGGTAATCATGCGTTGGGCCAATGTTTCTGGCATCAGGACTGTTGTGGCCAAGCCAATGAACAAACAGATCAAAAGCCGTGGACGAGCCAAAACCAGACGCACGAGAAAAGGTTTTGACGCGTAGGGATGAACAGGGTTTTGATTCATTGAAGCTTTTGGCCTGGTTTGCATCGGATTATCTGGTACTCGCTCGATGCGCTAACTATTCTTACCATCTTTACAAACTATTCACTGAATTTGAGCAAAATTTGATCTTCAAAAGAGCATGATTTGAACTGACAAGAACCTGGAACTTATCGAAAGGCGAAATCATGAAAAAACTATTTCTTTTGTCTGCGGCGATACTGGCAAGCGGACTGTCCCTGGCACAAGAGGTGGGGCGCGTGATTTCTTCCACGCCCATCGTGCAGCAGTTCAACTCAGCCCAGCCGGGCGGCGGCATGACTGAGCAAGTGGTCTATAACGTCGTTTATGAATTTGGTGGTAAGCAGTACACAGTACAAATGCCGAACGACCCGGGCCCCAGCGTCCAACTGCAAGTCAGCCCGGTGGAGCCAGGCGCTCAAACCGTTCAACCTTCCTATGCGCAGCCGGTCTATAGTCAGCCCGGCTATGTGGTCGTGGCACCGCCAGACTGTTGCGGATATTACGAGCCAAATTACGTGCTGCCTTTTGCTTTAGGCATTGGCTTGGGCTACCTGGGCGGCTATGGGTGGTACGGCCATGGGTGGTACGGCCATGGGGGGTATGGCCATGGTTATCGTCGCTAGCGCTGACCATGAAACTCATCGTCAAATGGTTGCTCAGTGCCACTGCCCTGCTGGCCGTCGCCTATCTTTACAGCGGCGTGGTGGTCAGCAGTTTCGGCGCGGCCCTGATTGCGGCTTTTGTCATTGGCCTGTTCAACATGATCTTGCGGCCGATCCTGGTGCTGCTCACGCTGCCAGTCACCGTTCTCACCCTGGGGTTGTTTTTGTTTGTCATCAATGCGCTGATGTTCTGGGCCGCTGCAGGCGTGCTCGATGGCTTTTATGTGCGCGGCTTTGGCGCGGCTCTGCTGGGCTCGCTGATTTACTCGGCGTTTGGCGTCGTGATCGACTCAGCGATCGAGCGTCTGTTCCTTAAGTAAAGCTTGCACCTGGCGCTGCCGGGTGTCAACAATGGACGCTTCAATGTGGTCGGCTGCGGCATCAGCCCCATTGTTGGCACGCTGCTTGCGCACCAGTTCCTGTGCGGCTTTGAAGCGGTCCAGCGCCGCTGCGTAATCGAGCCGTGCCACCTGAGTCTCGGCCTCTGCGTGAATGGCTCGCACGCTTTGTCCCTGCGCCGCATAAACGCTAGCCAGCAGTTGCCAGGCGGATGCGTCGTGTGGGTGTACCACCACCCACGTCTGCAAGTCTTGCGCAACGGCATTAATTGCAGCCGTGTCGCTGACAGGCGCGCCCTGACCCGATTGCAAAGCGATCTGCGCGTGCAGCAGCAACTCGGGACGACGCATCTCAGCGGTTTGACCCGCCGGGCCGGCACGGCTGACAAGCCCCAACGCCGGAGCGCTCAACAGCGCCGCTGCGCGCGCTACCTCGCCTGCTGTCAAAGCAATTTTCGCCTTCAGAAGGCGCACCAAACGCGCCGCAGGCGCATCGGCCTGCGCCAGCAAAGTCAGGCGCTTCAAATAGATTTCAGCGTTGGCAAAATCACGCAATTGGCTGGCCGCCAGTGCCGCACCATAGAGCACACCCGCTTGTTTGGCTGCAATCAGGCCAGGCAGCGCAATACCATCCGCCAGCGCCTGCATGGCTCGCAAGGCGTCAACGCCGGGATTGGCGAGCACAGCGGCGCGTGCCGCGACCATGGCGTGCTCCAGCGTCAAGGCGATAGGTTCAGAGCCCGTCACGCCCGGTGGCAGGCGTGCCTGCATGTCGGCAATGCGCTCGGTAGTGAGCGGGTGGCTGCGCAGGTAAGGGTAGGCACTGTTGTCGTTCAGACGCGATGCCTGTTGCAACTTGTCGAACATGCTTACAAACCCTTGCGCTGCAAAGCCGGCCTGGGTCATGACACCAAAACCGACGCGGTCGGCTTCACGCTCCATGTCGCGCGAGAAATTGAGCTGGCTTTGCACCGCCACGGCTTGGCCACCGACGATCAAGGCACTGCCAGCGTCCGGGCTTTTGCTGGCGGCCAGTATCCCCAGAAGCATGGCAGCGATCATCCACGGCGTTTGTTGGCCCTGTTTCGAAATCAATCGCGAAATGTGGCGCTGCGTCACGTGGCTGAGCTCGTGCGCCAGCACCGAGGCCAGCTCATCGCGGCTGCTCACCAGTGCGATCAAACCCAGATTAACGCCCAGGTAGCCGCCGGGCAAGGCAAACGCATTGACGGTGCGGTCGCGCATCAGCATGATTTCCCAGGCAAAACGCTCGGCCAGCTCAGGCGAAAGGTCGCCGCGCAGACGCGCAGCCGCCAGCAACGGCTGCCAGATGCCATTTACATAGTCCATCAACACCGGGTCATCCATGTAGTCCGGGTCGCGGTAGATTTCACGCGCAACACTGTCCCCCAGGCGGCGCTCGGCGGCACTGGTCAAGTCGCTGACATCGCCCAGCGTGGGCATCCGCTCGGCGTTGCTGCCAGCGTCAGACTGGGCCACGATGGGCATTGCCGTCGCCAGACTCAACGCGATGAAACAAATAGCGGTTCGTACTGGCCTTAGGCGGGCGCGAGGTTGGAGCATGATCGTATGATGCTAGTTCAATATGAACGCTGTGTAAATTTAAGAATCAACACTATGAATAGTTCGCTCACCCATTTTGACACTCGGGGTCAGGCCCACATGGTCGATATTGCGACCAAACCCGCCACGCACCGCGTTGGCATCGCGGCAGGCAGCATTGAAATGCAGCCTGCCACATTGGCGATTATCGAGTCAGGCAATTCCAAAAAGGGTGATGTGCTCGGCATTGCGCGCGTCGCCGCCATCATGGCCGCCAAGAAAACCAGTGAACTGATCCCCCTGTGTCACCCGCTGGCGCTGACCCGGATTGCGATTGAATTTGAAACCCGCGCTGCCGACACCAAGCGCGCCAGCAGCGTTTTCTGTCGCGCCACGGTCGAAACCATCGGCCCCACCGGCGTCGAGATGGAAGCGCTCACCGCCGTGCAAATCGCGTTGCTGACCATTTACGACATGTGCAAGGCAATCGATCGCGCCATGGTCATCACCGACGTCAAGCTGCTGGAAAAACACGGCGGCAAGTCGGGTGACTTTGTGGCGGGGTAGTGACACAACAGACGCCAGTACGGCGCTTACATCGCCCAGCTCTCCCCCATCACCTGCGCCTGTTGCAACACCAACTCCACAGCGGCGTCTTGCAGGTCGGGCGGGTATTTGTACTTACGCAGAATGCGTTTGACCATCAAGCGCAGCTTGGCGCGCACGCTTTCACGCTCTGACCAGTCCACGCTCAGGTTCTGACGCAGGTTCTCGGTCAACTCGTGAGCTATTCTTTTGAGCGTCTCGTCGGTCAGCTCGCGCACGGCAGATTCATTGTTGGCCAGCGCATCGTAAAAACGCACCTCATCCTCGGTCAATCCCAGTTGCTCGCCACGGGATGCCGCTTCACGGAATTTCCTGGCCATCTGCACCAGTTCTTCCATCACCTGCGCGGTCTCGATGGATCGGTTCTGGTAACGGGTGATGACGTTGGCCAGCAGCTCGGTGAACTTGCGGTTCTGCACCACGTTGCTGGCGAAGCGGCTCTTGATTTCACCTTCCAGCAGGCGCTCCAGCAATTCGACTGCCAAGTTCTTCTCGGGCAGGTTGCGCACCTGGGCCAGAAACTCGTCGTCCAGCAGGCCGATGTTGGGTTTGTCCAGGCCCACGGCGTCAAAGATGTCCACCACGCTCTCGGACACCACCGCCTGGCTGATGATCTGGCGGATGGCCAGCTCCCGTGCCTCGTCGGTGCGTTTCTTTGCCGAGGTTGCCTTCTTGGTCAGGATGACTTTGATGCCTTGCATGAAAGCAACCTCTTCACGCACCGCCCTGGCTTCATCGAGCGTGCAACACAGCGTAAAGGCTTGGCTCATGGCCAACGCGGTATCGGCAAAGCGCTTCTTGCCGTCACGGGTTTCACCCGTTTTGAGGCCAAGGACATGATTGGCAGCACCGGCCAGGGTCGTGTGGCCGCCGGTCAGGAAAGCGCTGTAGTCAAAGCCGTGCAGCATGGCGTGCAGCACGTCCATCTTTTCCATCACCACACTAAAAGCTTCGTGCGCATCTACTGTCGGTCGGCCACGGCCGCGACTGGCGGTGTACTCGTTCATGGCGGCTTTCAGCTCGCTGCCAATGCCGATGTAATCCACCACCAGGCCACCCTGCTTGTCCTTGAAGACCCGGTTGACGCGGGCAATGGCCTGCATCAGGTTGTGGCCCTTCATGGGTTTGTCCACGTACAGGGTGTGGACGCAGGGCGCATCAAAGCCGGTGAGCCACATGTCACGCACGATCACCATGCGCAGCGGGTCGGCGGGGTCTTTGAAGCGTTTTTCCAGCCGCTTCTTGGCATGAAAGCTATAGATGTGCGGGCGCAACAGGGCTTTGTCACTGGCCGAGCCGGTCATGACGATCTTGATGGCGCCGCGCTCGGGGTCGGTGTCATGCCAGTCGGGGCGCAGCTTGATGATTTCGTTATAAAGATGCACGCAGATGTCGCGGCTCATGGCCACCACCATCGCCTTGCCGGTCTGCGTGGTGTTGCGCTGCTCAAAGTGGGCCACCAAGTCAGCGGCCACACTGGCGACGCGCGGCTCGGCACCCACCACCTTTTCCAGCGCAGCCCAACGGCTCTTGAGCTTGGCCTGTTGGCTGTCTTCTTCGTCTTCGGCCAGTTCATCCACCTCGTCGTCGATCAGCGGCAGGTCGTCCTGCTTGAGACTGAGCTTGGCCAGCCGTGACTCGTAATAGATGGCGACCGTGGCGCCGTCTTCCTTGGACTGCTGCATGTCATAGACATGGATGTAGTCGCCAAACACGGCGCGGGTGTCGTGGTCGCTGCTGCTGACCGGCGTGCCGGTGAAAGCAACAAAGGTGGCGTGCGGCAACGCATCACGCAGGTGCTGCGCATAGCCGACCTGGTAGCGCTCTGTTGTGTAGTCAGGCGGTACGAACTCAGCACGGTGCGGGGGTGTCAATCCGTCACCCGTGGCGACCGTCGGATTAAGCACGCCGGAATGGGTCTTGACGGTCTTGAGTTTTGCCTCAAAGCCATATTGTGTGCGGTGCGCCTCGTCGGCGATGACCACGATGTTGTGCCGGTCGGACAGCACGGGGTAAATGTCTTCATCTTCCCCCGGCATGAACTTCTGGATGGTGGCAAACACAATACCGCCTGAGGGCCGGTTGGACAGCAAGGCGCGCAACTCTTGCCGGGTATGGGCCTGCACCGGCTGCTCGCGCAACAAATCCTGCGCCAGGCTGAACACACCAAACAACTGTCCATCCAGGTCGTTGCGGTCGGTGATGACGACGATGGTCGGGTTCTCCATCGCTGGTTCCTGCATCACCCGCGCCGCAAAGCAGACCATGGTGATGCTCTTGCCACTGCCCTGCGTGTGCCACACCACGCCGCCCTTTTGCGAGCCGCCGGGGCGTGACGCTGCCACCACCTGCCCAATCGCCAGACGCACGGCGTGAAACTGATGGTAGCCCGCAATCTTCTTGACGATGCCGCCATCATCTTCAAACAGCACGAAGTAGCGCAGGTAGTCCAGAAAGTAGCTCAGTGCCAGTACGCCGCGCACCAGGGTTTGTAGCTCGTTGAACTCGCCCAGCGGGTCAAGCGTTACGCCATCGATGGTGCGCCAGGCCATGAATCGCTCGGGGTCAGCCGAGAGCGACCCCAGCAGTGCCTCGTTGCCGTCGGAGATGACCAGCATCTCGTTGGTCTGGAACACATCGGGGATCTGCTCCTTGTAGGTCTGGATCTGGTCGTAGGCTTTCCACACATCGGCGTTCAGGTCCGCCGGGTTCTTCAACTCGACCAGCACCAGCGGCAAGCCGTTGACGAACAGGATGATGTCGGGCCGACGGGTGTGGCGCGGGCCTTTAATGGAAAACTGGTTGACTGCCAACCAGTCGTTTTTGGCCGACTCGGCCCAGTCGATCAGCCGTACAAAGTCGCCGCGGGTTTCACCATTTTTTTGGTACTGCACCGGCACGCCGGCCACGAGCAGGCGGTGGAATTGGCGGTTGGCCGACAGCAGCACAGGAATGCTGAGGTCAAGTACCTGCTTGAGTGCATCTTCACGGGCGGCGGTGGGGATGGCGGGGTTAAGCCTGTGGATGGCCTCGCGCAGGCGAAATGGCAGCAGCACCTGCTGGTAGTTGGCCCGTTCGGGCGTGGCGCCGTCAGGGGCAATGTCGGGGCCAAATGCGTGGGTGTAGCCTACATCGGTCAACCAGCCCAAGGCTTCCTGTTCAAGTTGGTCTTCGGTCATGGCGCGACCTGTGGTTGGCCCTGCAAAACTGCGTTCAATGCCACATTCACAAAGTAGTTGCCGCGCCCGATTTTCTGTTTCTGCACAAACCCGCCGTCAGTCAGTGCGTCCAGGTATTTGGTGGCCGTGATGCGCGACACCTGCAAGTCCCGCTGCACAAACTCGATTTTCGTGTACGGGTGCATAAACAAGTTGTTGATCAAGTCCTGGCTGTAAAACTTGTAGCCGGCGCGAATGCGTTGCTTGTAGTCGAACAGGGCTGTCTTGATGGCCTGCACGGTGGTGATGGTTTGCCCGGCAGTAAGTTCGACTGCCTCCAGCAGATACAGCACCCAGTCTTCCCAGGCATCCTCCTCGCGCACGGCTTGCAGCAGGCGGTAGTAATCCGCCTTGTGGCGCACGATGTGCTGGCTGAGGTACAGCACAGGGATGTCCAGCAAGCCCTCTTTCACCAAATACAGCACGTTCATGATTCGGCCAGTGCGGCCGTTGCCGTCATAGAAGGGGTGAATGCTTTCAAACTGATGGTGAATCAGCGCCATCTTGATCAACGGGTCGGCATCAAACCGGTCAGACTCGTTGATGAAGCGCTCCAACGAGCGCATCAGCGCCACAATCTCTGCCGGGTCTTGCGGCGGCGTGTAGATGGTCTGCCCGCCGCCGTCTTTCAGCGCGGTGCCTGGCAGCTTGCGAAAGCCCGCGTTGTTGCGTTCCAGCTCGCCCTGAATCTCGACGATGTGGTTGCAGGTGAGCAAACCACTACCACGCACCCGCTCAAACCCGACCCGTAAAGCCTGCCGATAGCGCAGCACCTCTTTGGCAGCCGGGTTGGCAAAGGCATCGGGCAGCACATCGTCCTTGAACAGCTCATCGTGGGTGGTGACGATGTTCTCGATCTCGGAGCTGTCCTTGGCCTCTTGCAGGCCCAGCGTGTTGATCAGAATGCTTTGGTTGGGAATGGAGACCGCAATGCCCTTCAGCTCTGCCAGCTTGCGGCTGCTACTGGCCAGCTTCTTCAGAATAGCGGGCGCCTCGAACCGCGCGGGGTTGAGTTGTTCAAACAACGTGAGTGCGGGCATGGGTGGCCTTGACGGGGTGCGACGTGTCTAGAAATTAAAGAATTCTTTACATGTTAGCCGGGATATGTATAGAAAATGCGATTTTTTATACATATTGCGGGTGACCTGGCGCCTCAAGCCGCCCGAACCTCGGTCAACAGGTCGGGGTGACGGTCCAGCACCCTGAGCAGTTTGACCAGCGCCAGCGGCGGCTTGGTCTTGCCGTTCTCATAGCGAGAAAACGCGTTCACACCACCACCAAATATCTCAGCTGCCTCGCGCTGGTCCAGATCCAGCTTTTTACGCACGCTCATGACGAAGCCGGGGTCCACGATGGAGGCGTTCACCTGTTTGGTGAACTCAGCCATCATCTGCATCGTGCGCCTGGACTGCGCTGCGTCCAAAATAGATTCATCGCAGGCACGGCAAAAGTCACCCGTCACGCCGGGTATCGTGGTGGTCTCACCCTTGTAGGTGTAGGTGATGTCGCGTGTGTCGTGGACCATCTTGGCCGCGCCACAGCTTGGGCAAGTCTTCATGTTCATAGCTCCTTGAAGGACACGATCAGTACGTCTTCGACCACGGTGAGCTTGAGGTACACCTCGCCAGCCGCCGTGCGGGGTCGGTACACGTCCTGCCACACGCGGTGGTCTGCATAGCTGGTCATGCTCTTGTAGAAATCAGCAGCCGTCAGACCCAGCACGACCCCGAGCAGACCATCCAGATCAAAACCCAGGGCAACGGCACCTTCACGCGCTGTTCGTGTCGTGCGGATATTGCCCGCCTTCACCATGGCCTTGACCGTGGACAGCTTGCTGTGCGGCGTGCTTTTCTCCATGAATGGCGATATTAACCTAATTGGTTATATTTGGCAAGTTGGTTAATTCGTCAGGCAGCCGTAACTGACCGGAGATCAGGCGCGGCAGCAGGGTGGCGCGCAGGGTGGCGAGTTGTTGAATTTGAGTCAGGTGGGCGCGATCAATCATTGGACGAATCGTGTCAGCAAATAAGGACAACACATCGTCACCGGGCACAGCCACCAATTCGGTTTCAAGAAAGTGCGTTGTTTGAAAGTTGGCAATGCCAGTGCTTTGATTCTGGTATTCCCACGTTTTACCTTGGGCGTAGATGTATGTCAGATGCTGGCCGAGAAGCACACCAATGTCTTTTGTATTTGGCCGCAGCAGGCGACAAAAGCTGGCAGGCTCCACAGGACAGTCGAACTGACCGAGCAGGCCAGCGGTCAAATACAGCGCTCTTCCTGTGGGTTGGTCTTTGCTGCCACCAGAGACTTCCAGAACAATATCGCCGTCCCGCAGCCTGCGGGTAGCCAGCTTTTTCTGCGACGTGTAACGCACGGGAACGCGATTGTTTGCACCAGATTGCAGGTCAGGAATATCTGTGCCGCGAATGATGGCAACGCGGGCGTCATTTTTTTCGTCTCGTACGTCACTGCCCCAATCGCCTCCAATGGTGTGGCAAAGCAACTGACCAAATGGCACCAAACGCCAGCCCCTTGGCACTAGCCCCAGTTCTGACCCCTCCAGCCCATCAGGAAACAGCGCCGCCGTGGTCTCATCCATGCTTTCGGGAGCGCGGCCTTCCATCTTGGCGCGCACGGGGTCGAAATCGACAAACCACGACTTGAACAGCGCCTGGGCGATGGCTTCCAGTGTGGCGTTGGTTTCGCGCAGGAGGGCGATACGGTCGTCGAGGCCATCAAGTAGCTCAACGAGGGACAGGTCAGCAGCCGAAGGTACCCAAACAGGAAAATTCAGGAAGTCGTCACGCCCAAGACCCAAGGTTGTCGTCCCAGTTCCACGGGCGCGACAGTATTCGCGATAGGCTGGTGTTCTCAGCAGCCAATAGACAAAGTCCTTGGAGATTGGCTGACCATGAAACTCCAACTTTACCGTGTCCTGGGTCAATCGACCAGCATCAATATCTGATGGCATTCTCGCAACGCTTCCAAGCAGGTCTCCCGATTGGGTAACGTCCTTTAGCGAAACGTAAATATCTCCAGGTTTGAGCGTGATTTTGGCAGGCGACTCGCCGCCATAAGTCTTGAATGCACCGCGCCGAAAACCACCGTCTGGGGAGATTGAAGCCAGACCAAGCAAGACTGGACCAGGTAACCCAAGCAAACTTCCTTTGTAAGTTGTGCCGCGTTGAAGACTGACAAAGCCGCGGAGCGTCAGTGCTGCCTCAGAACTCATACCCCAACCCTCCCAGCTTCTGCCGGATCAGCGCGTCGAGTTCGGCTCCCTTGGCCATCTGCTCGCCCAGCTTCTCTGTAAGCTGCTGCATCTTGGTGGCGAAGTCTTCATCGTTGTCCTCCACTTCTTCAGCACCCACGTAGCGGCCAGGGGTGAGGACGTGGCCATGCTGGGCGATTTCAGCCAGCGTGACGCTGCGACAGAATCCCGCAATGTCGTGGTACGCACCGGCATCGGATTCACCACGCCACGCAGCGACCGTGCCAGCAATGCGCTCAATCACATCATCGGTGAACTCGGACTGCACCCGGCTGATCATGGTGGCGAGCTTGCGAGCATCAATGAACAACACTTCGCCCTTGCGCTGCGTTTTCTGCTTGACCAGGAACCACAGGCAGGCCGGAATCTGGGTGTTGAAGAACAACTGACCCGGCAGCGCCACCATCACCTCGACCACGTCAGCCTCGACCATGGCGGCACGGATGGCGCCCTCGTTGTTCTGGCTGGAACTCATGGAGCCGTTGGCGAGCACAATGCCGGCGCGACCCGTGGGCTTGAGGTGGTGCAGCATGTGTTGCAGCCAGGCGTAGTTGGCGTTGCCTTGCGGCGGGTCGCCGTAAACCCAGCGTGGGTCGCCGGTCAGGCTGCCGTGCCACCAGTCGCTGATGTTGAAGGGCGGATTGGCCAGAATGAAATCGGCCCGCAAATCCGGGTGCTGGTTGCGCGTGAAGGTGTCACCCGGTTCGCGGCCCAGGTTGAAATCGATGCCGCGAATCGCCAGGTTCATGGCAGCCAGCCGCCAGGTGGTGGGGTTGGCCTCTTGCCCGTAGATGGACACGTCACCAATCTTGCCGCCGTGTGCTTCAATGAACTTCTCGCTCTGCACGAACATGCCGCCGGAACCACAACACGGGTCATAAACCTGGCCGCTGTGCGGGCTGGGCGTGTCGCCCACTGCGGTCTTTATCGACGATGCGGCCTCAGGATCGGTGGCCTCGTAGGCTAGCACCGTGATGCTTCCAGCACTTGAAGCTGCCAGCGCATTGAGTTCCGGCGACTGGGATGGCGAACGAGTGGTGGCGAAGACTCTCAAGCCCCTAGCGGCGAAAACGCGCGTGTGTTGCAGTCCAATGCCACGATTGGCACCAGTGATCAGGACAGTCTTCATTTTCTGGAATCCTTGAAGCTTCAAACGCTGAACATTACCTCATTTTGACGGCATCATCACCCCGCAGCCATGAAAGAGCCCTCAGCCCTCTCAACCCAATGAGCCTTCATTTGGGTTGGAGTCGAATTGCTGACCCACATCAAATCGGCGCACAAAAAATATTCCGTGCCTGATCTAAAAAAACACCAGATTTAGTGGTTAGGATGATGTTCAGCACTACCTATGGTGTATTGAGGGACAAAATGAAACAACAAACCCAGCCGCCTTTTACGCACATCATCAAGCGCGACGGTGGTGTCAAGGCTTTTGATGCCGCCAAAATTGCGCAAGCGCTGGAGCGTGCGGCGCAGGTCAGTGGCGAGTTCGACGCGGTCGAGGCGCAGCGCCTGACCCAGTACCTGGTGTGTCCCAAGATCAAGGTGCAAGGGCACGTGACGCCGCATATTGAACAGATTCAGGACGCGGTGGAAGCGGCGCTGTTTGACGCCGGTTACCCCAAGACGCTGCGCGCCTACATCGTTTATCGCGAGCAACACCACAAGCTGCGCAACGACCGCAAGACGCTGGTCGATGTTGAAGCCAGCATGAACGAATACCTGCAACAGCTCGACTGGCGCGTCAACGCCAATGCCAACCAGGGCTATTCGCTGGGTGGTCTGATCCTCAACGTCTCTGGCAAGGTGATCGCCAATTACTGGCTCAACCACGTTTATCCGCCTGAAGTGGGAGCGGCGCACCGCAGCGCCGCGATGCACATTCACGACCTCGATATGCTGGCGGGTTATTGCGCCGGCTGGTCCCTGCGCACGCTGCTGCACGAAGGCTTGAACGGCGTGCCCGGCAAGGTGGAATCAGGCCCGCCGAAACACCTGTCGAGTGCGGTCGGTCAGATCGTCAATTTTCTGGGTACGCTGCAAAACGAATGGGCCGGAGCGCAGGCCTTCAGCTCGTTTGACACCTACATGGCGCCTTACATCCGACAAGATGCCTTGAGCTACCACGACGTGCGCCAGTGCCTGCAAGAGCTGATCTACAACCTCAACGTGCCCTCGCGCTGGGGCACGCAAACACCGTTTACCAATCTGACTTTTGACTGGGTTTGCCCGGAAGACCTGCGCGAACAAATTCCCGTGATTGCGGGCAAAGAGGTGGCCTTTACCTACGGCGACTTGCAGTTTGAAATGGACATGGTGAACCGCGCCTACATCGAAGTGATGATGGCTGGCGACGCCAAGGGCCGCGTTTTTACCTTTCCGATCCCGACCTACAACATCACCGAAGATTTCGACTGGTACAGCCCCAACGCCGAGGCGCTGTTCGAGATGACCGCCAAGTACGGACTGCCTTATTTCCAGAACTTCATCAATTCCGAACTCAAGCCGAACATGATCCGTTCGATGTGCTGCCGCCTGCAGCTCGACCTGCGCGAGCTGCTCAAGCGCGGCAACGGTCTGTTCGGCTCGGCCGAGCAGACCGGCTCGCTCGGCGTGGTCACCATCAACTGCGCGCGCCTGGGGTATCTGCACAAGGGCGATGAGGCAGGCATGCTCAAAGCGCTCGACAGTCTGCTGGAGCTGGGCCGCGACAGCCTGGAGATCAAGCGCAAGGTGATCCAGCGCCACATGGACAACGGCCTATTCCCCTACACCAAGCGCTACCTGGGCACGCTGCGCAACCATTTCTCCACCTTGGGCGTCAACGGCATCAACGAAATGATCCGCAACTTCACACAGGACCACCACGACATCAGCAGCGACTGGGGCCACGCCTTTGCCGTTCGGCTGCTCGATCATGTGCGCGCACGCATGCTCGAATTTCAGGAGCAGACCGGCCACATGTACAACCTGGAAGCCACGCCAGCCGAGGGCACCACTTACCGCTTTGCCAAGGAAGATGCCAAGCAGTTCCCCGACATCCTGCAAGCGGGCACGAAAGACATGCCCTACTACACCAATTCGAGCCAGTTGCCGGTGGGCTACACCGACGACCCGTTCGAGGCGCTAGAACTACAGGACGATCTGCAACGCAAGTACACCGGCGGCACCGTGCTGCACCTGTACATGAACGAGCCCCTCTCCAGCGCCGAGGCCTGCCGCCAATTGGTGAAGCGCTCGCTGTCGCGTTTTCGCCTGCCCTACATCACCGTGACGCCCACTTTCTCAATCTGCCCCAAGCACGGCTACCTGGGCGGTCGCCACGATTTTTGCCCCAAATGCGATGCTGACATCATCGCCCGCAAGCAGCTGGAAGCTGCCTGAACAACCTGACACCATTTCTATGACTTCGTCATTGCGAGGAGCGCAAGCGACGCGGCAATCGCGATGACAGACACCTGGATTTCTAAACAAGGACCCAACATGACCGAACTTTGCGAACAACCATTACTGGCCCCCAAAACCATCATCCTGCGCGACGAAGAGCGCCAGCGCTGCGAGGTGTGGACCCGCGTCATGGGCTACCACCGGCCCATGTCATCCTTCAACACCGGCAAAAAAGGCGAGTTTTTCGAGCGCACTTACTTTGACGAACACTGCGCTTCCTGCGAGCCGGCTTAAGGTCGGCGGCGTCACGGCGTTCAGCGCCACCGATTACCCCGGCAAACTCTCTGCCGTCGTCTTTGTGCAAGGCTGCCCCTGGCGCTGCGGCTATTGCCACAATCCGCACCTGCAAACACGCACCGAGCACAGCCCCCTGGCATGGGCCGCTGTGATAAGCCTGTTGAGGCGGCGCGTCGGGCTGGTCGATGCGGTGGTCTTCAGCGGCGGCGAACCCACGCTCGATCCGGCACTGGCAGACGCCATGCATGAGGCGCGCGCGCTTGGCTTGGGCATTGGTCTGCACAGCGCGGGCATGTACCCCCGGCGGCTGGCCGAAGTGCTGCCGCTGGTGGACTGGGTCGGCCTGGATGTGAAGGCCGGCTGGCAAGGCTACGATGCTGTTACCGGCGTCAACGACAGCGCGCGCCACGCCCGTGCCAGCGCCCAAGCGGTACTGGCCAGCAGCGCCGCGCATGAGTTTCGCACCACGGTGCACCCGGGTCTGCATACCGAAGCCGATATCTTGGCGCTGGCGCAAAGCCTGAGCGCCCTGGGGGTGCAGCACTACGCCTTGCAGGTGGCGCGCGCTACTGGCTGTGCCGATGAACAACTCAACGCCACAGCGACGGCGGGTTACCCCGGTGCCGAGTTGTTGGCCCAGGTCTCGACCCTGTTTGAGACCTTTACGCTCAGACAGGTCTAATTCCATTTCTCTTAGTCGCCGATGCGACGCCAATCAGGGAAAACCCTCGGTCAGCACACCTGTCCCCGCCCGCAGAATTAGCGGTTAGCCCTCTGGTATCGAAGTGTCGGTGTCGTGCTGGGCATTTCAAGGATAGCCGTGGAACTATTTTTCCAGCAATTGCTCAATGGCCTGACGATCGGGGGCGTCTATAGCCTGGTCGCGCTCGGCCTGACACTGGTCTATGGCATCCTGCACGTGCCCAATTTCGCCCACGGTGCCTTCTACATGACCGGCGCGTTCGCAGGCTACTACCTGATGGCGGCACTCGGTCTGAACTACTGGGCCGCGATGGCGGGCGCGGCCGCCGTGGTGGCGGTCATCGCGATGCTGGCCGAGCGCCTGGTGTTTTATCCCTTGCGCCATGCGCCCGAACTGCACAACATGATTGCGGCGATCGGCATCCTGCTGTTTCTCGAAGCCGGAGCGCAGGCGCTGTTCGGCGCCGACTTCCATCGCATGCCAACGCCCTACGGCCAGATGGTGCAAGTGTTTGGCCTCACGGCGCCGCTCCAGCGGCTGCTGATCATCGCCGGTGCGTTCGGATTGATGGTGGCTTTGCATCTGTTCCTCAACCACACCGTGCTGGGCTCGACCATCGTCGCGATGGCGCAAAACCGCGAGGGTGCGGCGCTGGTCGGCATCGACGCGACGCGTGTCACGCTGCTGGTGTTTGCGATCTCGGGAGCGCTGGCGGCCATTGCTGCCGTGCTTTATGCGCCCATCAACCTGGTCTATCCGAGCATGGGCAACTTGGTGATCACCAAGGCCTTCGTCATCATCATCCTGGGCGGCATGGGCAGCTTTCCGGGCGCCATCGTCGGTGGTCTGATCATCGGCATGGCTGAGAGCTTTGGCGGCTTCTACTTTTCCACCGACTACAAGGACATCATCGCCTTCGTGCTGCTGGTGGTGATCCTGTCGCTGCGCCCGCAGGGCTTATTCACCCCGAAAGGAGTGCACTGATGAACCTGCTGCAAGGCAAGCTCGGCTGGACGCTATTGGCAGGGGTGGCGCTGGCGTTTCCGCTGGTGGCGCAAAACAACTACCTGATCTCGGTGGCAACGCAGGCCTTTATCATGGCCATTGCGGCGCTGGGCCTGAACCTGATCACTGGCTATACCGGACAGTTCAATCTGGCACACGGTGCTTTCATGGCGGTGGGCGCCTACACGGTGGGCATCCTGACGGTCGATCACCAAGTGCCATTCTGGATCGCATTTTTTCTGGCTGGCGCGGTGACCGCACTGGTTGGATTCTTTGTTGGCATCCTGTCGCTGCGGCTCAAGGGCCACTACTTTGCGATCTTCACACTGTGCGTGAACACCATCATGTATTTGCTGATCGAGAAGTGGGAGAGCCTGACGCACGGCCCGGTCGGCATCATGGGCGTACCCGCACCCAGCGGCATTGGGCCGCTGCAGTTCGGTACGCCGCTGTCGCAGTACTACCTGGTGCTGGCTTTTCTGGCGCTCGGTGTCTGGATCATGGCGCGCATCGTTCACTCGCTGCTGGGCCGCAGCTTTATGGCAGTGCGCAACAGCGACGAACTGGCCGAGGCGTTGGGCATTGATCTGATGCGCACCAAGACCTTGTCATTTGTGCTCTCGGTGACCTACGCCGGGTTTGCCGGGGCGCTGTATGCCGGGCAAGTGCGCTTTCTCGGGCCCGATCTGGCCAGCGAAACCGTCACCTTCGACCTGATCATGTTCACCCTGGTCGGCGGCATCGGCACGCTGCTGGGGCCGCTGGTGGGCACCTTCCTGGTGACCTGGCTGACCCAGGGTTTGCAGTTCTTGCAGGACTACCGGATGGTGGTGTTCGGCCCGGTGCTAATTGCACTGCTCGTGTTTTTGCCCGACGGCATCATCGGCACCTGGCTCAAGCGCCGTGCGCGCCGCGCCGCCGCCAGCCAGCTGGCGCAAGGGGGACCGCGCGATGCTTGAAATTATTGCTCTGACCAAACAATTCTTCGGCCTGACTGCGGTTGACCAGGTCAGCACCCGCTTTGAGCGCGGCCAGGTCAGCGCCATTATTGGCCCCAACGGTGCAGGCAAGACCACTTTCTTCAACCTGGTGGCCGGAACCCACAAACCGACCTCAGGCAGCATCCTGTTCAAGGGCCGCGATGTGACCGGGATGCGGCCAGACCACGTGGCCCGGCTGGGTATCGCACGCACCTTTCAGACCACGCACTTGTTTGACAATGCGACAGTGCTTGACAACCTGATCGTCGGCCACCGGCTGCGTACCCAATCGGGCCTATGGGACGTGCTGGCCAACACGCAGCGGCTGCGGCAGGAAGAAAAACTGTGCCGCGAGAAAGCGCTGGAGGCGCTTGACTTCGTGGGTCTCGCGCAGATTGCCAATCGCATCGCGGCCGACATCACGCAGGAGGAACGCAAGCGTGTCGCCTTTGCGCTGGCGCTTGCTACCGACCCGGAACTGCTGCTGCTCGACGAGCCCGCCAGCGGCGTCAATCCGGAAGAGACAGTCGGCCTGGCCGCACTGATACGCAAACTGGTGGACCACGGCCTGACCGTGTGCCTGATCGAGCACAAGATGGACATGATCATGCGCCTGGCTGACAAGATCGTGGTACTCAACAATGGCGGCAAGATCGCCGAGGGCACGCCGGCCGAGATCCGGCGCGACCCGCAAGTCATCGACGCGTATCTTGGAGTTGACCATGCTGCGCTTTGAAGCTGTCGATCTGCACTACGGGAGCTTTCGCGCGCTGAACAGCATCACACTGCACGCCGCACCCGGTGAACTGGTAGTGCTGTTGGGCGCCAATGGCGCCGGCAAGACCTCGATCTTCATGGCCGCCAGCGGCCTGCAACGGCCCAGCGCCGGCAGCATTCGCTTCAACGGGCACGAACTTGTGGGCATGCGGCCAGCGCAAATCGTCGCGTCCGGCTTGGTCCACTGCCCGGAGGGGCGCAAGCTGTTTCCGATGATGTCGGTGCGCAAGAACCTCACGCTGGGCGCCTATGTGCATCGGCGCGACCCGGCCGGTATCGCACGTTCACTCGACGAAGTGTTCGCGCTGTTTCCCATTCTTGAAAAAAAACAGAACGACCCGGCTGGATCGCTCTCGGGCGGGCAGCAACAGATGGTGGCGATCGGGCGGGCGCTGCTCGGTCGGCCCAAGGTGCTGCTGCTCGACGAGCCCTCGTTGGGTCTGGCACCGCTGGTCGTAAAACAGATGTTTGAGGTGATTGCGCGTATCAATAAGGCCGGCACCACGGTGCTGCTGGCCGAGCAAAATGCTTATTCGGCACTCGCCATCGCGCACCGTGCCTACGTCATCGAGCGTGGCTGCATCGCGCTCGAAGGTGACCGTGATTCGCTGCTGGGCAACGAAGCCGTACGGGCGGCCTATATCGGCGCATGATGCGCATGGTCTGGGCAGTCCAATATTTTTTGTTCGTTCCACTACTTAAGGAGACTCACTTATGAAAACTGCTTTCTCACGTCGCCACTTCACCGTATTGCCACTGACAATGGCGCTGCTGGGCGCTTTCGCCGCCGGCTCCGTCTTCGCCCAGGAGACGGTCAAAATCGGCTTCACCGGACCGCTCAGCGGCGGCGCCGCGCTGTATGGCAAGAACGTGACCAGCGGCATCGAAATGGCCATCAAGGAAGTCAATGCGGCCGGGCTTGAGGTCGCGGGCAAGAAAGTCACGCTTGAGTTGGTTGCGCTGGACGACAAATACTCGCCGGCTGAAGCTGCCATCAACGCACGCCGCCTGGTGCAGCAGTACCACACGCCGGCCGTGTTTGTGCCTCATTCCGGCGGCATCTATGCCATGCAGGCCTTCAACGAACAAGAGAAGTTCATCGTGATGGCGTATTCGAGTACGAGCAAGATCACCGAGGTCGGCAACAAGCTCTCGATCCGGATTCCGCCGACTTTCAACTCCTATATCGTCCCCTTCACCCGTTACGAGATGAAGAAGTTCGGCAAGAAGGTCGGCATGCTGCCCGGTGACCACGAGTACGCCAAGGACTGGACGCAGCAGTTCGCCCCGGCGTGGGAAAAGGCCGGCGGCACCATCGTTTCGAATAACCCGATGTCGTACAACCGTTCGGCCGACTTCTACACCGGTGTCAGCCGGGTGCTGGCCGAAAAGCCTGACGTGATGTTCATCGGCGGCGCCTCGGAACCGACCGCGCTGGTGGTCAAGCAAGCGCGCGAACTCGGTTTCAAGGGCGGCTTCCTGATCATGGACCAGGCCAAGCTCGACGAGATGGCCAAGATTACCGGCGGCCTGCCGCTGCTCGAAGGCTCCATCGGTGTCTTGCCCGTAACGTACGATGACCGTCCTGGGGCCAAGATTTTCAGCGCCGCCTATCGCAAGATGTACGGTGCTGATCGCGACCCAACCAGCGAGTCGGCTTACAACTATGCGCTCACGCATGCACTGGCAGCAGCGATGAAGCTCGCCGGCAGCACTAGCGATGCCACGGCGATCCGCGCCAAACTGGGCGAGGCACTGGCCAAGCTGCCAATGGAACAGAATGCGGGCTACTTCCATGGTATCGATGCGGTCGGCGGCACGCTGGTCGATCCACTGGTCGCTGTCGTGGAAGGCGGCAAGATCAAACCCGTCAGCCTGAGCGACTTGATGAAGTAAGCGGGAACCAAGCAGGCCGGGTCCGGCCTGCTTCGGGTTGTTACTGCGGTTGTTTTTTACAGGAGCAGGTATGTTCAGACGTCTGTTTCGCGGCATTTCTACCTCCTTCGCACTGGCCCTGGCTTTGGCCTCAGGCGGTTGTGCCTGGGCGCCCACCGTCCGGGCCGACGCGCCGCCGATCGTCTTTGTGCATGGCAATGGCGACTCGGCCGCCATCTGGCAGACCACACTGTGGCGCTTTGAGTCCAACGGTTGGCCACGCTCGCGCTTGTTCGCCTTGCAGCAGCCCTATCCCTTGGTGCGTGATGATGACAACAAAGAGCAAGCGGGTCGCAGCTCCACTGCCGAGCACATGGCATTTTTGAAGGCCGAGGTTGACAGGGTACTGGCCCAAACCGGCGCCAAGCAGGTGGTATTGATGGGCAACTCGCGCGGCGGCTATGCGATTCGCAACTACATCCAGAATGGTGGCGGTGACAAAACGGTGAGCCATGCCATTTTGGGCGGTACGCCAAATCACGGCGTGTGCGCGATACCCGGCTGCCTTGAGGGCAGTGAATTCTCTGGCACCGGCCCCTTTTTGAAAGCCTTGAACGCGCCCAAGAATGCGGCCGGTGACGAAGTGAGCGGCCCGGTCAAATGGCTCACGATCCGCTCCGACAACAACGACAAATATTCGCAGCCCGATGGCGCGTGGATCGGCGCCAAGGGCAAACCGACCGGCGTTGGCTACGATAACCCGGCACTCAAAGGCGCGCAAAACATCGTCATCCCGCGCCTCGATCACCGCGAGACCTCATTCTCGCCGGCGGCGTTTGAAGCGGCTTACCGTTTTATCACCGGGCAAGCCCCGGCATCGCTCAATATCCAGCCGGAGCAAACGATCATGCTCGACGGGCTGGTAACCGGCATGGGCTTGCGGCCAAACGACAATACAAGCGGCAATTTCAGCAACAATCTACCGCTGCCCAAAGCAGTGGTTGAAGTCTATGCCGTGCACATCGAGACCGGCTTGCGCGTGGGTGGGCTGGTTCACACCAAGGCAGTCGGCGCAGACGGTCACTGGGGCCCGTTCCAGGCGGTGGCCGGCGTGCCTTATGAATTTGTCGTGCATGCGCCGGGTTATGCCACGACGCACATTTACCGCAGTGCGTTCCCGCGCAGTAGCGCGGTGCTGAATTTGACGCCCGAGCGCATCGTCGATGCGGATTTACCGGCTTTTTCCATCATCGAGTTGGTGCGGCCGCGCGGTTATCTGGACCCGACGACGCATCACATCAGCTTTGACGGCCAGTCGCCGCCACCGGGAATTCCAGGGACCGGCGTGGCCGGTATTGCGTCGAGCAAAATCAAGCTGGGCAAGCCGGAAAACCGCGCCATTGGAGCCGAGTTTGATGCTGACTTCATCGAGCGCGTGGTGGGCAGAACTTGGAACGCCAAAGAAAACCACTTGGTCGTGTTGGAAATCACGCAGTAGTTGCCGTCTGCGATTAGTCTGAAGCTGCGAATTTCCATGTCTTATCGTCATCTTGCCTTTTGGCCTGAGGGTCAGTCGCAGCACCTGGGCGTGCCGCAAACCAACATGTTTTACAACGCGGAGGTTTCGGCGACGCGCTACCCTGACAAGCCCTACATGCTGTTTTACGACACGGCTATCAGTTTCGCCGAGTTCAAGGACGAGGCCGAGCGCATCGCCGGCTATCTGGAGCAAGTCTGCCACGTGAAAAAAGGCGACCGGGTGCTTCTTTACATGCAGAACAGCCCGCAATTTGTGCTCGCTTACTACGGCATTCTGCGTGCCAATGCGGTGGTCGTGCCGATCAACCCGATGAACCTGACCAACGAGTTGCGCCACTACGCCCGCGACACCGGCGCCACGGCAGCGATCGTGGCGCAGGATATTTTTGCGCAGATGGCACCGCTGCTCGGTGATGGGCTGGAGCAGATACTGGTCACGGCTTACTCCGATTACCTCAAGCGGCCAACCGACCTTAAAGTGCCCGACTTCGTGAGCGCAGTGCGGCTGCCGCTACAGCGCGCCGGTGTGACGCTGTGGAGCGACATGCTGGAGCGCCATCTGCAACCCGGCCCTTTGAGCGTCGGACCGGACGATCTGTGTGTGATGCCCTACACCTCAGGTTCCACCGGACATCCCAAGGGCTGCATGCACACGCACCGCACTGTGATGTGGAGCACCATCGCCAGCATGCAATGGTTCAACGCCCATCAGGACGGCGTATCGCTGTCGGTGCTGCCATTTTTTCATGTGACCGGCATGCAGGGCAGCATGAACGGCCCGCTCTACCACGGCAGCACGATGGTGGTGCTACCGCGTTGGGATCGCGAAATGGCGGCCGAGTGCATCCAGCGCTACCGAATTGAATCCATGCAACTGATCTCAACCATGGTGGTGGACTTGCTGGCCAACCCGGCCATCGCCGACTATGACCTGTCGAGCGTGCGCGGCATGCGTGGCGGCGGCGCGGCGATGCCCGAAGCCGTGGCACAAAAACTGGGGGACTTGATCGGCGTGCCCTACGTTGAAGGTTACGGCATGTCCGAGACCATCGCTGCGACCCATATCAATCCGGCCGATCGACCCAAAAAACAATGCCTGGGCATCCCGATTTACGACGTTGATGCGCGCGTGGTTGATCCCGCCGATTTTCATGAATTGCCAGCTGGCGAAGTGGGCGAAATTGTGATCCATGCGCCGCACGTGATGCTGGGTTACTGGAACAACCCGCAGGCTAGCGCCGAAGTGTTCGTCGAGATCGAAGGCAAACGATTCCTGCGCACCGGCGACCTGGCGCGCACCGACGAAGACGGCTACTTTTTCATGGTGGACCGCTTGAAGCGCATGATCAACGCCTCCGGCTTCAAGGTCTGGCCGGCCGAAGTGGAAGCGCTGCTCTACCAGCACCCAGCCATCCAGGAAGCCTGCGTCATCGCCGCGCGCGATGCCAAGCGGGGTGAGACCGTCAAGGCAGTGGTCGTGTTGCGCCAGGCGTACCGCGGGCAAGTCAGCGAACAAGAAATCATGGACTGGGCGCATGCCAACATGGCCGCTTACAAGGTTCCGCGCATTGTCGAGTTTGTTGCAGCATTACCCAAATCATCCACTGGCAAACTGCTCTGGCGTGAGTTGCAGGAGCAGGAAAAGGTCATTTGACGTGGCAGACCGAGAGCCAAGCAGCCAGGTGACTTTCTCTTAAGCTTGGTCTGATTGCACCGCCTGGCTGGCAACGGCGGCGCGGATTTTGTCGCGCCAGTGCGCGTAGGTGCGGGCGGCGCCGATCAGGTTCCATTCGAGCCAGATGCAGGAAGCGCTGAACGCGAGTCCGGCCGGCAGCGTCAGCGTCGGCCAGAGCACTGCGGCGAGCAGCAGTCCCAGCGCCGTGAAATGCAGCCGCATCTGGCCGCGCATCGCGCCATCAGGAATCATCTGCTTCATATTCGGCGAGGCCATGGCCATACCGCCCTGCTGCTGCAAATGCAGCCAGTTGAGAAATGGCATGATCTTGTAGAGCATGCCCATGATCACGGACAGAAACAACCCCGGCAGGGCCAGCACGCCCAGCCAGAGCGGCGCGCGCGGATTGCTGCCAAGCTGCGGCAGCGCCTCAAACGCGATCCAGGACAAAGCAAAGGCGAGCAGCGACAGCATCGCGCCGCGCCAGAACATGAAAGTGGCGTCGGTCTGGCGCCGGCGCCGACGCGCCTGTAGGATGAGCGTGGCCACGGCATAGGAACCTACCAGCAATACGCCCGCCAGTCCCACGCCGGACTGCCAGGCCCGCGCCACAGCGATCGGAACGAGGAGTTGCAGCGACCACAGACAGAGCACCAGAAACAATCCGGCGGGCAGCAGGCGCGTCAACCATACCGGGTACGACGGTGTCATTTGAAACATCGGCACCACCAGATAGGAAACGCCGATCACCAGCATCAGCGCCCAGCCGCCCAACCCCCATGCGACATGGACGTTGATCAGGGCGAGCAGCGACCAGCCCGATGGCAGATGTGCATCCAGACCCAACGTGAGCGCCAGGGTTGCGCCGAGCAGCACCGTCATCAGCAGTCCGAACACGGCCACGCGCAAAACATGAATGCTCATGCCGCGCGCCGGAGTGCGCAACAGCGCGGTCGCCAGCACCGTCAGGAACAGGCCCAGGGCCGACACAAATACCGCCGCGGCGACCAAAAAAAGAAGCTGCTGCTGTAGCAGGAATGCCGATGCGAGAAATATCGCCCCGGTCGTGATCAGCGGGTGCAGCACCGCCGCCACCAGGCGTGGCCGCCAGATGTTGGCGCCGGCCACCACCGCAACGAATTGCAGCAAGGAACCGCACATGGCCTGCAACATGAAATCGACGACGATCAGATGCGTCATAGCCAGTGCGCCCGGCGACCAGCGCGACTGAAATGTTTCCGGCCCGAGCACGGCCAGCACCAGACCGGCGACTGCACCAAACAGCGGCGCGGTGAGAAAAAAACGGTAGGGCACCGATATCGGCGGCGCCTGTTCGAACGACAGGGTGGGGGACATTATTTTCTCGGCTCAGGCTCTGCGAATCCGGACCTCGTTGCTACCGTCGGGTCTGATTCTGGAACGGTAGCCAAAACCGTTGCGATCGAGAATCGCATACAGCGGCAAGGGCTCGCAGCGCAGCAACATGACCAATTCTTCGCCAGGCGCGAGGCTCGCCAGTTCAGCCAGCGCCAATTCCAGCGGCTCCGGCGGCTGTAGGTCACGACCGTCGATCAGACGCTCAGGCATTTTATTTTTCCAGCGTTGCGCCAAATTTCTCGCCAAGCCGCTCAGCTTCGGCGCCCAGCGCCTGGTCGCACATCGGATACAGGATGTTCTCTTCCTTCATGTTGTGCTGTTGCATCAGCATCAGCAGGGTCTCGGCGACGCCAGCATAGCTTTCGCTGTCATGTTCTTCGCAGGCGGCAGCAAGCTGGGCCAGCAAAGTGCGCATCTGCTCGTGCTCGTGACGCATCATCTGGGTTGGGCCTGCGCTCATGCCGGTCGCAGCCTCGAACGCCGGGAACAAAAAAACTTCCTCGGCGTCGAAATGCGCTTTCATCTGCTGGCGGAAATGTTCGAAGGCGCTTGCGGTTGCCGCCCAGTCGCCGCGCTGAGCGCATTCCTCGGCCGCAACAAAAAGATCGTCGCAATGGCGGTGATGATGGGGAAGAACTTGCGAGGGAAGGCTCATGGAGGTGTCCTCAAGTAGTGGGTGCCGAAAACAAAAAGGACTTGGCGTTGCTGCGAAGTCCTTAATGCTGTACGTTTGACACGATGATACCGGACAAATTCAACTGATGAGCAATGCTGTCGACAAAACCAGCCAGCACCTGTCTGTTGCGAGCCAAACTCGGTAACATCTACCACCTATTCACGAACTCTTGCAGGGCTTCAACATGTCTTCTTGTGCATCTTTCTTCACCTGCCTCGATGTTCTCAGCGGCAAAGCATCCCTGGGGCCAGCCGATACCCAAGTAACAATCAAGGGCTGGGTGAAAACCCGTCGCGATTCCAAGGCTGGAATTTCCTTCGTTAATGTGTCTGACGGTTCCTGTTTTCATCCGGTGCAGGTGGTGGCGCCCAGCACGCTGTCCAACTATGTCGATGAGGTGCAGCGACTCACGGCCGGCTGTGCAGTGGAGGCCACCGGCCTGATCGCTGCCTCACCGGCCAAAGGCCAACCGTTTGAAATGCAGGCCAGCAAGATCACGGTGGTCGGCTGGGTCGATGATCCCGACACCTATCCGATCACCCCGAAAGCGCACAGCATGGAGTTCCTGCGCGAGGTCGCACATTTGCGGCCGCGCACCAACGTGATAGGCGCCGCCACCCGCGTGCGTCACACCATTGCATCGGCGATTCATCGGTTTTTCGATGAGCATGGATTCCTCTGGGTGAACACGCCGATCATCACCGCCTCGGATGCGGAAGGCGCTGGCGAGTTGTTCCGCGTCTCGACACTGGACCTGATGAACCTGCCCAAAAAGGCCGACGGCAAGATCGATTTTTCTCAGGATTTTTTCGGCCGGGAAGCGTTCCTCACCGTTTCGGGCCAACTCAACGTCGAAACCTATTGCATGGCGCTGTCCAAGGTTTATACCTTTGGCCCCACGTTTCGCGCAGAGAATTCCAATACTTCGCGCCACCTGGCTGAGTTCTGGATGATAGAGCCCGAGATTGCCTTTGCCGATTTGAGCGACAACGCGACACTGGCGGAAGCGCTGCTGAAGTACATCATCAAGCGGGTGCTGGCCGAGCGCGCCGACGACATGGCATTTTTCGAGGATCGCATTGAGAAAGGCCTGATTGCAAAACTCGAACACATCGTCAACTCCGAATTCGTACGCATGGATTACACCGATGCGATCCGGGTGCTGGAGAACACGAAAGAGAAATTTGACTACCCGGTGAAGTGGGGCATCGACCTGCAATCCGAACACGAACGCTACATTGCCGAAAAACACGTCAACGGCCCGACCGTGCTGATGAACTATCCGAAAGAAATCAAGGCGTTTTACATGCGATTGTCAGACGACGAAAAGACCGTCGCCGCAATGGACGTGCTGGCACCCGGCATTGGCGAGATCATTGGCGGCTCGCAGCGCGAGGAACGCCTCGATGTGCTGGACCGGCGCATGCTTGAGGTTGGACTCGACCCGGCGCATTACAACTGGTATCGCGATCTCCGGCGTTATGGCACGGTGCCCCACGCGGGCTTCGGTTTGGGCTTTGAGCGCACTGTTTCCTACATCACCGGCTTGTCCAATGTGCGTGACGTGATCCCGTTTCCCAGAACACCCGGCAACGCGCGTTATTAGCTTCCTTACGGCCTCTTCTGGCACATCAGGTTACAAAGAACTCGCCTTGACACCCGCGCACAAAGCGCACTGGCCCCTACACTCAGGTGTGGATATTGATCATTCGAAAAGGCCAGAGGTGCTGCAGATGCTTTGTTATCGCGCCTTGCGCTCAACGCTCGTCAGCGTTGCCTTTGTCTTTGCCGTGACCGGCTGTAGCGTGTTGGCGCCTGATAAGCATATGGCGGCATTCAGTACCCAGTTGACGGGCTTGAACCAGGTCCCGTCGGTAGTCACTGCGGCGACCGGCCAGTTGTACGCTGTGCTGGATAAAAATACCCTGCTGTTTCGCTGGAAGCTTGCGTTTTCCGGCTTGAGTGGTCCAGCCACAGACGGCCACTTTCACGGCCCTGGCGTCATCGGTGCCAACGCCAAAAGCACCCTTGCCATTAAAGGCCCGATCAAGAGCCCTTTGGAGGGCCGGGCCACGCTGACTGCGGTCCAGGCTGAAGACTTGCTGGCTGGAAAATGGTACGTCAGTATCCGCACCAAGGCCCACCCTGGAGGGGAAATTCGAGGACAGTTGATTTTGCGGGAATAAGGTGGCCTTGCGCCAGTGTCTCAAGCGGGAAAGGTTGAACCGCCGGTTACCATCCGACGGATCGTACAGGCTAAAAATATACCTTTAACACCATGTCGCCGTTAATTCCTCAATTGGGGATAACCCTAATGTGTCGATCTCCTGCGAACTTTAAGTGCAGAGGCAAGTTGTTCCCATAAACGGTGATTTAGTTTGTTAATAACTTTGTGCATAACTCCCAGAACCGGCGACGTTGCTGCCTTCGCTCATGCTGCTCACAAAACGGGCAGTTTTTTGGGGAGGAACGTCAGGTTAACTTGACTGGCGCAGCGGCAAGCTCAACGTGAACAATGTGCCGCCCTGTGGCAAATTGATGCAGGTCAAATGCCCTCCGTGCTGCTCAACGATGCCGTAGCTGATCGACAGGCCAAGGCCGGTGCCTTGGCCGACACTTTTGGTAGTGAAGAAAGGGTCGAAGATTCGTGACAAATGTTCAGGCGCAATGCCCGGGCCGTTGTCGGCAAAGCGCAAATGCACGCTCTGCGGGTCTCGCTCCAGGCTGATAAAGAGCAGCGGCGCTTTGGCAGCGCCGCTGCTGGCGGCATCCGACGCGTTCTGGATCAAGTTCATCATCACTTGCAGCAACTCACCAGCATTGCCGTTGACAAAACAATCAGCGCCGCGCACCCAACGAATCTCGAAACGCGGGGACGTGCCTTTTTGTATCCAATGGATGGCACGCTCAACCACGGCATTGAGTTCAACCTCGGTCACCTTTTCTTGGCCTGCGGTAGAAAACCGTTTGAGGCCATTGACGATATCGGCGGTGCGCTTGGCGCCTTCAAGGGTTCCCTCCATCAAGGAGGGCAGGTCGTCCAGCAGATGGTCGATGCGCAACTCACCCCGCAACGCTTGCACCGGTGCAGACAGGTCGAGCTGGTGGATGGCTTGCAGATAGCGGGTCAGACGTGTGCCATAGCGTTTGAGCACATGCACATTGCCCAGCACAAAGCTGATGGGGTTGTTGAGCTCGTGCGCCACGCCAGCCACCAGGCGGCCCAGCGAGGCCATTTTTTCAGAGTGCAGCAACTGCTGCTGGGCCAGCTTGAGGGCCTCGTGCGCTTCGCGCAATTGATGGTAAGCGCGTTTGAGCTCACCCAAGGGACGGCCCACCAGCACGCAACCAACCTGACGACCGTTGCTGTTGTGGCGTGGCGTGCAATTCATATCAACCGGCACCGCTTGTCCCAGCGCATCGAACAGATTGATCTCTACCACCGCCACTTCGTGCGACGCAGCGTGGTACTTGGCCAACTGCCAGCGTTCCACGCTTTGCGCGTCGGCCAGCAAGTCCAGCACCGGGGTGCCACGCAGCGCTTGCTCACTGCGGCCCACCAGCGCGCACAGGGCGGCATTGGTTTCTTCGATCAAGCCGTCCTGGTTGCAGGCAATCAGCACGTCACTCATGGCCGAGAGCAAGCTGAAGATAAATTGCTGCGACTGCTCCAGCTGGGCGTTCTTGTCTTCCAGCTCGACCTCATCAGACACCAGTTTGGAATAGACCTCTTCCATCTTGTGGATGACATCAAGCCAGGTGTCCTCGCCGACCCCTTCGAGTTCATCCGGGGGCAAGTGCTGCAGTGGCGCAGGGGCTGTCATAGCGCTGTCTCAATGCACCGTGCAGACCATGCACGGATCAAAGGAGCGCACGATGTGTTGCACCGCAACGCTTTGCTTGCTGAGCGCACCGCTTGTGCTGTCCATGGGTGCACCGACCAGCGCCACCTCCAGTGCGCCCGGCGTGCCCGCTGCGTCGCGCGGTGAGAAATTCCAACTGGTCGGGGCCACAATCTGGTAGTGGCTGATGCGCCCGTCCTCAATGCGCAGCCAATGCCCCAAGGCACCGCGCGCCGCCTCAGTCAAACCGATGCCTTGCGCTTGTTTGGGCATGTCATGCAGCTGATGATAGGGTGCATGCGGCTGCAAGGCCAGCAGCCACTGCTCCATCAGGGGCAGGATGCGCGCCATCTCCAGCAACCGCGCCAGCACCCGGGCCATGACGCTGCCGCCATGCGCCTGTACGACGGCACGGATGAGCGGCTGGCCGTCCACCAATTGCCGTGCGATAGCACCGGTCTCGATCACCTGGCCACCTAAGCGCGGGGCTTTGTTCCAGGTGTAAGCGCCGGGTTTGTCGGCTTGCGGCTGGGTCAAGCCCGCCATCGGGTGCAAGGGTGCGCCGCTGGTGCCCGCAAAGTACCAGGCGTGGTGCGTGTCCTCGGTGATTTGGTTTGCATCCAGCGCCAAGCGTTGCTGCAGGCTGGCATCCCACAGGCCACGCGCCAGCGCGTGGCCACCGCCAATCTGGGCATAAGCGCCATAGCTGAGGTAGCGACCCGGCCCCGCGCCCAGGCGGGCCAAACCCAGATCGTCAGCAATATCCAGAAACAGGGCCATGTCGCTGCCGCCAGCGCGTGCGCGCCAGCCCTGCAAGGCGGCCAGACTATCAAGGGCAGCAACTTCTTCCAGCGGTGTACCAAACAGCGTTTGCTCGACAAAGGCGCGCATCTCGCGCACTCTTGCCAACAGGCGCACGCGCTCGGTGGCCTCAATCGCACGCGAAGTGCCACCTGGCAGCACGGCGCCGGTGTGGGGCCACTTGCCACCCAGCGTGCCAATTAACTCGAACCAGCGAGTGCGCGCCGCCAGTGCTGCGCGGTTGTGCAAACCTTTGCCTGGCGCACTGCCAACCAGTGCGCCAAAGCGCCGCTCGGCCTCGCCAAACCAGGCGCGCCCGGCGTAGAACTGGCGTGTGAAGTCGGGCATGAAAAACATATAAAAATGCGTCAAGTGGTCGGCAAAGTTTTCGCAGGCCAGCATCAGGTTGATGGCGTGGCTACCGTTGACTGGTGCCACCACGCCACAGGCATCGGCCAGGGCCTGGGCCGCCGCTACCGACTGCGACACCGAGCAGATGCCACAAATGCGCGGCACGATGGTCAACGCATCCATCGGGTCACGACCGTTCAATATCAACTCGAAGCCACGGTACATCGGGGCATTGACGTACGCCTCACGCACCCGGCCAGCATCAATGTCAAGCGTCACTTCAAGGTCACCTTCGACGCGATTAAAGGGTCCGAGAATCAAACGTGTCATGGATCAATCCAGAGTTAGCGCAAACGCGTGTTGCGTGGTACCGGCGGCAGCACCACGTGGTCGCTGTGTGAATTGATTTTGACGCGTTTGGGCGTGGCGCTTTTGGACAGCGAGGCCAGCGCCACAAACCAGGCTTTGGGCATGTCGGTGGGTAAACCAATCGGGATGCCGGCCAGCTTGGGAGTGATGTGAAACGCGTGGCCAGGGCTTTGAAAACCCGGCGCAGTGCAATTGATGCAGGCGTAGCCACCGCGCAGGCACGAGCCCTCGCCATTCCAAAGCCGGGTGTTGCAGTCGGCGTGCGCCTGTGTGCCTTTGCAGCCCATGTTTTCCATCAGGCAGCCCAGGTCGCTGGGTTTGGCGGCGCTGGCCTTGTACTCGTAATACTCGTTGCGCGCGCAGCCATGATGCACCAGTTGGTCGGCGAAAAAGCGCGGTCGCCCCAGGGGGTCAAGATCAGTGGCGCTCAATCCGCCAGCGGCCAGCAGCATCAGCGTGTCGATGACCCAGCCCGGATGTGTGGGACAGCCGGCAATGTTGATGACGGGCAAGCCACCCTTGGCCAAAAAGTTGGCGCTCAGCAGGCCGCCCTTGTGTTCGTCTTCATATTGCAAACCGCAGGCATCGCCGGGGTTGCTACCGGTTGCCGTGATGCCGCCCCAGGCCGCGCAACTGCCCACGGCGAGCACGTGGGCGGCCACGGCGCAGAGTTGTTGCAGCCAGGTCATCATGGGTTTGCCGGTACCTGAGAGCACATGAAAACGCCCGCTACCCTGTGGGCCACGCAACACCGCGCCTTCAACGCACAAGGCATCCAGCCGAACCCGGCCAGTCAGGCAGTCTTGCAACAGATCGACCAATTCTTGGTTGCCTTCCAGCGATAAGGCTGGATGCCACAGCAGCCTAATGCCGTTGTTGCCGAGCAAGGCGGAGAAGTCAGGCGTGTCGGCGCACAGCAGCGACATGCTGCACCCCCCGCAGCCGCCTGCTTGCAACCACAACACATTCAACGTCATATCAACTTTCGTTTGACCCAGACAGCTCAATCGTACAGGCTACGCAAGGGTCAAACGCTGCCGCCAGCAAATTGGCTTTGACACCGTCGTCAGGGGCCAGCCCTGCCACGGCGGTGGCCAGCGCACCTTGCGGGTGAAAGTTCCACTCGGTGGGTGCCAGCACCCGGTAATCCTGCACACCGCCCCCAGCATCGAGACGAACCCAGTGCAGCAACAGACCCCGCGCCATCTCGCACCAGGCCAGCGCTTGACCATCGCCCAGGCGCATGGCGCCACTGGAAAGCAAGGGTGTATCGACAAAACTTGAGAACTGCTGTGAAGCCGCCGCAAGTTCCACCAGTTCGATCCAGCGGGCACCCATGCGGGTCCAGGCGCTGTGCTTTATTGCAGCTTCCTCTTGTCGATGACGCAAACGAGTCCAGGGACCGTTTTCAGCGCATTGTCCGAGCCAGCTAGGGTGTTGCACAAAGTCAGCGTCATCGACCATGGACTGGGCCAGTTGCGACAACTGCTGGCGCTGCCGTGTGGCATCTTCGTCCAGAACATGAAGACAACGGATGCTGGGCCGCAAGCTGTTGGCAATCGGGTAGCACTCGCCTAAATAACGCGCTGGTGGCAAGCGGGCTGCTTGCGCGTTGCACCAACCCAGCAAGTCATTAGGCTGACAGTGATCCAGCAGCCACTTGTCAATGCTTTGCCCCAGGACGCGCTGCTCCAGCCATGCTCGCAATTGGTTCAACTTTTCAAGCGATGAACGGGCATCCGTCGGCGCTGGCGTCGAAAACAGCGGTAGCGGGCAGTCACGCAGCCAATCCAGGTTTGTGCCGTCAGCACTGAGCGCTGGCCAGCGCTGCGGCCAATCCAGCGCGATGCTGCGCAAGTGGTCGCGTGCCGTCTCAAGCCACAAAGTCACGGGTGGCTCAGTGGGCAGCAAAATCGGTGGCCCACCCTGTGCCACGGCAAGTGCCAGCTCACCAGTGCGGCGATGGGCATGGGCACACAGCGTAAAAACACGGCTCAAACTGCGACCCACTTGCTCCCCCCGCTGGCCACGCAACAAGCGACCCAGGCGCCCCTCCAATAGCACCGGACGCTGGCCTACCACGCTGACCGGGTTGCCAGGCCGCAGCCGGTACTGCCCGGCGAGCGCGTCCCAGGGCGTTGGGCTGACATTTGTGTTGGCGACCATGGATAACGTGGCGTACCTTTTTCAATCTGAAGGCTGGATTCTATGGATATTTCCCGAAATAATGACAGGCCAAACCCCGTTCAGCGTGAACGCAGTCCGGCCAGAACCGAACCAAGACCCCGAGATAGACAGGTTCACCTTGCGTGTGCTATTGTGGCAACTGAAATCGAAAAGGCTTCAAAATCGGTTGAAGTACTGTCGTTTCCATGAGGGGTGCAATGAAAATGCGAAGCATGGTTACTGCGGCCATTTGTGTGGCTTGCATCGGTCTTTTAGGCACAACGTCAGTCGCCACGGCAGCAACCACCGCGCCCGAAGAATATTCAGGCCCCAAGAAAACTGTGTTTGTCGATGTCGTTGGGGCTGCTGAGTCGATGTCTGGCGGCAACCAATCCCTCGGGACCACCAACGAAGGGCTCAATGCCATGCTGGTCGACGCCCTTGTCCGCACCGGCCGATTTGTCGTTGTCGAGCGCGTTGCGCTGGGCGACATCCAGTTGGAGCAAGACCTTGGCAGGAGTGGTGCAACAACCGCTGAGACCGCTGCAACGTCTGGCCGAATGCTGGGTGCCAGCGCCATCGTGCGTGCAACGGTGACCAAGTTCGAAGCGAACGCGGGTGGCAGTGGCGTGCAGATTGGCCTACCTTTCAGCCGATTGCTAGGCGCAACGGCCGGGGTGTCCGGCCAGCACGCCATTGTTGAGTTCAACCTTAGACTCATTGACACGAGCACAGGGCAGATCATTGCAACATCCAAAGCGTCTGGGACAGCCGATTCGACCAATGCCAACGTGTCTGCGGTGAACACCCGCAGCGGCGCTAACGTCGGGGCAAGCACCTTCAAGAATACACCCCTTGGCGAGGCCGCAGAGTCGGCCATCAACGAGGCCGTGAAACAAATTGACCTGGGTATGGGAAAGGTTCCATGGTCGGCCTCCGTTGTCGCTTTCGACAATGGCAAAGTCTATGTCGGTGCCGGTGCCGCACAGAACCTCAAGGCAGGCATGACACTCCACGTTTATCGCAGAGGCAAGATTCTCACTGACCCCGACACTGGCGCGGTGCTTGACGTTCTTATGAGCAGTGTCGGGACGATCCAAATCCAGTCTGTAAGTGACAAGGTCTCCATAGCCACAATGCCCAGCGGCGACCCTCCCGCTAGAGGCGATATCGTACGACTTGACTGAGGGGTAACGCAATTTCTTGTTCAACGAAAGAAAGGTCTATTATGAAGAAGACAACAACTCTGATTCTTGGTCTCGTACTGATGACGAGCTTTGCCAGTCTTGGCGTGGCGCAGGTGGGCACATCAAGTATGCAGGGACAAAGGGCAGTCCCTGCCACATCTGCGGTGGAAGTCAAAGTGGTTAATGCAAAGGGGCAAGCCATTAAACCTGAATCCCTACCAAAAGACGTTCAGGCGAATCTGGTTCGGGTCCGTAAAGCGGCAGAAAGTCTGACGGCTAATTTGAACGGTGGGGAAGCGGCGCAAAAATTTAATATCACGGTAAGGTGTGGTTATCCACCGCTCAGTTGCACGATCACCCTTTCACTCTAACTTTTGCCGGAAGACTGGCCTCAATCAGAAGTTCATAGTCGCCTTGGGGTGCCCGCTTCCGAGTTCATGGCAATGGCGGCGAATGGCAGCTTTCGCTCCCGCCGTGAGTTAGGAGTTTTTTGGATGGGAATGGCGCACTCAGCTCACCCCCAGCCTGTCCAGCTTCATGCGCAGTCCGACGCGGGTCAGGCCCAATTCTTCGGCGACGTGGGTCTTGTTGCCTTTATGTCGCAGCATGGCGGCGCGGATGAGTTGTGCCTCGACCCGTTCCAACTGATGTTTGAGCTGGCCTGACGCATCATCCGCTGCGTCAGGTACCGGGTCGGAGAGCCGGGTCGGGTGGCTCAGTCGGGGCGACAGCAAGTTGGCACCGAGCACCGGGCCGTCACCCAGCGCCAGCGCGCGACGGATCTCATTTTGCAGCTCGCGCACATTGCCGGGCCAGCGGTGGTTGGTGAGCAAATTCAGCGCCTCTGCCGAAAACTTGCGCCCAATCAGGGGCGACTTTTTCAACAGGTCGGTCACGATCAGAGCAATGTCTTGCGGACGCTCGCGCAAGCCTGGCAGATGCAGCGTGATGCTCGCCACGCGGTAGTACAGATCCTCACGAAAGCGCCCACTGGCCACATCGGCTTCCAGGTCGCGGTTGGTGGCGGCAATGATGCGTACATCGACAGCGACGGATTGGGCGCTTCCGACCGGGCGGATTTCTCCCTCTTGCAAGGCGCGCAGCAGCTTGACCTGAAAGGCCGCAGAGGTCTCGCCGATTTCATCCAGAAACAAAGTGCCACCATCGGCCTGCTGAAACAAGCCGGTATGCGAATCGGTGGCCCCGGTAAAGGCACCGCGCTTGTGGCCGAAGAGCTCACTCTCAAGCAAGTTATCGGGCATGGCAGCGCAGTTTTGAACCACAAAGGCCTGTTCGGCGCGCTCGCTGGCATAGTGAATGGCACGCGCCAGCAGCTCTTTGCCGGTGCCTGATTCGCCCGTGATCAGCACCGACAAGTCGTGCGCAGCGATCTTCTGCGCCAAGGAACAGACTTCATTGAGGGGGCTATTCTCCGTGCGCAGCAGCTTGTCAAACCCGGACTGCGCCTTGGCTTTGAGACGCAGCTTTGTGACGCGCAGAGCGAGATTCTCGGGGCTGGTGCGCAGCTCCAGCGTGAGTCGCTGGTTTTCCTGCTGCAAGCGCCACAGCTCGGCAGCACTTTGCAGGGTCAGCAACAATTGATCCGGGTGCCAAGGTTTGACCAGGTATTGCCAAATGCCCGCTTCATTGATGCCGGTGATGATGTCCTGCGCCTCGGTGTAGCCTGAGAGAATCAACCGCACGGTGTTGGGCCAACGGCTGCGCACGTCGCGCAAAAACGCCACACCCGAAGTGCCGGGCATGCGCTGGTCGGACAGCACGATCTGTACCAACTCGCGCTCCATGACGGCGTTGCCTTCCTCGGCTGAAATCGCGGTGAACACGGTGAAATGATCTTCGAGCGTGCGTTTGAGCGTCTCCAGCGAGCGCTGCTCGTCGTCCACCACCAATACGGCTAAAGGGGTACGGGTGCTCATGGCAACTTCCAGCCCAGTTCGCGGTGAATGGCCAAGTGCCGTGGCGTCCAGGAGGCCAGCGATTTATAAACAAAGTGATGCCGTGCCACGTGGTAGCTCGGGTCAAAACCGTAGAAGTTTCGGTGCATGTGGGTCATTTCTTCGGCGCGGTAAGTGGCCAGTGGTTTGATGGTTTCATCTCTCAATCTTGCTCCGTTTTTGGCAGCGAGCCGCAACGTCAGGTCAGGCTCGCTGGCCAGTTCGGTCGCTTGCCGTGTCACCTCGGCACGAAACGCTGGTACGTCACCGGCCAGACAAGCGTCGATGAAACCAATCTCTAGCGCGCGCTGTGCCGTCAGCGGTTGGCGGTTGTGCATGATGGCTTGAGCTGCCTCCTGCCCGACCCGGCGCGGCAACAGATAGGTCCAGTATTCAGAGCCATACAGATTGCCCATGTTCTTGTAGTGCGGGTTCAGCATCGCCGCATCACGCACCCAGACCAGGTCGGTCGCACGCGCCAGAAAGCAGCCACCGGCACCGGTGTTGCCGCCCACCGCGGCCACCGTGATTTGCCGCTCGGTGGTGATCAGTTCAAGTGCCAGATCGTTCATGGCGTTGATGTTGCGCCAGGACTCATCCGCCGCTGAGCCACCGGCCAGACTCGCCGCCTCGATCACATTGAGGTGGATGCCGTTGGACCAAAAGTCCTGGCCGCCCATGAGCACCAGAACATGCGTTGGTCGCAGCTTGGCCCAGGCCAAGGCAGCACGCAGACGCTCACACTGCTGGGTGGCCATGGCGCCGTTGTAAAACTCAAAATGCAGAAAACCGACGGCGCCGGACTCTTCATAAAAGATGTCTTGCCAGGTCGCGCTTGGAACGCGCCACCAGTCTAGCAGCGGGGCGTATGGCACTGATGCTGATTCACCGGCAAACGCCAACGTGGCGGGCAGCTTGATGCTGCGAGCGCGCTTGACGTGGCCAATCCAGACGGCACCATCCACCGTGGCACGCAACAAGGCGGTTTCGCGCTGGGCAATCACCTCGCCCGGCGTGCCGCGCAAAGTAGCTTCAACGCAAGCGTCAAACAGATGGCAAGGCTGGCCAAACAGGCTGTCGGCCACGCCGGGGAAGCCGTCGGCTGCATTGATTTTGCGCAGCACCGTGGCAGTGTCGTCAAGCTGCCAGTCAATGGCACGGTCTGCCTGTTTCATCAAGGGCTGCCACTGGCTGCTGATCGCGCGCTGCGGTACAAAACTGCCAGACGCAAAGCGCTCCACCGCCTGCAAGACGGCCACTGTGGCGGCCTGCGTGACTTCATGGCGATAGACGCTGGCTTTTTTGGCGGCGCGCAGGCAGAAGTTGGCGCTGGCCCAGACCGGCCCGGCATCCATTGCGGCTTCGGCTTGCAACACCGTCACGCCCCATTCCGGCAAGCCCTTGTCAATCGCCCAATCCAGCGCCGAAGGCCCCCGATCGCCCGCCTCGCCGGGGTGAACAATCAGGCATAGATAGTGCGACCAGACCGACTCGGCAATAGCACGGCGCAGGTAGGGTGCCACGATCAGATCCGGCGCAAACAGGGCAGCAGCTTCTTCAGTCACCGAATCACTGATGTCAAATTCGACCGAGATCATGTGCCCACGCTGACGCAGTTCCGCCCCCAGTCGCTGGGTCAGACTGTTGAAGGCATGGGTGAGCAGCAGGATACGCATGGATTAGCAAATGCGCGGCAACTGCTCGCCCACCAGCCAATCGACAATGCGCCGACCGCCAAAGGCGGTGGTGAGTTGCACAAAATGATGGTCGTCGGCAATCACCTTGCCAATCACGGCGGCATCCACGCCCAGCGGATGCGCGTGCAGCGCGGCCAGCAGACGCGGCGCATCGGCAGCGGCGCAGATCACGATCAGCTTGCCTTCGTTAGCCACATAGAACGGGTCCAGTCCCAGGAATTCGCAGGCGGCTGCCACCACCGGTTTGATCGGAATCGCTTTCTCATGCAGCCTCATGCCGACACCCGATTGCCCGGCAATTTCGTTCAAGGTAGAGGCCAGACCACCGCGCGTGGGGTCGCGCAGGCAGCGGATGTCGGCGCCGGTGGCCAGCAGCTTGGCAATCAGGCCATGCAGCGCGGCGGTGTCGGACTCAATCTTGGCCTCAAACGTCAGGTTCTCGCGCTGGCTCATGATCGCCACACCGTGGTCGCCGATGGAGCCGGAGACCAGCACCACATCGCCCGGGCGCACGCGCGCACCGCCCAGCTCCAGCCCATCGGGCAAGACACCGACGCCGGTGGTGGTGATGAAGATGCCGTCACCTTTGCCGCGCTCCACCACTTTGGTGTCACCCGTCACAACCGGCACACCGGCAGCGCGCGCCGCATCAGCCATGGACAGGACGATGCGCACCAGGTCGGCCAGCGCAAAGCCTTCTTCCAGAATAAAGCCTGCCGCCAGATAGAGTGGCGTAGCGCCCATCACCGCTACATCGTTGAGCGTGCCATGCACTGACAGGCAGCCGATGTCGCCGCCGGGAAAAAACAAGGGCGACACCACATGGCAATCGGTGGACATCACCAGCCGCGCCGGTTTGCCAGCCAGCACCGGCGCGGGCAACACGGCACCGTCATTACCCTGGCCCAGATATTCATTGCCCAGATGACGGGCGAACAGCTCCGAGATCAGTTGCACCATGGCACGCCCGCCTGAGCCGTGCGTCATATCGACCCGGCCATGTTTCAGATCCAGGGGACGAACGTAGCCGCGTTTGATTTCACTCATCAGTTCATGTCCTTGTAACGCCCATAACTGTAATGCGCGGCGCAGGCCCCTTCGCTGCTGACCATGCAGGAGCCAATCGGGTTCTCAGGCGTGCAGACGGTGCCGAAAATCTTGCAGTCTTGCGGCCGCTTGACGCCGCGCAAAATGGCGCCGCATTCGCAGGCCTTGTTGTCGGGCACCGATTTGTAGTTGAGCTTGAAGCGCCGCTCGGCATCGAAGGTGGCGTACTTTTCACGGATCATCAAAGCCGAATACGGCACCACCGAGAGCCCACGCCACTCAAACTTGCGGCGCAACTCGAACACCTCGGCGACCCGGTCCTGGGCCTTCAGATTGCCCTCGCGTGTCACCGCCCGCGAGAACTCGTTTTCGACCTCGGCGCGGCCCTCGTTGACCTGGGCAATCAGCATCAAAATGGCCTGCATCACGTCGAGCGGCTCAAAGCCGGCAATCACCACCGGCTTGCGGTATTCCTCGGCAAAGAATTCATACGGGCGGCTGCCAATCACGGTAGAGACATGAGCCGGGCCAATGAAACCATCAATCGGCACCGTGCCCCACTGACGCACTTCGGGTGATTCCAAAATCTGCGTGATCGCTGCCGGTGTCAGCACATGACAGCACAGCACGCTGAAATTGGCGAGTTGCTCCTGCTGCGCTTGCAAAATGGCCAGCGCCGTGGGTGGTGTGGTGGTCTCAAAGCCAATGGCGAAGAAGACGACCTCGCGCTGCGGGTTGTCACGCGCAATCTGCAAGGCATCGAGCGTCGAATAAACCATGCGAATGTCGCCACCGCGCGCTTTCGCCTTCATCAGCGACAAGCCGTCCGAGGCCGGTACCCGCAGCGTGTCGCCATAGGTGCAAAGAATCACGCCCTGATCAAGCGCTAGGTTGATCGCCAGATCGATCCGGCCAATCGGCAACACGCACACCGGGCAACCGGGGCCGTGCACCATGCGCACATTGGGGGGCAGCAAGTCGGTCAAACCGTAGCGCGAAATGGCGTGGGTGTGGCCGCCGCAAAATTCCATAAAGCTGTAGCGACGCTCCGGCTGCACCAGCTTGGCTATTTTGTTTGCCAGCGTTTTGGCGACCGCGCCGTCACGGAACTCATCGATGTATTTCAACCTGGATCCCTCAGTCTGCCGCCACGGCTGATTCAGTCATCTCGGAAAACAATGCCAGTGTGCGCTCAGCTTCCTCGGGGTCCAATTTGGACAGTGCATAGCCCACGTGCAGGATGACGTAGTCGCCGACCTGAACGTCGTTGAGCAACGCCAGCGATATTTCTTTCTTCACACCGCCAAGATCGACGACCGCCCAGTCGCCCGCCGGGCCGCAGCCTACCTCGACCACTTTGACCGGAAGTGCAAGACACATTCATTTTTCTCCAGTAGTGTCCCAACGTTTGCA
>PKWM01000047.1 GCA_003133245.1 Rhodoferax sp. | reverse complement strand
GATTAGCTGATGAACTCGGGTGCACAAAGCCAATAAACAAGGGCACGGCAGAACATGAGCAAAACGGGGTGACGATGCCCAACGATGCCGCCATCACATTGGCCATACCTTCCGTCTTGCCAGCCAGCAAAGCACGGGTGCGCTCGGGTGTGAAATAGCTGTTGATCATGCCCATGACGAACACCACGCCCGTCAGCAGCATCAGCACCTTGGGCGTGTCGTAAAAGAAGAACTGCAGTGCGCCCCCAAAGTGGCTGGCGCGGTCCACCGGCAGCGCTGCCACCAGCGCCTCGGCGGCAGGATCCAGCGTCTGGTACAGGGCAAACCAGACCACGGCGGCGAAGATCAGGAAAACGATCGGCTGGCGTACGTGCCAGCGGGTATTGGGAGAAGTCAAAGTAGTCATGGCAGTGAAGACGTATCGCTGCGAAAAAAGACGCAGCGCTATGAAAAATAATTTCAAATTGGCGGTCAACAGGGTGCTTAGGTTTTTATCCCGGAAAGCAAAACAATGTCTTCGTTGTCCCTTTTCAAAGCGCCTTTCTTCTCAAGGTCAGCTACGGTGCGGAAGTCGCCAAAAAAGAATACTGGGACTACCAGAAATGCTTTGCGATCTGTCCGACGTCCTATGCGCAGGCCGCCTACCTGCTGACCGAAGCGCTGGCCTTCCCCGGACAGCGCAAGACCGCAAAACGCGCCGCCAAGGCAGCCGCCAAACCCAGGGTGATTATTCCCATCACGGCGGTACCGATGACGGCGTAGAAATTCACAATTTGGTCGACCGCAACGCAGCGATTGCTGCCGGTGGTCAACGGCAGCTTTCTGAAAACTCAATTTCGATGTTTAGCTTACCAGTCAGATATCACTCATGGCTACCCGCAGTACGCCCATATGTCCGACACACACAAACTTTTGACAAGCTAACAAAGAAAGCCAATTATCACCGTATTCCAGTGCTGGGTTCAATAAATCTCTTCCACTGCTCATTGGATAACAATGTTGATCCACTAACTCGAAGTTTAGAGCAGCCTTTAATGCCGTGAATTATTTCTCGCGTTATACCAACCAGATCTTTGTGAAGCCAGGGGCTAAGCCGAATAGATTCGATCATATCTATTGAAATTTCAAAATTAATAAAAGACGACACATCTGAGATACTCTCAAATAGGACTCGGTACTCTTCTTCAGCTTCATACCCTGCACGTTTTAGAAAAGGTAGTTTGGTTACCGTCAAACCGCCATTCTTGGCTTCCGTTCGCATATCGCCCATCTTTTTTTAGATAACATCCCCCATCGTTACATCGACATACTCGTCCAGCCTTGCAAGTAGCGCCTGTCTTCTAAATACTACGCAAGCGCCACCAGTACCCGGAGAATAAATTCTCCAGTGGTGATATGTTTCATTCGACTTTGTCATGCAAAACGCAAGTAGCGTCTTTAGCTTCTTTCGTTTTACGTACTCACCCACATAAAAAGTGTCGTTCTTATCGTGCCAAGACCGTGGATCAAGCAAGGTCACCGTCTTACTCTTGAGCATTTGTAGTACGGATGAAAGATCGCAGTATCTTCGCAATCTTTCCGCTTGAGCCATATTTTTCATCGATTCTTGAGAAAATGCCGGACGAGCCCAATCATTTTTGTACTCGCGATAAAGAATTGACAATACATTCTGAGATACACCGTTATAAATGAGTTCTCTTTTAAAGCTACTTTCATCCCGCACATCTTTGATCTTGATTTCTAAGGCAATGCCTTCCCAGTTTCTCAAAATTGCGCTATCCAGTTTTTCGCCTGATAGTATCCATCCTCCCGTTATCTTGGGGTCTGATTTAGACACGTAGACCCCGCCTTGCCACCTATGGTCCCAAAAGTTTCTCCCACTTCAACAGTATTCACTGCGTCCGTGGCCGGGGAATAAGCTACAGTCGGCTTGCGAGGAATTCCTCTAATTTCAACTCTATTTGGATCACTTGCCGCGACTGCACCTAGCGACAGAAGAAAAGTCACTATCAAAATGCTAATGCAACGAAATAAGTTCATTGATTTACGCTCCTAATAAACACAGATACAATTTTGATTCTAAAGTTATCTATGGTACATCTGTATAACCCTACTTCTCACTGTTTGCCCCGCTCGCGACTGATTTATTTCATTGAGTTATAAGTTGAAAAAAATTCATTATTTACCTTTCCCTTCAACCAGCCCACAAAATCAGGACGACAAATGCCTACGAGTAATAAAAAAGTGCGATCACTACTCAAAATCTAAGTGGGCACTTGCACGAAGTCACGCGTCATCGGTATTTGTAGCAGGTTGCCCATCACCGATTCTCCTGGCCTCGGAATGCATACATTCTTCGTAATAATACAAATCGTGTATGTTTACCCGCAGGTTCGAAACAATTTCATCACTCGGGATGCTGGCATACGCCGACCCGACGGCCTCGGAAATCTGTCGGGCACATTCTTTGGACTGAATTAGGTTACCAACGATTGCAGCATAAAGGACCTGTTCCATGCCGAGCTTCTTCATCTCTTCGGTAGCCAACTGAAAGGTCACCCAACAATGTTGAGCAGCGTCAAGGCTAGGCGGCTCATCACCCTGCCACAGATCTAGCCACTGCTCTACTGCATCGGCGGCGATCCTGACGATCATCGCGACTGCTCGAATTTTTTCGACATTTCGCGTACGGGTCAGTTTCTTCATTTGATGGTTTTGCCACCAAATCCCTACAGCCCCAGCAAAAACGGCAACAGTCGCGCCAAAAGCCTGGACCCACGCCGCCCATTCGCTGCTGCTCATTTCAGTTGACAGACAAAGTTCATACATTTTTCCAATATTTTCTGCGCTGATGTTACCCCTTGATCATCGGTGGATCAGGCGAGAAGCGGCAGGCAGAGCGAGGATTCGCTGGCGTAGCTGCAGTGAGCGCCTTGGAAGCGGGCTGTGAACCTCCCGCACTTGACAGCCTGCTCGCGCCCGTGCGCCAGCGGACCTTCGCAATCCGGGCAGGTGCGCAGCATCGCGATGCTTACTTCCATGCCCCGCACGGTAGGGCTTCAGGCGTGGGCGGTTGCGTATTCTCTTGCCGAGGGTAGCTCACGAGGAAGCATTCGTGCCTTGGGACGCATCACCTCCCAGCCCAAGCAGGCCAACCAGATGGACCGGGGGATCGCTTTGTGCGCCGTACGGTAATAGATCACCATGCGACGGCTGATACCCAGCCGCTAACACTGACCGCTGCACAGGGCTGCTGCGTTTGCATCAGAACATATTTGTCGAATATATTTGACATTTAACCCACAATTTGATAAGTTCAGGCTATGTCTGCCATTCAAGAACTCGGATCAACCGTGCGCACCCGTCGTTCGGATATGGGCCTGACCCAAACCACGCTGGCCAAGCTCAGTGGGCTGTCGCGCGCGACCGTCAACCAGGTCGAAAACGGCACCATCAACGACCTCAGCCTGACTCGTGCGTCCAAGCTTCTGGGGGTGTTGGGCTTATCCATGATCGTTGCCGCGCCCCGGCCCAGGCACTTAAAAAGCAGGGACGCGAAGAGTTCGGCGTTGGACCTCGCCGCCCATACGGCTGGCGTGAGCTACCGGGTGGCGATGAGTGCTGACCAGTTGCGGGACTCACTCTCCACAGGAGCCGTGCCGCCTGAGTTCATGCCGCACATGCACACCTTGTTGGAGGAGGCTCCCGTTTCACTGTTGGCCGCTGTGGTCGAGGAACTCCATGAAGAGCTTGGTGTTGACCGCACCCAGGTTTGGAAAAAGATGAGAGCACTGGCCCATCAATTCAAAAGTAGCCGGGAGCTTTGGCTATGAGCGCCATCGACCTTACCCGGCCGGGTGTGTGGACCGAGCTATTCCCGCAGGCACTCAAACTGATGGCACATCTGGAAAGTCAAGTCCAAAAACCCTTGTGGACCTTTGGCGGCGGTACGGTGCTCATGCTTCGGATTGGTCACCGCCAAAGCAAAGACATAGACCTCTTCGTGCCCGATCCTCAATACCTGGGTTACGTCAATCCGCGACTGAGCGATGTGGCAGAACAGGTCAGCAGCGACTATGAAGAGAACGCGGAGTTCGTGAAATTTTTCTTGCCGACCGGTGAAATTGACATCGTGGTCGGTAGTGCGCTAACCGATCAACCGTTTGATGTCCGGTCTTATGCTGGACGCGACATCAAATTCGAGACCTGTGCCGAAATCATCGCCAAGAAAATGTGGCACCGCGGAAACCAATCCAAGGCTCGGGATTTGTTTGACCTGTGCGCCGTAGCAGACGCCGAGCCAGAAGCCATCGAAAAGGCGGCGCCATTTTTCGGTAAACACGGTGCCGCGTTCTTGCAGGGTCTTGAAAAGCGTGCGGACTTTGCCAGGGCAGAATTTGACGCCATAGACACCATTGGGCCTCAGCGATCTTTTGCGCACTGCCTGGACCAGGCCAGAGGCATCATCGAGCCCATGTTGGTCAAGTCTGGCACCTGATTGCTCATGCTCGATTTAGGTGAAGGTATGTATGCCGCATTCAGAGCGGTCGACGCGGTACAAAGTCGCTCACACGGCCCGCATGATCAAGCTGCACCTGGCAGACTTGCGTCATGCGTTGTTTCAACCGTTGGCGTGCTCGCTGCACACGCGACTTCGCCGCACTCAGACTCAAACCCATGGTGGCGGCAAAGTCGGCTTGCGCCATGCCTTGCAAGTCGCACAGCGTAATGGCCTCGCGGTCTTCGGCGCTTAACTCACTGAGCACGCGCGGCAAGCAGGCAGTCAAGTTGTCCACGGTCTCAAGCTCGTCTGACGGTGCTGCCAGGTCCTCGGGCAACTGCACCGTGTCACGTGCCACGCGCAGCTTGTCGGCCAGCGTGTTGCGTGCCACGCCCAGGACGGCTTCGCATGCGATGCCCAGCCGACCACGCGCAGCTTGTCGGCCAGCGTGTTGCGTGCCACCTCAAACAGCCAGGCGCGGGCGTTGTGCACCGAGCAAAACCGCTCGCCCTGGCGCAAGGCCTTGAGAAAAAGATCTTGCAACAGGTCATCAGCTTCCGCGACATTACCCAGTCGACGGCGTAGCCAGCCGCGCAACTCGCTTTGGTGGGCGGTCCAGGCGGCGGTCAAGCAGTTCATGGTAGTTGGAGTCAAGATATTTCTTGGGGTTTAACTTCAAGGAAGTTTCCATTTTCCTCTCATATTCTGCGTGACCCTAAAATCAAATGTCTAGTACTCAGACACAGAGGTATCGGAACAAAATGAAAGTGATGGATTCGCGCTCAGGCCTAGGCGCAAACCGCAGACATAGCTGTGGCTATGGCGAGGATTTGCAACGACGGCATGGGTGCGAAGACGCGCTTTCATGTTTCGATATTTCTGTGTCTGAGTACGAGTGGTCCGGGTTCCGATTTTGCGAGGTGACAAGTCATGAGTGCGCCGCTCAAACAAAGTGAAGCTATTTCGCAGCCAGAACCGTCTGATGTTGCCGCTGCAAGCTTGAGCCAGGAAGCCATTTTTGCCGAAGCGCTAATCACTTCGCGGCAAAACATTTTGCCCAAATGCCTGAGCGCGCCGGGACCATCGGCTACGCAAATCGATCAACTGTTTCGCGCTGCGGCGGCTGCGCCTGACCATGCTCGCTTGCGGCCATGGCGCTTTGTGCTGGTGCCAGAACACAAACGCTCAGAGCTGGCAGAAGTGTTTGCACAAGCCTTGGTGGATCGCGATGCCAGCGCCACTCTGGCACAAATCGCCGCCGCGCGCGAAAAGGCTTATCGCGCCCCTTTATTGATGCTGGCAGTGGCATGTCTGGGGCCGCGTGAGCCCGACATTCCGATGTTGCAGCGCATGGTGTCGCTGGGCTGCGCCATCCAGAATATTTTGCTCAGTGCGCACAGCATGGAGTTTGGCAGCGGCCTCACCAGTGGCCAGGCGATGTCGTCAGCGCGTATGCGCGAGCTGTTCCAGTTGCAGGCCGGTGAGGAAGCGGTGTGTTTCATCAACGTGGGCACAGCGTCCACGCGTAAACCAGCGAAGCTGCGCCCAGAGCCGTTTGAATTTGTGTCGAGTTTGTGAGAACGGCGTTAACCGCTGGCGGCGGCACCAGGCCTTGCTTGCGGCGGCTTAGTTCGCTTTTTCAACCTGCACCAGACAATCGTAAAAGGTCGGACCGGCCCCAAGGTCGGTCAGATTTTGACTGGTGAGCTGATTCACGTTGGTGCCGTTCAGGCCCAGCTTGCGCCACCAGACGCTCAAGCCATAGACCACGCCGGTTCGGGCGCGCGGCGAGATTTTGAGCTTGCACAGATAGACGCCACGCTGATTGAAAACGCGCACGGTATCACCGCTTTGCAGACCACGCGCTGCCGCGTCAAGCGCATGCATTTCCAGCAGCGGCTCGCCCTGGAGTTCACGCAGGCTTTGCACATTGACGAAAGTCGAGTTGAGAAAATTGCGCGCTGGCGGCGAGATCATGGCCAGCGGATACTGCGGCGACGAGTTGAACGCTTCGTGGTTGGGTACATGGTCAGGCAGACCGTCGAACCCGAGCGCTGCCAGCCGTTCACTGAAGAACTCGCATTGGCCCGAAGGCGTGGGGAAGTTGCCATCGGCAAAGGGCGCTTCTTTGGTCGTCAATGTAACAAAACCCTGGTCCAGCAACTTGTCAAAATTGACTGCATTGCCATAAGCAGTGCGGCACAGCGTGAGGTCATCTTCGGCAAAGCAGGGCTCGGTGTAGCCCATGTGAGCGGCGAGCTCACGAAAGATTTGCGCATTCGGTTTGGCCTCGCCCAGCGGCGCAATGGCCGGTTGGTTGAGCAGCACATCGGTGTGGCCGTAACTGGCATGTACATCCCAATGCTCAAGCTGCGTGGTAGCAGGCAGGATGTAATCGGCGTAGTCGGCGGTATCGGTTTGAAATTGCTCCAGCACCACGGTAAAAAGATCAGGCCGCGAAAAACCTTGCACCACCTTGGCCGATTCAGGCGCAATCGCTACCGGGTTGCTGTCATAGACGATCAGCGCCTTGATCGCCGGGCCAAAATCCTTGCTCGTCGGGCGTAGCAGGTCATTCCCTATGGTGGCCATGTTGATGCTGCGTGGCGTGCGCCCGGCCAGCAGGTCGGGCCGTTGCAGCACTGCTTTTTGGATCGGAAAGGCGCCCGAACTCGACAACAACATCCCACCCGCACGCTGGCGCCAGGCGCCGATCAAGGCCGGCAGCGAAGCGATCAGGCGCACCGCATTGGCACCGCCGTGCACGCGCTGTAGGCCATAGTTGATGCGGATCGCAGCAGCTTGCCCAGTGGCGACACAGGCGCCGTAATCTGCTGCCAGGGCGCGGATCTGCTCGGGGGTAATGCCACATACCAGCGCGGCGCGTTCGGGCGGCCACTGCAGGGCGCGTTCGCGTAGCAAATCCCAACCCAGCGTGTAACGCACCAGGTAGTCGTGATCGAGCCAGTCGTTCTTAATCAGTTCGTGCATCAAAGCCAGCGCCAGAGCACCGTCGGTGCCGGGCAGCAGCGCAATGTGTTCGTCGCATTTGTCCGCCGTTTCGGTGCGCCGCGGATCGATGCAGATCAGCTTGGCGCCGCTGTGTTTGGCCTTCTGGGCGTAGCGCCAGAAGTGCAGGTTGCTGGTCACCGAGTTGCTGCCCCAGATCAGGATCAATTTCGACTCGGCAAAAAATTCCAGACGCATGCCGACCTTGGCGCCCAGTGTGTAGGTCAAGGCCTCACCGCCAGCGGTAGAGCAGATCGTGCGATAGAGCAAGGAAGCTCCCAGCTTGTGGAAAAAGCGCGCTGCCATGCCCTCGCCCTGCACCAGCCCCATGGTGCCGGCGTAGCTGTAGGGCACAACAGCCTGCGCCGCCTCCGGGCTGCGACGAACGATCGCTTGCAGTCGAGCGGCAATGTCTTGCAATGCAGCCTCCCAGCTCACGCGCTCAAATTGGCCTGCCCCTTTGGCGCCGACCCTCTTGAGCGGATGCAGCAGGCGCTGCGGATGATAAGTGCGCTCGGTATAGCGCAGGACCTTGGTACACACAAAGCCGGCGGTGTGCGGATGCTTCGGGTTGCCCTGCACCTTGGTGGCGACGCCGTCCGCGACGGTGGTGAGCAGCGAGCAGGTGTCCGGGCAATCGTGCGGGCAGGCGCCCAAGACCTGCGTTGTAGTGACGGAGTACATTAAAAATGGAGAATGGTTTCGATCATGAGTTTGAAATCAGGACTGAAGTATAGAGACACAAGCCACACTGGAGCTGTCGGCAGCACCTTGACCCATGGCTCGACCGGGTCTTGCGCATGGCGATAGACTTGCCGTCCTAGGAGATGCCATGAAACTCATTGATTCCATCGTCACGCAAGCGGCCAGCGTGGCCAGCCTTCGGCGTGAGATTCACGCTCATCCCGAATTGTGTTTTGAAGAAGTCCGCACGGCCGACCTGGTAGCCAACAAGCTCACCGAGTGGGGCATTGCGATCCATCGTGGTCTTGGCACCACCGGCGTGGTGGGTATCGTCAAAAATGGCAACTCCGCTCGGGCCGTTGGCTTGCGCGCCGACATGGACGCGCTGCCGATGCAGGAGTCCAATACTTTCAACCATACCAGCACACAGCCCGGCAAGATGCATGCTTGCGGCCACGACGGCCACACCGCGATGCTGCTGGCGGCGGCACAGCATTTAGCCAGCAATCGCAACTTTGACGGAACGGTCTATCTTATTTTTCAACCGGCCGAAGAAGGCGGCGGCGGTGCCCGCGAGATGATCAAGGACGGTTTGTTTGACCAGTTTCCAATGCAAGCCGTGTTCGGCATGCACAACTGGCCCGGCTTTGAAGTCGGCCAATTTGCCGTTGCCAGCGGACCGGTGATGGCATCCAGCAACGAGTTCAAGATCACCATTCATGGCAAGGGCGGCCATGCAGCGGCACCGCATAACGGCCTGGACCCGGTGCCGCTGGCGTGCCAGATGGTGCAGGCTTTTCAAACCATCATCAGCCGCAATAAAAAGCCGATGGATGCCGGCGTGATCTCCGTCACCATGATCCACGCCGGCGAGGCGACCAACGTGATCCCCGAGCGCTGTGAGCTACAGGGCACCGTGCGCACTTTCAGCACCGAAGTTCTGGACCTGATCGAACAGCGCATGAAGACCATTGCCGAGCACACCTGTGCCGCGTTCGACATGACCTGCGTGTTTGAGTTTGTCCGCAACTACCCGCCCACCATCAACAGCGTCAGAGAAGCAGCGTTTGCGCGACAGGTGATGGCCGACATTGTGGGAGCAGACCATGTGGTGCTACAGGAGCCGACCATGGGCGCCGAAGATTTCTCTTACCTGCTCCAGGTCAAACCCGGTTGCTACTGTTTCATCGGCAATGGTGATGGCGCGCATCGGGACATGGGCCACGGCGAGGGCCCCTGTATGCTGCACAACCCGAGTTACGACTTTAACGATGAATTGATTCCGATCGGTGCCACTTATTGGGTGCGTCTGGCCGAGGCCTGGCTCAAGGCAGACGCTTAATTGCCATTGAAGCGCCGTGCCGCCAACTCCAGCAGGCCGTCAAAAATCAGGTTGTCCACCAGCTCAAATTGCAGCGACAGGCTGGGGGCCATTTTCCAGCCGGCACCACCGGCCATGACGCATTTTGGCTCAACGCCGCAGTGGCTGCGCAAATGCTGCACCATGCGCTCCACGGCACCGGCAATGGCGTAGGTGCCACCACTGGTGAGCGCATCGCTGGTGTTAGTGGGAAACTCACAGACCTCACCGGTGGGCACATGCAGCCCGGCAGTGCCGGTCTCAAGTGCGCGCAGCATAATGCCATGGCCGGGCAGAATCAGGCCACCCAAAAACTTGCCGCTGGGGTCAATCGCATCGACCGTCACGGCAGTGCCCACCATCACCACTACCATCGGTCGCGCCGGGCCAGCGCCGAACGAGCGATGCCAAGCCCCGATCATGGCCACCCAGCGATCCGCACCGAGGCGCGTCGGATGGTCGTAGCCGTTGATGAGGCCGGCCTCCGCCGCGCTCGGCACCACCCACTGCGCGGCAACGTCCCAAATTTCCATTTGTTCCTCGACGCGGCGCCGGACGGCGTCGCCCGCCACAATGCAACCCAGCATGTGTTTTGGAGGAGCCAGCGTAGCCCAGCCACCTTCGGACAGCTTGTCAATATTGTCAAGAAACTCGACACCTTGCGCCAATACCGGCGCACTGGGGTGGGGGAAAGCGTAACGCGCCCATTTCAGGCGCGTGTTGCCAACATCAATGGCTAAAAATGTCATGGCGCGATTATCACCAAAGTGTTGGCAGTACTTCAGCCCTGGCGCCAGGGCAGACCGTGATAGCGCCAATCGCCTTTGTGGCCCTACAGCCTGTCTGTTAATGAATCTCCATCAAAGTGGGTGTCGGCACAGCATTAGCTGATAGAGTAAAAACACTTGTGATTTAAAAATATTTTTGTTAGGGTTTTTACCTAGAAGAGCACAGTCTGACCTACGTACAATGAAACGCGTTACGCGGGATTTGTTTATCAACTTGGAGACAAAATGAAATTTAGTTTTGCAAAACTGGCCGTTGCGTCAGCCGTCATGGTTGTTGCCGGTACGGCTGCCGCCGCAGATACGATCAAAATTGGTGTGGACGGCCCATTCACGGGTGGTTCGTCTTCGATGGGTGTGAGCATGCGTGATGGCGTCAGGCTTGCCGTTCAGGAAATCAATAAGTCCGGCGGCGTGCTGGGGCGCAAGCTACAGATCATCGAGCGTGACGACGAGGCCAAAAACGAGCGCGGTGTGCAGATTGCCGAGGAACTGATCAACAAGGAGAAAGTAGCGGCGGTCGTGGGCTACATCAACACTGGTGTTTCGCTGGCATCGCAACGTTTCTTTCAGGAAGCCAAGATTCCGGTCATGAACAACGTGGCCACCGGGTCGGTTGTGACGCACCAGTTTCCGAAAGACGCAGACAACTACGTGTTTCGCAATGCGGCCGCTGACAACATTCAGTCGCCCATGATTGTTGACGAAGCGATCACACGCCGTGGCTTCAAGAAGGTTGCCATCCTGGCAGACTCGACCAACTACGGTCAGCTCGGGCGCGAAGATCTTGAGAATGCTCTTGCCGCCAAGGGCATCAAGCCGGTGGCCGAAGAGAAATTCAACATCAAGGATGTGGACATGACGGCGCAGCTGCTTAAGGCCAAGGCGGCTGGCGCCGAAGTCGTACTGACCTACGGCATCGGTCCCGAGCTGGCACAGATCGCCAACGGTATGACCAAACTGGGTTGGAAAGTGCCCTTGATAGGTAGCTGGACGCTCTCCATGGCTAACTTCATTGACAACGCCGGCCCCGGTGGAGAAGGCGCGCGCATGCCGCAAACCTTCATTCAGGAGCCCAATACACCCAAGCGCAAAGCATTCATTGATGCTTATCTGAAGACCTTCAAGCCCAAGAACAACCGCATCGACTCACCCGTGTCGGCGGCTCAGGGTTATGACTCTATCTACCTGCTGGCAGCCGCCATCAAGCAGGCCAATAGTACCGACGGCCCGAAAATCCGGGAAGCGCTGGAAAACCTTAAGACCAAGGTGGCTGGTGTAGTAACGACTTATGACAAGCCTTTCACAAAGGACGACCACGAGGCCATCACTGCCAACATCCCGGTGTTCGGTGAAGTCAAGCAAAGCCGTGTGGTGTACGCCTATGCAGAAGACATGAAAAAAGGCGGCGACCTGCGTGTGAAAGCTGTCAAGAAGTAATTCAGCAAGTTGATTTGAGCGATAGGCACCGCATCGGCCGATTCGGCCGGCGTGGTGCTTTTTTGTGTCGAGCGCCGCGAGGTCATTTGGTGGACTGTACTTATGGAAATCCTGCTTCAACTTGTCTATAGCGGCGTTGCGCTGGGCATGATCTACGCGGTCATTGCATTCGGTTACCAGCTGACCTTTCAGACGTCAGACACCCTCAATTTCGGCCAAGGCGATGCGCTTATGCTGGGCGCCATGGTCGGCTTGACACTGGTCAACATGGGAGTGAATTACTGGTTGATGATTCCGCTGGTGATTGTGTTTGGCCTGTTCCAGGGGGGGCTGGTTGAGCTTATCGGCGTGCGCCCAGCTATCAAGATCAAGAGCGAGTTCGGTTGGATCATGTCAACCATTGCCCTGGGCATTATTTTCAAGAACGTCGCCGAGAACGTCTGGGGCCACGACGACCTGAAGTTTCCTTCCCCGCTGCCCGAATCGCCCTTGAAGGTTTTTGGCGCCAATATACTTCCGATGGAAATTCTGGTGGTGGTGGGCGCTGTGCTGATGATGCTGGCGGTCGAGTTTTTCAATCGCAAAACGATCTACGGCAAAGCCGTGGTGGCCACCTTCAACGACCGTGATGCGGCCAAACTGATGGGCATCAACACCGGTCTGGTGATCACATTTTCCTATGCACTGTCTTCAGCCACCGCCGCTTTCGCGGGCGTGCTGATTGCGCCGCTGACTTTAACGGGCGCCACCATGGGTGCGGTACTCGGTCTAAAGGCTTTTGCCGTCGCCATCATTGGCGGGTTGACCAGTGGCATGGGTATTATTGTGGGGGGCATCATTTTGGGCATTGCTGAGACGACGACCGGTTTTTACATTTCAACCGGCTACAAGGATGTGCCTGGTCTGGTGCTGCTGCTGGCCGTGCTGGCCATCAAACCGGTCGGCCTGTTTGGCAAAACCGCTATCAAGAAAGTTTGACGATGAACCGGAAGTTTCTCGTGGTATCGGTGTTGTGCCTGGCCGCACTGGGCGCTGTGCCACTGTTTACGCACAATCCGTATTACATTCATCTGATCGCAACCGTCATGATTTACGCGATCCTGCTGTTTGGACTGGACATCGTGGTGGGCTACACCGGCCAAGTATCCCTGGGGCATGCCGGACTGTTCGGCATTGGCGCCTACACAACCGGCGTGCTGTTCATGAAGCTGAGTGCGCCCCTGTGGCTAATCCTTCCGGCCAGCATTGCCGTGACGGCGGGCTTTGGTGCGCTGCTGGCGTTGCCGGCGCTGCGTGTCACAGGCCCTTATCTGGCCATGGTGACGCTGGCTTTCGGCACCATCATCCAGATCCTGATCAACGAGATGGATTTTCTGACCGAAGGTCCGCTTGGCATCAAGATTCCCAAGCCCAGCGTGGCGGGCTACCAGATCACCGAAAGCGACTTTTACTGGATGGTCTTTACACTGATGTTGCTGTCGCTGATTGTGGCCCACCGGATTCTGAAGTCCCAGTTCGGGCGTGCCTTCGAGGCGCTGCGGGGCAGCCCGGTGGCATCTGACTGCATGGGTGTGTCGGTCTACCGCTACAAGGTGTATGCGTTTGTGATTAGCGCTGGTTTTGCCGGGCTGGCGGGCAGTCTTTATGCGTATTCAGAGCAATACATTTCACCCAATACCTACAACTTTGAGTTGACGGTGCTGTTTTTGCTGGCTGTCATCATGGGGGGTCGCAAGACCCGTACGGGTGCCTTGCTGGGGGCCACCGTTGTCGTGATGCTACCCCAGTTGCTGGATGACCTGGATTCGTTTCGCATTGTCGCCTCGGCGCTCGCCGTTCTGATCACGGTGGGTGCGATCATCGGCGTTGCCAAAAAGATGGTGTCGCCCAAAACCATGGCGATCCCGGTGGGTGGAGTAATCGCGCTGGCCGGATTTTCGTTCTGGCTGGATTCCATCACGGACTGGCGCTTGAGCATTTTTGGTTTGATGATCCTGTTTGTGGTGTATTACCTGCCCGACGGCATTGTAGGTTTCGTGCGCAACCTGTTGAACTTTCGCAAGGGCGGCCGTGCCACGCGGAGCGCGTCTGTTGTCGTCGAATCCGGTAAGGATGCAGTGGTGGTTGCCGCCTCCGCAGGCGAGGCCAGCTTGCTGGTAGCCAAAGGCGTGGTGATGCAGTTTGGTGGTCTCAAGGCTATCAATCAAGTGGACCTGCTGGTCAAACGCGGCACGATTCATGGCTTGATCGGGCCCAATGGTTCTGGCAAGAGCACCATAATGAACGTGCTAACCGGCATTTATGTACCGACCGCCGGCAGCATCGAATTTTCCGGTCACTCTGTGGTCGGTCGGACCTCGTCCGACATTGCCTTGTCGGGCATTGCCCGCACGTTCCAGAACGTGCAGCTGTTCGGCGAAATGACAGCCTTGCAAAATATCCAGGTGGGTTTGCACCACACGTTTGACAGCAATATCGTTGACGTGTCACTGCATACGCCACGCTACAAACGCGAAGAGCTGGCTGCCATCGACCGCGGAATGGGGTTGTTACGCTTTGTCGGCTTGGAGGCGCTGGCTCTGGAGGAGGCGCGCAACCTGCCCTATGGCAAGCAACGCCTGCTGGAAATAGCACGTGCACTGGCGCTGGATCCGCAACTGCTACTGCTTGACGAGCCAGCCGCCGGCCTCACAGCGCCCGACATCAAGGAGCTGATTTCCATCATTTGCAAGATCCGTGACCACGGCATCACCGTGATTCTCATCGAACATCACATGGATGTGGTCATGAGCATTTGCGATACCGTCTCGGTGCTGGACTTTGGTCAAAAGATCGCCGAAGGCCGACCAACCGAAGTGCAGGCCAACGAGAAGGTCATCGAAGCCTATCTTGGTGGCCAGACAGCGTAACGCAAACAGGAACAGGAACAGGCAAGCAATATGTTGAGCATCAAAAACCTCGAGGCGGGTTACGGCAACGTGCAGGTCCTGCAAGGTATTTCCATTGATGTACCCAAGGGCAAAGTGGTCACACTGATCGGCTCCAATGGCGCTGGCAAGACGACCACCATGCGGGCTGTTTCGGGCATGATCAAACCGACGGCGGGTGAAATCACGCTGCGTGGCAAACGGGTGGATGGCCTGGAGTCCTACACCATTGCCAAGCTGGGCCTGGCGCATTCACCCGAAGGCCGACGCGTCTTCGCTACCATGACCGTCACTGACAACCTGATCCTAGGTGCTTTTGCACGCCTGACAGGCAGCCGTCCCAAGGGTGATGTTGCGGGTGACCTGGAGCGCGCGCTGGAATTGTTTCCGCGCTTGAAAGATCGCCGCAACCAGCTTGCCGGCACGCTCTCAGGCGGCGAGCAGCAAATGCTGGCAATGGCGCGTGCGGTGATGCTGAACCCTGAAATCGTTTTGCTGGATGAACCCTCCATGGGCTTGGCTCCGATTCTGGTGGACGAAGTCTTTCGCATCATTGCCGACCTCAAGGCCCACGGGGTGACCATGCTGCTGGTGGAGCAGTTTGCAGCGGCTGCCTTCAAGGTGGCGGACTACTGCTATGTTCTTGAGAATGGCCGCATTTCAGTGCACGGCCCGGCGGACAAGCTCAAAGATGATCCTGCCGTCAAGGCCGCGTATCTGGGCGGATGACGTTGAACGGAGTTGCGCAATAGAGCGCCGACTGCATAGCAGACAGGCCCTGGTCCCAACTGATTAGAATTGACGTTTACGTAAACGTCAAGTCCCGGAGCCCTACCATGACCGAACTGTCCGCCGAGTTCAAGGCCCTCGCCAACTACCGCCCTGTCAACAAGGTGCGTTTTGTCACCGCTGCCAGCCTGTTTGACGGGCACGACGCGGCCATCAACATCATGCGCCGCATCTTGCAGAGCATGGGCGCCGAGGTGATTCACCTGGGCCACAACCGCAGCGTGGAAGAAGTGGTGACGGCGGCGCTACAGGAAGATGCGCAGGGCATTGCCATCAGCTCGTACCAGGGCGGTCATCTGGAATATTTCAAATACATGGTGGATCTGCTGAAAAGCCGTGGCGGCGCCCACATCCAGGTCTTTGGCGGCGGCGGCGGCGTCATCGTGCCGGTGGAAATCGCTGAGTTGCAAGCTTACGGCGTGGCACGCATCTACAGCCCGCAAGACGGCCAGCGCATGGGGCTGGCCGGCATGATAGGCGAGATGGTCAAGCGCTGCGACCAGGACCTCACCGGCTACGCTCCCAAGACCATCGATGCGATTCAGGGCCATACCGAAATGAGTTGGCGCGCCCTGGCGCAACTCATCACGGCGCTGGAAAACGAAAAAGCGGGGGGGCAGAACAAAGGCGCACCGTCAAAGAAATTGAGCGCACTGGTGCAGGAAATTCGCAGCGTCGCCGCGACCCGGAAAATACCGGTGTTGGGCATTACCGGTACCGGTGGCGCCGGCAAATCATCGCTCACCGACGAATTGATTCGCCGCCTGCGGCTCGACCAGGGCGACAGTTTGCGCGTTGCCATGATCAGCATCGACCCCTCCCGGCGCAAGACCGGCGGTGCGCTGCTGGGGGACCGTATCCGCATGAATGCCATAGGTCCTTGGGCCCCCACGCTTGCCGCTGCGCGTGCTGCGCTGCCCCCCGAGGGGGCCGTCACCGCCTTGGGGCGGCCCAGCGGCGGTGTGGCCGTGGATTCCGGGCAACGTGTCTTCATGCGCAGCCTGGCCACGCGCGACTTTGGCTCGGAAATCAGCGCCGCACTGCCCGATGTGATTGCCGCCTGCAAGGTGGCGGGCTTTGACTTGATCATGGTTGAGACCTCGGGCATTGGCCAGGGTGACGCGGCGATCGTGCCACATGTGGATGTGCCGCTGTACGTGATGACGCCTGAATTTGGTGCTGCCAGCCAGTTGGAAAAAATCGACATGCTCGACTTTGCCGAGTTTGTGGCCATCAACAAATTCGACCGCAAGGGCGCGCTCGATGCCCTGCGTGATGTGGCCAAACAGGTGCAGCGCAACCGGGAAGTTTTTGCTAAACCGAGTGAATCGATGCCGGTGTTTGGCACCATGGCGGCGCGCTTCAATGACGATGGCGTCACCGCTTTGTACCAGGCACTCAAAGTCCGTCTGGTTGAACTGGGGTTGCCACTCAGGCAAGGCAGCGCTGACGCAGGTGGTCTGCTGCCGCGCACGCAGGTGCGTCACAGCACCAACCAGATGCCGGTGTTGCCGGCGGCGCGCAGCCGCTATCTGGCCGAGATCAGCGACACCGTGCGCGGCTACAAGAGCAAAGCCCGCAGCCAGGCCAAGCTGGCAAGAGAAATCCAGCAACTCAACGCCACGGCGCAAATGCTGCTGGCACACGACCCATGCAAGGCTGTTTCGGACAAGTCGGGCGCTTCCGGCATCGTGCTGGAATTGGCCAACGTCCGTGCCGTGAACCAAGATGCGGCTTGCGCCAAACTGCTGACGCAGTGGCCCGCGATGCAACAGGCTTATGCCGGTGACGAATACGTCGTCAAAATCCGCGACAAAGAAATCCGCACCGCGCTTACCACCAAAACCTTGAGCGGCACCACCATTCGAAAAGTCGCACTGCCGCAGTTTGAAGACCATGGCGAGCTATTGAAATGGCTGATGCTCGACAACGTGCCCGGCAGCTATCCCTACACCGCCGGCACCTTTGCCTTCAAACGCGAAGGCGAGGACCCGACCCGCATGTTTGCCGGCGAGGGCGATGCGTTTCGCACCAACACACGCTTCAAGTTGCTGAGCTCCGGTATGGCAGCCAAGCGCCTCTCCACTGCGTTTGACTCGGTTACGCTGTACGGCAACGACCCCGATCTACGCCCTGACATTTACGGCAAGGTTGGCAACTCGGGCGTCTCGATTGCCACGCTCGACGACCTGAAAGTGCTCTACAGCGGCTTTGATCTGTGCAGCCCATCAACCAGCGTCAGCATGACCATCAACGGCCCGGCGCCCAGCATTCTGGCGATGTTCATGAATACCGCGATTGACCAGAATATCGACAAGTTCAGAACCGAAAACAAGCGCGAACCGACCGACACCGAACTTGAAAAAATAAGGGAATGGGTGCAGGAGAACGTGCGCGGCACGGTGCAAGCCGATATTCTCAAAGAAGACCAGGGCCAGAACACCTGCATCTTCTCGACCGAATTCAGCCTGAAAGTGATGGGCGATATCGCCGAGTATTTTGTCCACAACCGGGTGCGCAATTTCTATTCGGTCTCCATCAGCGGCTACCACATCGCCGAGGCCGGTGCCAATCCAATTTCGCAACTTGCCTTCACCTTGTCTAACGGCTTCACTTTTGTCGAAGCCTATCTGGCGCGCGGCATGCACATCGACGATTTCGCGCCTAATCTCTCTTTCTTTTTCTCCAACGGCATGGACCCCGAATACACCGTAATGGGCCGCGTCGCGCGGCGTATCTGGGCGGTGGCGATGAAAGAAAAATACGGTGCCAACGAGCGCAGCCAGAAGCTCAAATACCACATCCAGACCTCCGGGCGCAGCCTGCACGCGCAGGAGATCCAGTTCAACGACATCCGCACCACGTTGCAGGCGCTGATTGCGATCTACGACAACTGCAACAGCCTGCACACCAACGCGTTCGACGAAGCCATCACGACGCCGACCGAAGACTCGGTGCGCCGCGCCATGGCCATCCAGCTCATCATCAACCGCGAATGGGGTCTGGCCAAGAACGAAAACCCGAATCAGGGCGCCTTCATCATCGAGGACCTGACCGAACTGGTGGAAGAGGCGGTGCTGCTGGAGTTCGAGCGCATTTCAGAGCGCGGCGGCGTCCTCGGTGCCATGGAAACCGGCTACCAGCGCGGCCGCATTCAGGATGAATCGATGCATTACGAAATGCTCAAGCACACCGGCGAGTTCCCGATCATCGGCGTCAACACCTTTCGCAACCCGCATGGCGACGCGGTGCACGACACGCTGGAGCTGGCGCGTTCGACCGAAGAAGAAAAACAAAGCCAGCTCAAGCGCGTGGCCGACTTTCACGCGCGCCACGCCAAAGAATCACCGGCCATGCTCAAGCGTTTGCAACAGGCCGTGATGGAAAACAAAAACGTGTTTGAAGTGCTGATGGACGCCGTGCGCTGCTGTTCACTGGGCCAGATCACCAACGCCCTGTTTGAAGTCGGCGGGCAGTACCGGCGCAATATGTAGTGCAGGTGCGCCATGACCCTTGTGAACTTTCGCTGCAACGGTTGCAGGCTGATGACACCACAAGTCCAGTCATAAACCATGACACTGAGCGCTCCAGTGAAGTTTGACGATCTACTCTCAGACTCGTCGAAAACATCTTTCGCCAACGTGAAGACTATGGGAGGTTCAAGGATTTACTGGGACGAGAGTGTGGCCTTTCGCCGGCACCTACACTTGCCGAAGGCCGGTCTTGCGCCGAGAGATGCTTTGAAAGGAGAACCTTAAATGCCTACAGGTACTGTGCGACTTCATCGAGTGCTCCGTGCGCCTGCCGAGCGCGTGTATCGGGCGTTCCTAGACGCGGACGCAATGGCAAAGTGGATACCGCCATACGGGTTCACCTGCAAAGTTCACCACATGGATGCGAAAGTCGGTGGCACCTTTCGGATGTCATTCACAAATTTCACAACAGGAAACGGTCACTCCTTCGGCGGCGAGTATCTCGAACTCGTTCCCCACGAGCGGATTCGCTACACGGACAAATTCGATGACCCGAAATTACCTGGAGAGATCCAGGTGACGGTAGTCTTAACAAAAGTGTCCTGCGGCACTGATATCAACATCGTGCAAGAAGGGCTGCCGGAAGTTATTCCCGTTGAGATGTGCTACCTCGGGTGGCAGGAGTCGCTGGCGCAGCTTGCAACACTCGTCGAGCCCGAGATACCGGGCTGATACGGTGCCGCGATCGCGGAGAATCTCCGGTCCAGCGCCCCGAAGTCGCGGGGCGCTGGCCGGACGTGAGCCGGGAGTCACTCCGGAAAATTGCCTGGGTAAGACCCTTGTTCAGCCGCCTTTTTTGCAGCGCTTGCCCGGGTTCTTTTTGTTGTTGGTGGCGCTGCCACGCTCCAGGCTGCGCAGTTGGCCTTTGCCAGCGGTAAAGCAGACCCCTTTGGGCGGCACCGGGCGCGGGGTGGCGAGACGCTCAGCTTCGGTACGAAATTCTTTGGTCATGACATGATTCCATTAAGTTGTGAAAATAAAACTGGGTGATTATCCCCGGACTGCGGCACTGTGCCTGGCGCCCTACAGGCAGACCGCTCAGCCGTGGCGGCCCGCGCCGGCATTTTCGCCGGCCGCCGCTTTGGCACCGCGGTAACCGTTCTTGGCCAGAATTTCAAGATAAAACGCAGCGCCACCGTCTTTCGCGACGGCGTCGATCAAGCTGGTAAGGGTGGCAAAATGCACCACCGTCGCCTCGGCTTCACTGGTGCCGAACTTGCAGTCAAAATCCCAGTAATCGACGTCCGCGGGCAATGGCACGCGTCTTTGCCGTTTGACGTATTTGCGGATTTCGTGTTTGGTGGCTTCGAGCACGCGGTCACGGTGCTTGCCTTCGATGTTTAATTGGAATGTTTTCTTCACGGCTGGCAGTTCAGGAATTTCTATCGCATTGGGTGCGATTATGCGACTGACGCCACTATTGTCCATTTTGAATCCACAAAGCCCCTAGCTATGCCCCCTGTCTCACCCGATCCAACCCAAGCCGAACCCGGTCGCGAGCTTGTGCCGGCAGCACCAGCGTCAACCGGCATCCGCCAGCGGGCTATTGCGGTGGATGCCGGCCAGCGCACCCGGTTGCTGCGCTATCTGATGGAGCACAACGGCTGGCACAGCGTGCTGGTTTTTGTCGCGACCAAACACGCCGCCGAAATGGTGGCTGACAAATTGCGCAAGGCCGGTCTCAGCGCCGAGCCTTTGCACGACCAGTTGAGCCCAGGCAAACGCACGCAGGTAGTGGCCGACTTCAAGGCCGAGCGCTTACGCGTGGTGGTGGCCACCGAGGCTGCGGTGCGCGATCTGGCGTTGGCGACGGTGCTGGTGAACTACGACCTGCCACGCTCGACGCTGAACTACAACCAGCGCCTGCGTTGCAGCGGCGGCGCCAGCGCCAATGGCGTCGTCCTGAGCTTTGTCAGCGCCGACACCGAGGCGCATTTCAGCCTGATAGAAAAACGCCAAGGTCTGCCATTGCCGCGCGAGCAGATTGCCGGGTTCGAGCCTCGGCAAGCGCCCGGCACGGCGGCGCCATCGACCGGCGGCATCAAGGGCAAACGCGCGAACAAGAAAGACAAGCTGCACGCGACCGCCAACCCGGGGCCTTGAGAGTGCGCCTACCTTTGACTTGAAACAACCCCGCAACCGGCAGGCAACGCAGTCGGCCGATATACTGGAGGAAGTTTTTCGAAGTCGATTCTCAATCATTCATAGGAGTTTTCATGAGGTTTTTATCCATCGCGTTGGCCGCACTTATTGCTACTGCGGGGCTGGTGTCGTTGAACGCGTCCGCCGCACCAGACAAGCTCATGACCATCGCCGCCCTGAACCAGGACAAGGCCAAGCTGGCGGGCAAAACCATCAGTGCCAAAGGCAAGGTCGTGAAAGTCAACGATGGCATCATGGGACGTAATTTTCTGCACATCCAGGACGGCACCGGGGACGCCAAGAACAACGACCTAACCGTGACCAGCAAGCAAACCGCCAAGGTCGGCGACCAAGTCACCATTTCGGGCGTGGTGGTGCTGAACAAGGACTTTGGCAGTGGTTACGCCTACCCGCTGCTGATCGAAGAAGCCAGCATCACGATCAAGAAGTAGGGCTTAGTCGTACTTTCACGCTCTTGCCTTTGACCTTGCCGGCGTTGAGTTTTTGCATGGCGGCTAGCGCAATAGCGCGCTGTACCGCGACAAAGGTGGTGAACTCGGTCACCACGATCTTGCCGATTTGTTCGCGGCTGTAGCCGCCGTCTGCGGTCAGGGCGCCCAGCACGTCGCCCGGGCGAATTTTTTCCTTGCGCCCGCCCAGAATCTGCAAGGTCACCATCGGCGGCAACAAAGGCCCTTGGCCAGTCGGCGTCAGCTCGTCGAGCGGGTGCCAAACCGATTGGTATTGTTGATACAGCTCTATTTTGCCGACCGAGCCCATCTCGTTCATACTGGCCAGGCTCAAGGCCAGGCCTGACTCACCGGCGCGACCGGTGCGGCCAATGCGGTGCACGTGCACCTCGGGGTCGGGCGTGATGTCCACGTTGATCACGGCTTCAAGTTGCGTGATATCGAGGCCGCGCGAAGCCACATCGGTGGCGACCAGCACCGAGCAGCTCCGGTTGGAAAACTGCGCCAACACTTGGTCGCGTTCGCGCTGTTCAAGCTCGCCATAAAGCGCCAGCGCGCTAAAACCTTGCGCTTGCAAGTAGGTCACCAGCGCCTTGCATTGCAGCTTGGTGTTGCAAAACGCCAGCGTGCTCACCGGGCGAAAGTGGTTCAGCAACAGTGCCACCGTCTCAAGTCGATTGGCGCGCGTCACTTCGTAAAAACGTTGTTCGATCAGACTCTGCGTCTGCTGCGCTGCGGCCTTGATTTGCTGTGGCTCGCGCATGAACTGCCGAGCCAGCTTCTCGATTCCCTCGGGATAGGTGGCTGAAAATAACAAGGTCTGCCGTGTTACCGGGCATTTCTTGACGACGGTGGCAATGTCGTCAAAAAATCCCATGTCGAGCATGCGATCGGCTTCGTCGAGCACCAAGGTGGCGAGCGCGTCCAGCGCCAGGTAGCCCCGCGTCAGGTGATCCATGACGCGTCCCGGCGTGCCCACCACAATGTGTGCGCCATGCTCCAGACTGGCGCGCTGGCCGCGCAGCGCGACGCCGCCGCACAGGGTGACAACCTTGACGTTGTCGCTGGCGCGGGCCAGGCGGCGGATCTCGATACTCACCTGATCCGCCAGCTCGCGTGTCGGGCACAACACCAGCGCCTGCACCGCAAAGCGGCGCGGATTGAGGTGGTCAAGCAAGGCCAACGCAAAGGCGGCGGTCTTGCCACTGCCGGTTTCGGCTTGGGCAATCAAATCTTTGCCAAGCAAGGCGGCAGGCAGGCTGGCGGCCTGGATCGGCGTCATCTCCAGATAGCCCAGTTGTTCCAGGTTGGCCAGTGTGGCCGGGTTCAGTGCCAGCGAGTCAAAGCCGAGCTTGCCGGACATGGGCTTGTCGTCGGCTTCGGTGGTGAATTTTGGTGGGGCTTTGGTCATGGTTTGATTATCCCCCGCTGTCGGATGCCCTGATTTTTACAACTGCATTGCTTGGTTTTGCCTCCCGATGGAATTGGGATTCGGCCCCAAAAGTTACTTGGCCTTTTCCGACACCTCAGTACGGATTTTCAAACCCCAGCCCAGCCAGAATTTCAATTTCACGCAATTCCATCGCCCGCGCATCCACCGCATTGGTCTCGTGCTCCCAGCCCTGCGCGTGCAGCGTGCCGTGCACCAGCAGGTGCGCGTAGTGGGCTTGCAGGGTCTTGTGCTGTTCTTTGGCTTCACTTGACACCACCGGCGCGCACAGCACCAGGTCGGCGCTCACCACCGGTTGGTGTGCGTAATCAAAAGTCAGTACATTGGTAGCGTAATCCTTGTGCCGGTAATCCCGGTTGAGCACCTGCCCTTCCTCGGTGCCAACAATGCGCACGGTGATTTCTGCGTCACTTTGAAGTGCGTGGCGAATCCAGCGTGTCACCTTGTGGCGCGGCAAGGCGGCGCGGTGCAGTGCAGCGTTTTGGAGCACGCCAAATTGCAATGAAAGTGTGAGTTTTTTCAACATGATTTAGCTGCGTTTGGTGGCGGTGCGACCCGCCGCATCGTAGGCATCAACAATGCGCGCCACCAGGGGATGACGCACCACATCGGCACTGGTCAGGCGGCAAATGGCAATGCCGGGCACGCGCTTCAAGACGCGCTCGGCGTCAATCAGGCCACTGAGTTGGGTTTTAGGCAAATCAATCTGGCTCACATCGCCGGTGATCACTGCTTTGGAGCCAAAGCCGATGCGGGTCAGGAACATTTTCATTTGCTCGGTCGAGGTGTTTTGCGCTTCGTCCAGAATGACGAAAGCAGTGTTGAGGGTGCGTCCGCGCATAAAGGCCAGCGGCGCGACCTCAATCGTCTGGCGCTCAAACGCTTTTTGCACTTGCTCAAAACCCATCAAGTCGTAGAGCGCGTCGTACAGGGGGCGCAGGTAGGGGTCGATTTTTTGCGCCAGATCACCTGGCAAATAGCCCAGTCGCTCGCCCGCTTCCACGGCCGGGCGCGTCAACACAATGCGCTGCACGGCGCTACGCTGCAAGGCATCGACGGCCATTGCCACTGCCAGATAGGTTTTGCCGGTGCCGGCCGGGCCAATGCCAAAAGTGATATCGTGGTTGGCAATGTTGTCCAGATAGGCCGCTTGGTTCAAAGTGCGTGGTTTGAGGTCGCTGCGTTTGGTTTTGAGGCCCGGGCCATTGGCATCATTGAGGTCGGCATCGCCCACCAGCATCAGTTGCACGGTGGCCGTCTCAATCGGACGCGCCGCCATCTCGTACAAGGCTTGCAGCATCTCCATGCCGCGCTGGGCAGCGGCCTTGCTGCCATCGACCTTGAACTGTTCGTGGCGATGCGCAATTTTGACCTGCAAAGCGACTTCGATGGTGCGCAGATGTTCATCCATCGGACCGCACAAGTTGGTTAAACGGGTGTTGCTGGGCGGCGAAAATAGGTGTCGGAGAATCAAGTTGATAATTCCTGAAAAGTGGGCTCATGCAAAACCGCTCCAGCTTCGTTGCGCCGACTCGCCGTACTACGCGTGCTGTCATCGTCGGCGCGCCTGGCTGGAACAATTTTGCATGAGCCCTAAAAAGGTCACCCATGATAGGCAAAAAATGATCGGCAAACTGACAGGAACATTAGAAGACAAAAATCCACCCCAGGTGCTGCTGGATTGCAACGGCGTGGGCTACGAGGTGCATGTGCCCATGAGCACCTTTTACAACCTGCCCGAACTCGGCGCACGCTTGAGCCTGCTGACGCACTTTGTAGTGCGTGAGGACGCGCAGATTTTGTATGGCTTTGCCACACAGTCTGAGCGCGCCGCCTTTCGCGAGTTGATCAAAATTTCTGGCGTCGGCCCACGCACCGCCCTGTCGGTGCTGTCGGGCATGAGCGTGGCGGAACTGGCGCAGGCCATCACGCTGCAAGAGTCCGGGCGGTTAATCAAGGTACCAGGCATTGGCAAAAAAACGGCCGAGCGCTTGCTGCTGGAACTCAAAGGCAAGTTGGGGCCCAATATAGGGGTAGCCGCCAGCGTGGCGAGCAACAGCCAGGCCGACATTTTGCAGGCGCTGCTATCGCTCGGCTACAGCGACCGGGAAGCCGCCGTCGCCTTGAAGGCATTACCTCAAAACGTGGGGGTGAGCGAAGGCATCAAGCTGGCGCTGCGCGCGCTGGCAAAGTAAGAGCGCAACATCCTCTTTGATCAATAATTCAAGCTAATGGGAACTCTCTACCTTGTACGCCACGGCCAGGCTTCATTTGGCGCGCAAGACTACGACCACCTCAGCACCTTGGGCCAGCAGCAAAGCCGGCGTCTGGGCCAGTACTGGCGCAATAAAGGACTGACTTTCAATACCGTTCTCACTGGCACGCTGCGCCGCCACGCCCAGACCTGGGCTGGCATCGCCGAAGGTGCGATCTACCGCAATCAAGTCCTGGAATGGGCGGGGCTCAACGAATTTGACAGCGCCGCCCTGATCGCCACGGTGCACCCCCAGCCGCTTGAAAAACCCGACACGCCGGAACTCTACCGTCACCACTTTCGACTGCTGCGCGACGGCCTGACGCAGTGGATGAAGGGAGCAAGCAACCCGCAAGGTATGCCGAGCTACCTTGAGTTCCAGCGCGGCGTGGTCGGCGCGCTCGATCACGTCCGGGAGCACTGCGAGGGCAATGTGCTGATCGTCTCAAGCGGTGGCCCGATTTCCACCGCCGTCGGCCAGGTGCTGGGCACCGCGCCAGAGACCACCATCGAGCTCAATATGCGTCTGCGCAACAGCGCGGTTACCGAGTTCGCTTTCAACCCCAAACACCACTCACTGCTGAGCTACAACACGCTGGCGCATCTCGACCAGGCCGAGCACGCAAGCTGGATCACCTACGCATAACTGGCTGTTGCAATCAACCAAGCAGCGAAATATTGGACATGAGAGTTCTTCTGTATTAATTGGGATGGAAGGCAACACGACACGCGTTCAAGCACATCCGTAACTTGTCCGACTGTATTCATCAACAGATGAGGATTTAATCTGAGGAAAATCGGATGCGCTGCTTGGTTTGGCGTGGCTGAATAATGTGGTCTAGGGGTAAGACACCGGACTGTTTTACCTTCTGCAATGAGATCGTTGATTTGACAGTCGAGACGCCGGGTAAGCGCAACAAATGTTTTGTCATGAATTCTGACAACGCTGCAAGGTCGTACGCCACGATGCGCAGGACGTAATCTGCCTCTCCAGCCACCGAATAGCATTCAAGAACTTCTGGCAGGTCGGCAATAGCGCGTTCGAACTTGGCACCATGCGTGTCGCCTTTGTCTGCCGGTGTGCCGCCATGGCGCTCCAGAACGACAAGGGTAAACGCCATAACGCCCAATCCGACGACTGCCGGGTCGATCACGGCAGCATAGTGGTCAATGACGCCGGCTTCCTCAAGTCGCTGCACGCGGCGACTAACTTGCGATGTTGACAAGTGAATCATTTCGCCAAGGGCTGCATTGGTCGTACGTCCGTCGCGCTGAAGTTCAGCGAGCAGTTCTAGATCGTGTCGGTCTACGGTGATATTGGTCACGATGTTTCCTTTTTCTTATTCCTTTGCATCTATTGTGCGTTAAATATGAATTTATAGACACAAAATAATCAAAAAATGTGCCGTATTAGATTTAATATCCCCGTTGAGAGATGTCTCAATAGACCTCTCCAGCAAGTAGAAAGCCGCAGGAAACTGAGTCGGGCATGGATGCACGATCACAGGTGGTTTTCTGTTTATCAAGAATATTGATGAGACAAACATGACAGGAATCCACGTCTTAGCGGCCCCGACACGCATGCTCCTTTCCGGTAACGAAGCAGTTGCCCGTGCTGTGTGGGAATCGGGTGTGCGCGTGGCATCGGGCTATCCGGGAACGCCTGCCACCGAAATGCTGGAGAACCTCACCAAATATCCTGACCTCTATACCGAGTGGTCAGTCAATGAGAAAGTGGCGTTGGAGGTGGCTATCGGCACTTCGATGGCGGGCTCTAGATCGTTTTGCGCCATGAAGCACGTCGGTTTGAATGTGGCCTCGGATGCGCTGATGACCCTGACATTGACGGGCGCTGCGGGTGGCATGGTGATTGCGGTCGCCGACGACGTCGGACTGTCGTCGTCGCAGAACGAGCAGGATTCGCGCTTTTGGGGTCGCTTTGCGCACTTGCCGATTCTGGAACCGTCAGATTCCCAAGAGGCCTACGAAATGACGATCGCGGGCTATGCCTTGTCGGAACAGTTTCAGGTTCCGGTGATCCTGCGTCTGACAACCCGCATCTGTCATGTTAAGGCCATGGTAATGATCGGTGAGCGTGTGCCACACGAATCGTCGGGGTATATCAAGAACCCACAGCGGTGGGTGATGACACCGGGATTTGCCAAGAGTCGCATCATGCTGATGTTTGAGCGCGAAGAAAAATTACGTGCCAGTGCGGAGATCTCGCCACTCAATTTCGTCGTTGCCGGAAAGGACTGCAGTGTCGGCTTTATTGCATCCGGTCCCGCCTGGATGCATGTCCAAGAGGCCTTTCCGAATTCGCCGGCGCTAAAGCTTGGCTTTTCCTACCCCACGCCGATCGAAAGAATACGTGCCTTCAGCAAAACCGTGGAGAAGTTGCTGGTAGTGGAGGAACTTGAGCCTCTGCTGGAAAACGAAATCCGTGCCGCTGGCATCAACTGCCACGGTAAAGACTTTCTTCCGCGCAGCGGAGAACTACCCCCTGAGGTGCTCAAGCCGGCGGTGGCGCGCTTGTTAGGTGAAGTATCGAAACAACTCGTTGCCGAGCGCACCGTGCTTCCAGCGCAGGTATTTCCCCGACCACCGACCTTATGTGCGGCCTGCCCGCACTTGAGCATCTATTACACCGTAGCAAAGTTGAAAAACATCACTGTTGCCGGCGATATAGGCTGTTACACGCTGGGATCTGGCCATCCCTGGAACGCACTCGACGTGGTTATTTGCATGGGCGCCTCGATGGGCATGGCACTGGGCTTGGATAAGGGGCGCACTGAAGTTGACAAAGACAGAAAGATCCTTGCAGTCATAGGCGACTCAACGTTCATGCATATGGGCATGCAGGGCCTGCTCGACATCACGTATAACCGCGGCAACGTCACGGTGCTGTTGCTCGACAACCGCACTGTTGGGATGACGGGCGGACAAGACAACCCAGGCACTGGGCGCAACGCCCGTGGCAACCCAGCACCCAAGGTCGACTTTGTCAAACTTTGTGAGGCGCTTGGCGTCAAACCAGAACGCATTCGCAAGGTTGATCCTTATCAGTTGCCGGAGTTGGCTAAGGCGCTTCGCGAGGAAACCAAGATTGCGGAGCCTTCAGTGATCATCACAGACCGTCCCTGCGTCCTGATCGATGATTTCAAGAGGCAGCCAGCGTTTAAGGTGGCGTCGGATCAATGCACCGGCTGTGGTTTGTGCATTGACGTAGGATGCCCGGCGATCAGCGAGCAACGCCGTGAGATGCTCAAGAGACCTTCAGGCAAGGAAGTGATGCTGCAGTTTGCCGCCATCGAAACCGCCGCATGCACCGGCTGTGGCATTTGCGTGCAAGTGTGCGCGCCCAAGGCCATTGTCGCAGCGGCGGTACAGACGATCAACTTTGTGAAAAACTGACCATGAAAAACATGATTACCAATATTCTTGTCGTCGGCGTCGGCGGTCAGGGTGTCATGACCGCCACTGAAGTTCTCGCGGAAGCAGCGATTTCACTCGGTCACGACGTTAAGAAGACCGAAGTCGCTGGCATGTCGCAGCGCGGTGGCGTTGTGAGCTCACACCTGCGCTTCGGACTGAAGGTGCTGTCTCCAAAAATAGCCCCGGGCGATGCAGACATCATTGTCGGCTTCGAGTCTGCCGAGGCCTTGCGCTGGAGCCACTATTTGCGAGTGGGAGGCCTGGTTCTGATGAATACCGCACGTCTGGTGCCACCCGTGGTGAGCGGCGGACTTTACGCGTACCCTACTGATCCACAGGCCGAAATTCGTGATCTCGGCATTGAGGTCCATGCATTCGATGCCATGGTCATCGCCAAGCAGCTCGGTGACATGCGCCTGGGAAACAGTGTGATGCTAGGCGCTATTGCCGACCACCTGCCCTTTCGTGCCGAGGTGTTGCTCGAATCCATATTGCAGCGCTTTCAGACACGCAAGCCCGAGATGGTGGAACTCAATCGCCGCGCGTTCACGGCGGGGCGTGAAGCCATTGCCAGATTGGTGCAGGTTGAAGCGCTGACGCCGAACTTTGCGTAAGTACCTGAGCTACCTGCCCAGCACCAAAATCAGTCTCAATACGTTCATACAGTACTGCACCGTGAAATATGTGGGCTAGGTGTTTACCCTATAAAGTGATTCTTATGGCCAATAGACTAGCCCCAGCGCACCTTTCTTTCGTTTCAATACTATCAACAGATACACTGTCACAGGCGAGCGGGTATGACCTTATTCCACTCGTAGAATTGCATCCGGGTCAGCTTGCAAGTTGCCCCGTTATTTCAAAGTAAACCGGAGACAAACATGAGCATTCAAAGCACTCTTTCAACGACAAGCAAAATTTTTCTGAGTCTCGCTGCCATCGCGGCGCTGGCCGGTCCTGCGCGGGCCGATGTTCTCGATGACGTCAAGGCCAATGGCGTACTCAAGTGCGGTGTGACGCTGGCAGCGACCGGCTTCTCGGCCGAAAACAACGCTGGCAAGCGCGAGGGTTTCGACGTTGACCTGTGCAAGGCCATTGCCGCAGCTACACTAGGTGACGGCACCAAGATCCAGCTGATCCCGATGGACCTGAAGACTGCATTCGCCGGCCTGCCCACGGGCGCCGTCGATGTGCTCACACACCGCTTCACCCAGACCCAGAGCCGCGACGTGGGCGGCCTGAAATACCCCAAGATCATGTTCTTTGACGGCCAGGGCTTCATCGTCACCAAGAAATCCAAGGCCAACAAGATCGCCGATCTCAACAACGCAACCATTTGCACTGCGCAGGGTGCTACGTCGGAGCTGATAGTCGCCGATTACTTCCGCGCACACAAACTCAAATACAAAATCGTGACCTTCGCCTCGCAGGAGCAGGCCTGGGATGCCTTTGTCGGCAAGCGTTGCGACGCCGCCATCAACGACCGCTCGGGCCTGGCCTCGCGTCTGGCCAAATTGCCAAACAAGGATGACTTCAAGGTGCTGGCCGAGACCGTGTCCAACGAACCGATAGGGCCAATTGTGGCGCAGGGTCAACCGCGCTGGGAATCTCTGGTTCGCTTCACACTCAACGCACTGGTGGCGGCTGAAGAGCTGGGCGTGACCCAGGCCAATGTGGATGAGCAGCGCAGTTCGCAAAACCCTGACGTACAACGCCTGCTGGGCGTGACCGGCGACTTCGGCGCCAAGCTCGGTGTCGCCAACGACTGGGCCTACAAGGCGATCAAGGCAGTGGGCAACTACGGCGACGTGTGGGACCGCAATGTCGGAATCAAGACGCCGCTACGCCTGGAGCGCGGGCGCAATGCGCTGGTCGCCAATGGCGGCCTGATGCTGTCGATTCCGGTGCGCTGATCGTCCTGGACGCCTACCAATAACTAATAACGCACTGCGCGCCCACGCTTCCCCTGTATGCCAGCGTTTCGCACCACGAAGATGTCCCGCGCCGTTCTTCTGGAACGGTTGCCGGGCTATGTCGGCCAGCTTGTGCTGCTGGCTCTGGTGGTTTGGCTGGTCTGGAGTGGTTTTTCGAATTTCCTGACCAATCTTCGTACGCTGGGCGTCTCGGCCGGTTATGGTTTCCTGCAGACGGAAGCAGGCTTCGAGATCGCGCAGTCCATGATTGCGTTTAGTCCGGCATCCTCGTACCTGGACGCCGTGATCGTGGCCACGCTCAACTCGCTGCTGGTGATCGCGCTCGCCGGTATGTTCAGCACCTTGATCGGGCTGTGCATTGCCTTTGGCCGACTGACCTCGCATCCGATGATTCGCGGCGCATCCACAACCTATGTGGAAGTGTTTCGCAACATCCCTTTGCTGCTACAGATTTTCTTCTGGTACTTTTCGGCCATAGCGCTGCTACCCGGGGTCGGCGAGAGCCTTCAATTTGGCGGCGTGCTCTTGAATAATCGCGGGCTGTTTTTCCCGCGCCTACAGCTGACGTTCGCAGGCGGCTGGGCCCAGTTTGCTCTGATCAGCCCACACGTCGAAGGCTTCAGCGTCAGCGGCGGCTTCGTGCTACTGCCCGAACTGATGGCGCTCACGCTCGGTCTGTCGATCTACAACAGCACTTTTCTGGCCGAGATTTTTCGCGCCGGCATTTTGTCGGTGCCGCGCGGACAGTCCGAGGCCGCAGCTACCGTAGGCCTGAGTGGCGTGCGTGCGGCCTTGCTGATTATCTTGCCGCAGGCGCTGCGCGTGGCGCTACCGCCGGCTGCGGGGCAGTATCAGACATTGGCCAAGGCTTCTTCACTGGCCGCGGCCATTGGTTATCCGGACATTATGCAAATCGTAGGTGGCACCGTGCTAACCCAGACCAGTCAGGCGCTCGAAGCGATGACACTGGTGGTCTTACTTTACGCCGCCATCAACCTGTTCATCGCGCTGGCGGTGAACTTGGTCAACCGCCGGCTGCTCAAGCACGATGGCTGCTGACATGACACGCTTTGTGCGCCAGACGCTGATAGTCCCGCACGAGGTGCCCGTAATCACATCGGCTGCACTGATCCGCTGGCGCCGAGACTGGTTTCCAACGCCGGCGATGGGTCTGCTGAGCTTGTTGCTGCTGCTGGCATTCGGCACATTCGGCTGGCGCTTCTTTCAGTGGGCCATCGTGCATGCGCACTGGCTTGGTACCAACAGCGACGCCTGCCCGGGCGACACCGGCGCCTGCTGGGCCTTTATCGTTGCGCGCTGGAAACCATGGCTGGTGGGCGACTACCCAATGAACCAGTTGTGGCGAACCTGGGCCTGCTTTGCCGCGTTCGCCCTATTCTGGACCTGGGTGGTGCGCCGTTCAGATGAAGCGGACATGCAACGCGTGCTACTGGGTTTCCTCCTTTTGCCTGCGGCTTTCTTTGCGCTGCTGGTAGGTGTGGGTGGTCCCCTGCCCATCGTTGCGCCCACGCGCTGGGGCGGATTGCTGCTGACGCTGGTGGCCACGCTCACGACCTTTGCCACTGCCTTGCCGATGGGTTTGCTGCTGGCGCTTGGACGGCGCTCACGGCTGCCGGTGCTGCGTTGGCTGTGCACCGCCTTTGTTGAGAGCATGCGCTCGATCCCACTGCTGGTCGTGCTTTTCATCGCCGCCACGCTGTTGCCGATGTTCCTGCCCACGGGTTTGAACATCGACTTGTTCACGCGTGCGCTGGCGGCGTTCGCGCTGTTCAATGCAGCGATGGCAGCCGAGGTGTTTCGCGGTGGTCTGCAATCGGTCGGGCGCGGCCAGTTTGAGGCCGCCACCACCGTGGGTCTGAGCGATTTTGCTGCGCTGCGCCTGATCGTGCTGCCGCAGGCCCTGACGGCAGTGGTACCGGCGCTTGTGAACATCATGATCGCCGTCATCAAGGAGACCACCTTGCTCTCCGTCATCGGGGTTAACGATCTTCTGGACGCTGTAGAGAACGGCGCCAAATCGCCCGACTGGATTGGAGAGTCGAACATTCTGACTTCGGGCCACGTCTTCCTGGCGCTGGTTTATCTGGCGATCTGCTACGCCCTGTCACGCTACAGCCGACGACTGGAAGCCAAACGCTGAATTTCCTTGAATCGACCAATGACAACGACCTCCTTCCCCCCGCCCGATTCCAACGCCGCCATGGTGCAGATGAATGGCATCAACAAGTGGTATGCCCAGTACCATGCACTACGCGATATTGACTTGCAGGTGGCGCCTGGGGAGCGCATCGTCATTTGCGGCCCGTCGGGCTCGGGCAAGTCCACGCTGGTACGCACCGTGAATTTGCTCGAACCCTTCCAGCAGGGGCGCCTGCTGGTCTGCGGTGTGGCCGTTGGCGCTGATGAAATCACACGCTCGGCGCGGCTGGCGGTGAACCGCCGCGTCGGTATGGTGTTCCAGCAGTTCAACTTGTTTCCTCATCTGACCGTGCTGCAAAACCTCACCGTGGGCCCGGTCTGGGGCACTGGCGTGGGCCGCAAGGAGGCCCATGAGCGCGCCGTTTACTACCTGGAGCGCGTCGGGCTGATGGATCAAGCGCACAAGCATCCAGCACAACTCTCGGGCGGTCAGCAGCAGCGGGTGGCGATCGCACGCACCTTGTGCACGCAGCCGCAGGTGGTTCTGTTCGACGAGCCCACCGCCTCGCTCGACCCGGAGATGGTCAACGAAGTTCTCCAGACCATGGAGAGTCTGGCCGGCGAAGGCATGACCATGATGATTGTCACGCATGAGATGGGATTCGCGCGGCGCGTGGCCGACCGCGTGATCTTCATGGACCAGGGGCAAATCATCGAAACCGCGCCCCCCGATGATTTTTTTGACCAGCCGCAAAGTCCGCGTCTGCAATCATTTCTGGGGCAGTTGCTGACGCATTGAGAGCCGCAAGAGCCACTTTGACACACCTACAATCAAACTACTTTTCACCCCTGCTATCGAAGCAAATTTAGGAGACACGATTCATGCCAGTGATTGACGTTCACACCCATATGTTCACGCCCAAATGGCTTGAGCTTCTCAAGAATGAAGGTGGCACTTACAACATCAAGACACGCCCCGACGGACAACAAGAGATATTCAGGGGAAATACGCCCGTCGTCATTCCGCAGCGCGGTCATTTCGACTACGACTTGCGCATCAAGCACATGGACGCGGCAGGTATCGACATGTCGATCGTTTCCCTCACCTGTCCCAATGTCTATTGGGGCAACGAAAGTGTCAGTTGTCGTGCGGCAGTGGAGTCGAACGACACGATGGCCCAGGCGCAGACAACCTACCCGGATCGCATTCGCTGGTTCACCTCCCTGCCCTGGGAATACCCTGAGCGCGCAGTTGAGGAGTTGCGTCGTAGCTGCGCCAACGGAGCCGTCGGCGTCATGGTGCTGGCCAATGTATCGGGGCGCAGCCTGACCGATCCGTTTTTTGCACCGATCTGGGCCGAAATCGACCAACGCGCCTTACCAGTTCTGGTGCATCCGACCGATCCACCTGGCGTGGACATGATGGACATGACCAAGTTTGACCTGAGTTGGTCGGTCGGCTTCATGTTTGACACCACCCTGGCCCTCACCAGAATGATTTTTGAAGGGTTCTTTGACCAGTATCCAAACCTGAAAATCATCGCCTCGCACGGTGGCGGTACCCTGCCCTATCTGGTTGGCCGATTCGAGAAAGGCGATGAAGTGGAGATCCCCGCGCGACGCCGGATGAAACGCAAACCCACCGACTATTTGCGCCATATTTATTACGACTGCATTACTTACGATCCCGGCGCGCTGCAATATCTTGTTTCAGTGGTCGGCGCCGAGCACGTCATGTTTGGCACCGACTGGCCACATCAGGTGCACGATACCAAGGGTGCTTTTGCGAATACAGCCAAACTACCGCAGACTCAATGTGACGCGATTCGTGGCACCAACGCCAAGCGGGTTTTTGATCTGGGTTAAATAACGCTGGTCGAGTTTTCACGGCATCGGCCAGACCATTGCTCGTACCGGGGTGTCATGGAACAAATCACAGTTCGAGCAAATCATGTCCACCGACCAGATTCCCGGCGAAATGGGGGCGCACCGCGTCATACCAGAATTCGTCGGGCAGAAACGGATACTCGCCTGGCACGAGATGTGACAACACCAGCGTCTTCACACTCGCCTCGGTAGCGATTTTCCCAACCTTGCCCACTATGACTAACGCGACAAAATAAGGGCGGTTCCGAGCACCGTCAGTGCCGCACCCAGCCAGGCCCCCGGCGCGGGTGCGCGACCCAGGTGCAACCAGAGCAAGGGCAGCACCAACACCGGCGAAACCGACGACAAAATCGCGACCATGCCGATGCCACCGCCTTTGAGTGCCATTAAAAGCAGTGTCATGCCCACACCCACGGCAATGAAGCCGTTAAGCGCTGTTTGCGCCAGCACGCGCCGGGTCGGCGCGTGCTGGTCGCGCGCGGCCGCAAAACCCAGCCCCAGCAGAACAAAATGAGCTGCGCAAGCAACCGTGACGCGCAGCGCCGAAGCGGCGATCGGATCGACGTTGCCCACCATCACGGGCTTGATAATCAAAGCTCCCACCGCCTGACACAGGGCGGACAACAAGCCGAGCAGCACACCGGTGCCGACATGACCCAGGTCGGCTTCCCAGGCATGACTTTCCTGCTTGTGGCGGCCCAGCAATATGGCCACCATCACGCCAGCCACGGTCAGGCTGGCACCGGCCAGCGCCTGCGCGCTCATGCGCTCACCCAGCAGCCAAAAGCCCAGCAGCGCACTGAACACCGCATGAGTGGCAAACAGCACGCCAGCGCGGCGCGGCCCGAGGCGATTCATGGCCGCATACAAGGCAGTGTCGCCGATGAAGATGCCGATCAGGCCGCTCAGCGTCACCATGCCCCAAACAGTTAGCGGCAAGCGCTGCCAACCACCCGTGGCGAAACTCATTGTCCACAGCATCACGGCGACCATCAGCATGCGCCAGCGGGTAAAGGCAAAGGCCCCCAAATGCCGTGCCGGTGACGCCGAGGTGACGCTGCCCAGAGCCCAGCAAGCCGCCGCGCCAAGCGCGAGCAAATCGTAGCTGGCAATCATCGGGGCAAGTAGGGGCGCGTTGGCGTTTGCGCGACCAGCGTGCTCAAGGGCAACTGGTCAATTTCTGCCAGCAGCCGCGCCAATGCGCGTCCTGCGGCGTCCACCAGCGCCCGCCCCTTGTCGGCGCTGGCAGCAGCGGCATCACCCACCGCGCCGTCCGGGTTGTAGTCCTGCATTTGCCAGCCGAGCTTGGCACTCTTGCCATTGCCCAGAATGGCAAACTTCTGCGCCCTATCCTGCGCACTGGAGCTGAAGTTGCGGGCCTGCGCCATTCCGACCCGCGCGGGTTGCAACGCCAGCATCATTGAAGTTTCAATGTCACCGGCATGAATTCCAAAGCGGTGTTCATCAGCGCTGAAGAGCGCGTTGACATCGTTGCCCTGTGCATCGAGCAAGGGCAAGTTAAACCAGCTCGCGCTGTAGACCAACAAATCAAGGCGAGCCCTTAAATCGCGCGCCACGATGTCCATCACGCTGACCTGGCCACCGTGCGAATTGAACAGCAGCAGTTTCCTGATGCCCACCGCCGCCACAGATTCAGCGATCTCGGTCCAGAGGCGGATCACAGTCTCCGATTTGAGTGTCAGAGTGCCCGGAAAGCGCGCATGTTCCGGGCTCAGGCCGATGGCTTGGGTCGGCAAGAAAAGCACTTTCAAGGTAGGCGCCAGGTGGGGCAACGCCGCGCCCACCACGCCATCGACCAGCACGGTATCGACGTTCAGCGACAAGTGCGGGCCGTGCTGCTCAGTGGCAGCCACTGGCAGCACCACTATTGTTTTGGCAGCATCGCCGCTGACAATCAGTTGGGCGAAGTCCTGCGTGGACAGATCGGCCCAGAATTTGGATAGGCTTGTCATCACTGGCTACTCGATTGGATCAACGCAGTAGTATAGGTGCCGCTATCATTCGCACATGTCTCAAAAAAATTCCCGTCACGCCACCGGCGACTCCTTCTTTGCGTGGGACGGCGATGTATTGGTACTCAATATCTTGGGTAAACCCAGCGCCAGCAAGGACGCCATTGGCAAGCCATTTGGCAAACAACTCAAGGTCAGCGTCGCGGCCGCGCCAGTGGCAGGCAAAGCCACGGATCACATGGTGCGCTTTCTGGCGACGCAGTTTGGCGTGGCGGCGAGCGACATTGAGGTGGTGTTTGGCCGCATGAACGTTAACAAGCAAGTGCGCATTAAATCCCCCAAAACACTGCCGGCGGTGTTTACGCCAGCGCCGGTGCAAGCCTCGCTGCTGGGCGACTTTTCATGAACCGGTCTTTCCCCATCGTCACTGCGAGCGTAGCGTGGCAGTCCATGACCCCGGACTTCGTGGTTCGCCATGTCGCCGTCAGCCGCGTGGCTGCCACCGAGGTCGTTGCGCTCCTCGCGATGACCATTTCGAAATCTTCCTTCAACTGGCTGGCTGCTACATTGTTCGTGCTTGTCGGCGCATGGCTGCCGCCCGCCAGCGCCCAGACATCGCCCAAGTCGGTCGTCACCACCGAGAATGTGCGCGCCGAGCTGATGGCGCAGGCACCGGACGGCGTTGACGCTGGCAAAGCGATCTGGCTCGGCTTGCAACTGACGCACCAGCCTCAGTGGCATACCTACTGGAAGAATGCGGGCGACTCCGGCTTGCCCACAACGCTGCAATGGACGCTGCCCGCAGGCATGCAAGCGGGTGAAATTGCGTGGCCCGTGCCGACCAAGATTCGAATTGGCAACCTGGCCAATTACGGCTACGAAGGTACGGTACTGCTGCCGGTGCCGCTTAGCGTCACGAAGGACTTCAAACCTGCGGCACTGGGCAACAGTATCGACATCAAACTCAAGGCCAACTGGCTGGTGTGTCGCGAGCAATGTGTGCCCGAAGAAGGCGAATTTTTACTGCAACTGCCACTGCGCGGCTCCACTGCGCTCAACGCCAACGCCTTTGCTGCTGCCCTGAAAGCTCAACCCACCGCGCTGAGCGGCGACGGCCGGGTTGAAATCAATGGCACCAGCATCAAACTGACAGTCGCGGGTTTGCCTGCGGCGCTGCAAGGCAAAACGCTGGAGTTGTTCCCCGAAACGCCCGAAGTTATTGAGACTGCAGCCGCCTGGACGCAAAGCTGGCAGGGTGCGCTCTGGAACGCCAAAGTGCCACTGTCAAGTGAACGCAGTCAAAGTCCTAAAGTGATGCCGCTGGTGCTGGTGACAGAAGTGGACGGACAGCGTCAGGGCTTTGTGACGCAGGCCAAAGTGGTGGGCAACTGGCCGGTGCAGGCCGTTGCAACAGGCATTTCACCGGCATTGGCAAACAACGCGGCACTGCCTGCAATGCCCTTGCGCCTATGGGCGGCACTGGTCGGCGCACTGTTGGGCGGCATGGTCCTCAACCTGATGCCCTGCGTGTTCCCGGTGCTGGCCATCAAGGTGATGAGCTTTAGCCGCCACGCCGGCGACCGGCGCGGCCACCGCAACAGCGGTCTGGCCTACAGCGTGGGCGTGGTGCTTTCCTTCATCGCGCTGGGCGCGCTGATGCTGGGCCTGCGCAACGCGGGCGAGCAGCTCGGCTGGGGTTTTCAGTTGCAGTCACCGCTGGTGGTGGCGACGCTGGCGCTGCTCTTCACCGTGATGGGCTTGAACCTTTCCGGTTTGTTCCACTTTGGACAGTTTCTGCCCAGCAGCGTGCTCACCCTTGAAGCCAGAAATCCGACCGCCAACGCCTTTTTCTCGGGTGTGCTGGCAGTCGCGGTCGCCTCCCCCTGCACAGCACCCTTCATGGGCGCAGCGCTCGGTTTGGCGCTGGCCCTGCCCGCACTGCAAGCCTTGCTGATTTTTGCCACCATCGGCATCGGCATGGCCCTGCCCTTTCTCATCGCCAGCCTGGTCCCGGCCGTGACCCACTGGCTACCGCGCCCCGGTGCCTGGATGGAGACGTTCCGACGCGCCATGGCATTCCCGATGTTTGCCACCGTGGTGTGGCTGCTATGGGTGCTGGGCCAGCAAAGCGGCATTGATGGTGCCAGCGCCCTGCTGGCGCTGTTGCTGGGCGTGAGCCTGCTGCTCTGGGCGCTGGGCCTGCAGGGCCGCGGTCGCATCATCGTCGCAACAATTTCATTGACTGCTCTGGCGCTGCTGACAATGGCGCTTGGTCCCGCTGTCTTGAAGCCTTTGGCAGCCACAACGGGCAAGGCGAACAGCGAGCGCTGGCAGCCGTGGGCACCGGGCCGGGTCGAGCAAGTGCTGGCCAAGGGTGCGCCGGTATTTGTCGATTTCAGCGCCGCTTGGTGCGTGACCTGCCAGTACAACGAGAGAACAACGCTCGCCAATCCGGCTGTGCTAGCCGATTTCGACGCCAAGAAAGTCACTCTGCTGCGCGCCGACTGGACCCGACGCGACCCGGCCATCACGGCCGCGCTGGCACAACTCGGTCGCAACGGCGTACCGGTTTATGTGCTCTACCAAAATGGACACGCACCCGTGTTGTTGTCGGAAATTTTGACGGAGGTCGAAGTGCGCGCTGCGCTGGCCAGCTTGTAGTTCAAGGGCCGAGCCACTCAATCGGTTGGGGACAGGGCTGGCTCACTTCGTGTAGCCGCGGTCTGCCCCGCAATGTCGTTGGTTTGTAGTTGCGGTCTGTCCCACAAGGTCTCAGTAAAATCGGCCCGGTTGCTGCGAGAATAGAGGCCATGAATACTCCAAGCCAACCGAGCGCTTATGCGCCACTCAAAAACGACACTTTTATCCGCGCCTGCCTACGCCAGACCACTGACTACACGCCGATCTGGCTGATGCGCCAGGCCGGGCGTTTTCTGCCCGAGTACCGCGCCACGCGCGCCAAAGCCGGCAGCTTCATGGGGCTGGCCACCAACGTCGATTACGCCACCGAAGTCTCACTGCAACCGGTCGAGCGCTTCCCGATCGACGCGGCCATCCTGTTCAGCGACATCCTGACCGTGCCCGACGCCATGGGGCTAGGCCTGTCGTTTGCCGAGGGTGAAGGCCCCAAATTCGCCCATCCGGTGAGTAACGAAGCTGCGGTGGCGAAACTGGCAGTGCCGGACATGGACAAGCTGCGCTACGTTTTTGATGCCGTCACCTCGATTCGCAAAGCGCTCAATGGCAAAGTGCCGTTAATTGGCTTTTCCGGCAGCCCCTGGACCTTGGCTTGCTATATGGTCGAAGGTGCCGGCTCGGACGACTACCGTCTGGTCAAAACCATGCTCTATAGCCGCCCGGACCTGCTGCACAAAATTTTGCAAATCAACGCCGATTCAGTGGCGCAGTACCTCAATGCGCAAATCGAAGCCGGTGCCCAGGCGGTGATGATTTTTGACAGCTGGGGCGGCGCCCTGGCCGACGGCGCGTTCCAGCAATTCAGTCTGGCCTACACCGCGCGGGTGTTGGCTCAGCTCAAACGCGAACACACGGGTGCACGCATACCGCGCATTGTCTTCACCAAAGGTGGCGGTTTGTGGTTACAGGAAATGGGCCGGCTCGACTGCGACGTGCTGGGGCTCGACTGGACCGCTAACCTGGCCAAAGCCCGCGCCATCGTCGGCGACACCAAGGCGCTGCAAGGCAATATGGACCCCAATGTGCTGTTTGCGTCGCCCGCTCAAATTCAGGCCGAAGCGATCAAGGTACTGGACAGTTTTGGCACGCCTTATGCCGGTTCTGGCATCGGACCAACGCACATTTTCAACCTCGGCCATGGCGTAAGTCAGCACACACCCCCAGAGCACGTGGCGGCCTTGGTACAAGCGGTGCACGAGTACTCGCGCAAACTGCGTTCCTGACTTTTTATTCGGGAATGTTTATCACTTTTTGGATCAAAATCCGGCCAACAAAGCTTGACTTATTCACAAAATTTGTGTTGCGGTGCAAAAGATGGCTTCTGTGGCCGGATCGCTGCTACAAAACAAATAGCGATTGTAAGTTATTGATTCATAAGGATTTATAAATTTGCTTTTTTTGTGGGCAAGGTAGTGAGAGCCTTTATTTGCAAGGCCTAGAGGACACTCAAGGACACTTATCAACAAAGTTATTCACTGAAACCTTGAACTAACAAAAAAGCTTTTATGAATCAAAGAGTTAAAGCTTGTTTCACTGCTTTACATGAACTTCACACCGCCTGCCGGGATGGGATATGAGCTACTTGCTACCGATTTTGGTTCACATCCCGGCCCACAGTCAGGTGGCCGGGCCATTGATTTATCAAAGCGAGTCGGCACTCCCGCCGGGCACCTTGGTCCGCGTGCCACTGGGGCAACGCGAACTGCTCGGCGTGGTGTGGGACACCCCGGTCGACCCGGTCGTAGCCAGCTTGGATCCTGGAAAACTTCGCCCGCTTGCTGCGATCCTGGACGGGATTGCGCCGCTGGCATCATGCTGGCGTCAACTGGTCACCTTTACTGCTGACTATTATCAGCGCTCGCTGGGCGAAGTGGCGCTGGCCGCACTACCACCCCAGTTGCGCGACTTGAGCAGCGTGCAATTGGCACGCCGTTTGAAGCGCCACGCCACCACACCTCGGCATGAATCGCCTCCAACTGTCATCGCGAACGGTGTGAAGCAATCGGGTTCAAGGCCCGTCAGCGGTATCGGGGGGATTGAGGCGACTCGCAATGACGAAACAGGTACATTTGTAATTTCTCACTCTCTTAGCACCGAACAAGTGGCGGTGACGGCTCGATTTGATCAGGAAGCCGGGCCGTTTTTGTTGTTTGGTGCCACCGGCAGTGGCAAGACCGAGGTTTATTTGCAATGCGTCGAACGCTTGCTTGCCAGCAACGCCAGCGCCCAGTCACTGGTGATGGTGCCTGAAATCAACCTGACGCCACAGTTGGAAGCGCGTTTCAGGCAGCGCTTTGATGCGCTCTATGGTGCGCACGCGGTGGTCTCAATGCACAGCGGCATGACACCCGCACAGCGCCTGCAGAGCTGGCTGGCGGCTGACAGCGGTGCGGCCCGGATTGTGCTGGGCACACGCATGGCGGTATTTGCTTCGATGCCCCAGCTCAAACTGATCATCGTCGATGAGGAACACGACCCTAGCTACAAGAGCCAGGAGGGCGCACGCTACTCGGCGCGCGATCTGGCGGTTTACCGTGGTCGTCTGGAAAACGCCAAAGTGCTGCTGGGTTCGGCCACACCTTCACTGGAGAGCTGGCACCACAGCCGTCCACTGAGTGAAGGCGGTCGATACGTTCGGTTGGAGATGCCCAGCCGCATTGGCAGCAATGCAAGTTTGCCCTTGGTGCGCCGCGTCGATATGAACCACCAACCCAAGCACTGCGTCATTGCGCCGCCGCTGTTGGAGGCCATCGCACAACGCGTGGCGCGTGGCGAGCAAAGTCTGGTGTTCTTGAACCGGCGCGGCTACGCCCCGGTGTTGCGCTGCGCTGACTGCGGTTGGAAAAGCGAATGTCCGCATTGCAGCGCCTACCGGGTATTTCACAAGATCGACCGCACGCTGCGCTGCCACCACTGCGGCTATGCCGAACGCGTGCCACGTACCTGTCCGGCTTGCGGCAACCCCGACATTGCGCCCATGGGCCGGGGCACAGAGCGATTGGAAGAGCATTTGGCCGAGCTGCTGGCTGCCGTGCGCAGACCCAACTCAGACCCTGAACTTTGGCCCGAGGGCGAACCGGTGCGGATTGCCCGCATTGATGCCGACAGCACCAAACTCAAGGGCGCACTGGAGGCGCAACTGGCGCGGGTTCATTCAGGCGAAATTGATGTACTGGTGGGTACCCAGATGATTGCCAAAGGGCATGACTTTCGCCGTATCACGCTGGTCGCTGCCATCGATGCCGACAGCGCCCTGTTCTCCAGCGATTTCCGCGCACCCGAGCGGCTATTTGGCTTGCTGCTACAAGCCACCGGTCGGGCCGGCCGCGATGCTGACAGCAGCACGGGCAGTGAAATGTGGTTACAAACTTTCCATCCGCAACACCCCTTGTTTGAGGCCTTGAAGCGCCACGACTACTCAAGCTTTGCCGCACAACAGCTCAAGGAGCGCGAGCAAGCCGCCATGCCTCCTTTTAGTTTTCAGGCATTGCTGCGCGCCGAGGCGCGCACGCAGGAAGTGGCGCAGGGGTTTTTGACGGCGGCCAGCGCGGGCGCTGCCGAACTGCCCCAAAGTCAGCAGGTAACGCGCTACCCGGCCGTGCCGCTGAGCATCCAGCGTGTGGCCAACGTGGAGCGTGCCCAGATGCTCATTGAGAGTCCGTCACGCGCGGCGCTGCAACGTTTCTTGCATGCCTGGCAAGCAGTGCTACACCATACTCGGCAACAGCCCGATGGCAAGGGTTTGATTCGCTGGGCGCTCGATGTCGATCCGCTGACGATTTGATGCGGTTCGGACATCCTTCGCTGCAAATTCTCACCCGGTTCGGATATCAACAACTGCAACGCAGTTCGATGCAACAGCCGAGGGCGTATGGGTATGCAAGCATTTGAGTTTTGAACCCGGGTTATTGGGGTCTGAGCCCAAATCGGTGAACCGTTATTGGCCAGCGCGCAAGCTCTGCCTCGAATTGGGATCCGACCCCAAAAACCCTACAACCCAGTTCGATGCCACCGCCGCAGGCGCATCGGTATGATCCACCGCTTCGTCCAAAGTATCTCGATGTCATCTTCCCCCTCCAACGCAAGCACCGGCCTGAACCTGGCGCAACAAGAAGCGGTTAATTTCATGCATGGGCCTTGCCTGGTGCTGGCTGGTGCCGGTTCTGGGAAAACGCGCGTCATCACGCACAAGATTGCTCGCCTGATCCAGGCTGGCCTGGCACCCGGCACCATCGCTGCCATCACGTTTACCAACAAGGCCGCCGCCGAGATGCGCGAGCGCGCACGCAGTCTGATCGGCAAGGCAGCCAAAGAGGTGCTGATTTGCACTTTTCATGCTTTAGGTGTGCGCATGCTGCGTCAGGACGGCGCCGCATTGGGTCTCAAACCCCAGTTCTCCATCCTCGACAGTGACGATGTGACCAGCCTGCTTAAAGACGCCGGTGGCAGCATCGATGCCGCCACGGCGCGCGCCTGGCAGTGGACCATCAGCCGCTGGAAAAGCGAGGGCCTCAATGCTGAGGGCGCAGCAGCGATAGCGGCCGACGACTCCGAGCGCATTGCGGCGCGCGTCATGGCGCGCTATGAGGAGCGGCTGGCGGCCTATCAAAGTGTGGACTTTGACGACTTGATCAGTCTGCCGCTCAAACTGCTGCAACAGCATGATGCCGCACGCCAAAAGTGGCAGACACTGCTGGGCCATGTGCTGGTCGATGAATACCAGGACACCAACGCCACCCAATACGAATTGCTTAAGCTGTTGGTCGGTGGCAAACCCGCCTCGCAGGCGCGCTTTACCGCCGTTGGTGACGACGACCAGTCGATCTACGGCTGGCGCGGTGCCACGCTGGACAACCTGAAAAAACTGCCACTCGATTTTCCGACTCTCAAAGTCATCAAGCTGGAGCAAAACTACCGCTCCACCAGCGCCATCCTGCGCGCCGCTAACAACGTGATTGCGCTGAACCCCAAGCTATTCCCGAAAAACCTCTGGAGCGACCTGGGCGAAGGCGAACCGGTGCGGGTGGCAGACGCTGACAGCGAAGAGCACGAGGCCGAGCGCACGGTGGCGCGCATCCAAAGCCTGCGCGCAGGCATCAGCGCCAGCGCCGGGCCACAGTTTCAGGAGTTCCGCCATTTCGCTGTGCTGTACCGCGCCAACCACCAGGCCAAGCCGTTCGAGAAAGCGCTGCGCAAGGCGCAGATGCCCTACAAGGTTTCAGGCGGCACCAGTTTTTTTGACCGTGCCGAGATCAAGGATTTGTGCGGCTGGTTCCGCCTGTGGATCAACAACGACGATGACCCGGCTTTTTTGCGCGCGGTGACCACCCCCAAGCGCGGCATTGGCCACCAGACGCTCAGCACGCTCGGCCACTTTGCCAGTCAATACAAAGTGAGCCTGTTCGAGGCTTTGTTTTCATCCTCGCTCGGCAGCGTGCTCAGCAACAAGGCGGTGGGCAGTCTGCACGAATTTGGCCGCTACGTGAACGACCTGGTGTTTCGCGCCCGCCACACGCTGGGCGCACCAGCGGCCAAGGAATTCTTGCTGGAGTGGCTCAAAGAGATTGCCTACGAGAAGCACTTGTACGACGGGGAAGAGAGCGAAAAATTGGCTGCGGCGCGCTGGAGCAATGTGCTCGATTTTTGCGACTGGATGGCGACGCGCTGCGGTGGTGAAATTGATGATTCAGCCGCAGTGGACAGCAGCAGCGAAGTCAAGTCACTTTTGGAAGTGGCGCAAACTGTCTCGCTGCTTTCCAGCATCAGCGAGCGCGAGCAGGACCAAAACGTGGTGACGCTGTCAACCCTGCACGCTGCCAAAGGGTTGGAGTGGCCGCACGTGATGCTGGTGGGCGTGACCGAAGGCTTGCTGCCATTCAAACTCAAAGACAGCATTGAGACGAACTCGGTGGGCGGCTCCGTGCGCGAGTTGGAGGGTGTCAACGAAAGTGTGGCAACCCATCTACAGGAAGAACGTCGCCTGATGTACGTCGGCATCACACGCGCTAAAGCCAGCTTGAGCGTGAGCTGGACGCGCAAACGCAAAAAAGGACGCGAGATGATGGCCGCACAACCGAGCCGCTTCATCGCCGAAATGGCGCTGGATCAGGCGACCACCAAGGAAGATCCGCGCAAAAAGCTACGGGCACTGCGTGCAGAATTTGCCAAGAAGACGCAGGATAGCGCCGCAACGCAGGCGCAGGCGCAACACAGTTGAAAATGATGTCGGGTTACGATACCCTAACAGTATCTACGAGCTGGAGACCTTGAATGAATCATCCGATTGAAGCCCTACCCGGTGCCCCCTACTTTGCTGAAACGCATGAACTGAGCAACTTCTCCAACGAGCTGTGCGACTACAACATGTACAGCGAGGACGCCGCTTTGAGTGAAGCGGTGCGGCGCGAAGGCGGTGGCTGGGCTGAACGCGAGCTCACCGAATTTGGCAAGATGACGGGGTCTGCCGACTATCTGGAGCTTGGCAAGCTGGCAAATCAGCACCTCCCCGAGTTGGAAACGCACGACCGTTTCGGCAAGCGCATTGACCTGGTGAAATTTCATCCGGCTTACCACCAATTGATGAAAACGGCGATCGAACACGGTTTGCATGCCTCGCCCTGGAGCGAGCCCAGGCCGGGTGCCCACGTTGCGCGGGCCGCCAAAACTTATATGCACACTCAGGTCGAAGCCGGTCATGGCTGCCCCATCACCATGACCTTTGCCTCAGTGCCGGCGCTGCGCCAACAAAGCGATCTGGCCGCTGTTTGGGAACCCAAAATCACGGCCCGTGTCTATGATCCGCGCAATGTTCCGGTCGAGCAAAAACAGGGCGTCACCATCGGCATGGCGATGACGGAAAAACAAGGCGGTTCCGATGTGCGAACCAACAGCACACGCGCTTACCCGTTGGGTCGCACGGGCCCCGGTCAGGCCTATGAGCTGGTGGGTCACAAGTATTTTGTCTCGGCCCCGATGTGCGACGCGTTCCTGGTGCTGGCACAAACCAGCGTCGGCCTGTCGTGCTTTTTGCTGCCACGCTGGCGACCCGACGGCACAAAAAACGCGATGCAGATACTGCGGCTCAAGCAGAAAATGGGCAACGCTTCCAATGCGTCGTGTGAAACCGAGCTGCGCGGTGCGCTGGCCTGGATGGTTGGCGATGAGGGGCGCGGCGTACGCAACATCATCGAGATGGTCAGCATGACGCGCTTTGACTGCATGATCGGCTCCAGCGCTGGCATGCGAATGGCGGCGTCGCAAGCACTGCACCACTGCGCCAACCGTTCCGCCTTCGGCCACGTGCTCAACCAGCAGCCGCTGATGCAAAACGTGTTGGCCGACCTGGCGTTGGAGAGCGAAGCGGCGCTGATGCTGTCGATGCGGATCGCGCGCGCCATGGATCACCGAAGCCAGGAACAAGAAGACCTGCTGGTGCGTCTGGTCACGGCGGTGGGCAAATACTGGATCTGCAAGCGCACGCCCAACCACGCCTATGAAGCGATGGAATGCATTGGCGGCAGCGGCGTGATGGAAGACAGCATGATGCCACGCCTGTACCGTGAGGCACCGGTCAACACTATCTGGGAAGGCAGCGGCAATGTGCAATGCCTGGACGTGCTGCGCGCGCTGTCCAAAACCCCACACGTCGCTGACGCATTTTTCACCGAACTGAACTTGGCAAAAGGTGCCAACGCGGCGCTTGACCGTCTCAGCGCCGCACTGCTCAAGGATCTCAAGGATTTGCATGACTTTGAATACCGCGCCCGCGACGTGGTGGATCGCATGGCACTGGCCTTGCAGGCCTCGCTGCTGCTGCGCCACGCCCCTGCCTTTGTGAGCGACGCCTTTTGTTTCTCGCGTCTGGAACAGCTTGGACAGCACAATTACGGCAGCTTGCCGCGCGGCGTTGACTGCGACGCCATCATCGCGCGTGCAATGGGTCCACAGGCAGCCAGAAAGGAAAACGGGTTAACCCGTAATCTGAGCTAACCCGTTGATTTTATTGGTCGGAATGAGAGGATTCGAACCTCCGACCCCTTCGTCCCGAAGGAAAATTTATTGCTTACATTGGGTCGTTTATATGATTTTGACGGCATATTCGTGAATAATGCCACACTTTTTGACCAATTTCAAGACATTTGTTGCATCCAAGCGCAGATGAACGAAGGTGAGTGCAAGGCAAATTGGAGCAGAATTGGAGCAGGATTCCGATTTGGAACTTGCTCACAAACTCGACATGACTGGGTATAGTCACCGCGATTTCTTGGTGCCCAGCCCGTTAAATTTCTGCAGTAGTTTGCTGCTTCTGATTTGAGTCCAACCCGGGGTCACGGTCCACACGCACCATCTGGATACCTTGAGGAGGACGTCGTCAGATAAAAGGGCACCTACTGCACGTCCTAGGCGTTGGCTTAAATTGTTGACGCTACATTCGAACCCGCGATGGCACACTCGCGTTGCGATATCGACAGCTCCAACTGCGGTAGCTCGGCCTTTTTGACTTTCAGCATCGAGACGCGCCGCATCTGGGTGGGCAGGACATCCTGGAGCCAGAGCCGGTGTTCCTCAGCGCAAGGGATGGAGCAAGGCCTGGATGTCTGCCATTTGCGCTTCGGGGATATCAGCCTGTTGCGCAAACTCAGGCCAGCGCAGGACGGCTGCGCGCACCTCCTCGATGACCCGCTTGGCCGTGCCCACCCCGAAGCGCTCCGCTTCCGCGAGCATATCGGTCCCTTCGATGCCTTTGAACTTGCCATTCACGGACATCAGGTGCTGGTGAGTCCACTCCCCGTTCGGGTTGTGCGCGAAAGTGACATCGTAGGCTGGCGCCAGCTCCCAGGCCGCGCTGCCTTCGCGCAGCAGGAAAGAGAAGTTCTTGGTGTGGTCGTCGCAGTTGCGCCCCATCACGTTGAACACCATGCGCCTGAACGCCTCTTCCAGGTCCTGGTAGGGCAACTCCAGCTGGCCAATGGTGTTGAACAGCTGGGAGTAAGCGTTGGTTCCCTTCTTTTTGTAGTCGACATGCGCCATCGCGCAAAGCGTCTGCATGTGGTGGCGGCTGCTTTTCCCCTCTCGGTCAAAGCGTTTTGTTATGAAGTGCGCCCGGCCATTTTCCTTGAGAAGCCGGCATTCGGTCATGTTGAGGCCCGCGGCGCGCGCCATCAGGTAGTAGGCGTACTCGATGCGGCCATAGTTCTGCGTGGTTCCCAGCTCTTGGTCCATGCCCATCCCATCAAATTTGAGCAGCCAGTGCTCAAAGCCGTCCGGCGCGTCCAGTTGGCCAGAGCGGATTTCACCGGTTTCGACGTGAAGGGCAATGACCGCCTTGGCCCGGGCGCCGCCAGCGCTGGTGCCGACATCTATGATGCTGCGCAGTGCCGCATTCGCATGCTCGTCATCGGTCATGAAGCCCGTCACCGCCTGACGCGCCTGCTCGACCAGGGAGCTCAGGTCGATGGCCGTCGGCATGTGCTTTACCGGCCCACGCGATGGCTTAAAGGTCAGCGCCCCCATTGCACGGGTGCTCATGTAGGCCAGCCGGTCCAGCGCGGTGATATCCTGGGCTGCAATACCCTTGTCGGCCATGTAGCGGTTGATGAGCGCGTTGCCGAAATCGTCGGGTAGCGCATCACTGAGCATCGCGGGCAAGCGCTTGTAAGTAGCCTCAGGCAAGTCTGTGAACAGGTAAGGCTCTGCGGCCACGACAGGCATGTGCAACGGCGCAGGCTCAACCCCCTTAGCAGCAAATTCAGGCGTGTAGGCAAACACGTAGTAGCCATAGGCCGGGTCCATCGCAACAGAGCCGATGTGCATACCCCAGAGATGGACTTCAACGGCCGAAACATGCTTGTAGGAGGTTTTCTTGGTAGCAGCCATGGAGAGCCTTGACGGGTTATTCTGCGTTGCAGATACGACGTGCGCGCGAGGCGCGCTGCCGAGGTTGGGCCTCGCGGGTAAGCGCCAACGGGTTGATGGTGGCCACTGGCGCAATGGTGTTTAACCAATCTTGCCTTCCCAGCGCACGGAGCACACCGACCAGCGTCTTGATGGTCGAGCCCTGCCCGGATTCCAGGCTTCGCAACGCACGAACGCTCACCCCTGAACGCTCGGCCAGTGTTTTTTGGTCAAGGTTTCGAGACAAGCGAAGGGCCCTCAGCTTCTCACCCAACGCAGCCTCCATTTCCCCAGGTGTCAAATTGACCTTTGCCATGATGGGCTCCCATCTAATTGCATCAAACATCCTTTTTACGCCTCTAAACTCACAGGAATTGACATTAACGCCCTATTTCCGCCTATTGTAGCGAGCATCATAGAGCTTGTCAAATGCGACAAAGGGCAGAATACTGCCTGTATTGCGATTTTATCGTGTTAGTAGGCGCAATTCTGCCGCTTGCCGCAGGCGTTACGGCCCATTTTTGAAGGCCGACAGCTCGGTTCGTGTTCGCGCGTGCCAGTAACAAATTGCGGTATGACCGTGCAAAACAACACGGTAGCCCTTATGGCTCCTTCGCGGTTTTAGCACGGCAATCATCTAAATTTCCTGGTTGCTAGACGTTGCTTCAACCACTCTTATGGAGCAGCAAATGTCTACAACCACCGCCGACCTTCCCTTGACCAATGTCCCTGGTGCGGGACCTGCCTTCAAGCCGCTCAGTCGTCATGATGTTGCGGCCATTCTGGGAGTCAGTGTGCGCACAATTGAAAACTGGCGCCGCGAAAAACGTATTCCTCCATCTGTCGAGATAGGCGGTCGGGTCTACTGGCACCCTGAAGTCTTTTATGCCGGGTTGGACGCCACCTTGCGTGGAACTGGAGTTAAGACTGATTACGGTACACCTGCCGTCAATAAACCAGTGCGTTCCGCAAACCGGGCCCCCGCTTCTACTGGTGCGTTGGACAAGTCACAGAAACGTTCGGCAGATGCTATCGCGGCCATGATGAACGGCTGAACCCATTTTAGAACGGCTGGTCATTTAAAGTGATTGAATGACTACACGCAATTCCATTAACTTTCAGGAGCTGCGAAATGCACCCATATTCCCATCCCGTGTCTGCTTTCATCGAACTTCGCGCACCAGTGCGTCGGCGCCATCCAACGCCGAAGTCGAGTGGGCTCGCGCAAATCGAAATGCGTCAACGTGTGCTGTTCCGCACAGAGCAATGTCAGCTCATCGTGTCGCTGGGGAAATGCAGTAATCCGTTAGTGCTTGCGGCGGCGTTGTTCGTGCTGGAGACTGGCTTGCGTCCGCAAGAACTGCTTCGCAGTACTTGGGAGCACATCGACTGGGAACGCCACAGTTTGAGGCAAAGTGCGCCCTGTTCCAAGAACTACATGCCGCAGGTCATTTCACTGTCAGATGATGCAATGGAGTTAATGCAGGAGCTTGGACCAGGAAAACCGAGTGAACTGATTTTTGACATCGCACACGAGGCGTTCAAAAAGTCATTCAAACTAGCTTGCCGTAGGGCCGGACTGAACGACGTAACCTTGAATGACTGGCGTCTGACGACGACTGACCGCCTGATAGCGATGGTCGGACGGAGTGTATTGCGCCGCTCTGCTGCGGTTGCGCCAATCGCGTCAACAGGGTGTTGATTTGGGGACTGCGCCGACTCACTAAAGAGTCGGCGGAGTTTCAGGCGCTTGGTGTCAGGCGGCGGATGGCTCGTCAGACTGCAGGTCAATGACGGTTGGAAAAAGACCGGACTCTGCAGCGCGGCTGATGCCCTCATGGCGCAAATCGTGAATATGCAGGTCAACAATGCCGGCTTGCTCGCATATCCTGGCCCAGGCTTTGACGAGTTCTGCGAGTCCCATGTCGAACACCAGGTCAGAGCTGCGCGGCAACTGCTCTAGCAGGTCGAGGATGTCCTGGCGAACAGCCAGATGCCGCGGTCGACCGTTTTTCGAGGTTGGCACAAAAGCCGTCTTCTTGGTGAAGTTCAGCCGCTCCCAAAACAGGCCCAGCGTTTCGCCGCGGCGTGCTGCCGTCGCAATCTGGAACTGGGTAAAGGCCTCGAAAAAGGGGACATGCGTAAAACCTTCCTTGATGGCCTGACGTCGCGCTGCCTCGTAGGCGCCTTTACGGGCTTCATTGCGCGCGTAATGGGTAGTCAACTGCGCCGCGCGCACAAGCTCGGTTGCCACCAGTTCAGAGACCTTGAGCTCCATGGAACGCAGCTGGTCTTCACGGCGTGCGGCATCCAGAATGAGGACTTCTTCGCCATCCTGTAGACGCCGGTCACGTTCGTTGAAGTATTTGGGGCGACGCACGCCTGTCATCGGGTTGCGCTCCAGGTGGTAACCCCAGGAGGTCGTAGCCCGGTTGAAAACGGCCGACATCAGGTCGAGCTGGCGGTCCACGCTGGACGGCTCCACATACTGGACTCGGTCTGCGACGAAATCCTCGATATCCTTGGACTTGATTTGACTCAGGGGCAACTGCACCCACTCCAAGGCGCCCATCGGCTCGCGATTCGCGTTGAGCTTTGTCACTGCCATGCCCGTCTCCAGCATTTCCTTCTTGCGCATCTCTATACGCTTTTTCAGGCCATTGGTGCTGTCATCGAGGATGGCGTTGAGCATGTAGATGGTGGTTTCGCCGCCGCCTTTGAGGGTCGGGCAGACTTCCGTGATGTACTTCTGAATCAGGAAGGCGAAACTCACGTTGGCAGCGGCTGTGTAATCAATGAAAAGCCCCTGCGCCTGGTCCGACTCAACTTTCTTGACAAACCCATCCGCCTCCGAAGACGACGAGAAGGTGATGACTTGGTCGGCGTGACCGACGCGGCGGACTCGCACCTGGATTTGGTCCTCGAGCTGCTTGATGACCGGGTGCAGGCCCTGCTCCCTGAGCTGGTGGAAATATGACTTGACCTCGGTCTTGGCGGTGTAGACAAAGCTCTTATCAAGGTTCTTGTGACGCGGGACGCTGACGATGTAGGCTGAGCGATTGGTAATGGTGGCCACGGATGTTCTCCAAAGTTACTGAGAACCCGTGTAGGCAATCAAAAAACTTTAGGGCGGCCTGGCTAAAAAATGACTTTAGGGACAAGTCAAGGCGCCAGTAACCGACTCGGCAGAACACGCGCTTTGAAGCGACACATGCAGTGCTTTGAACGAAAAAAAGCGCAGGGGAAGGAAACCGGGCGCAAGCCCAACTGGAGCAGAATTGGAGCAGAACGCTCCTTTTCGCCTATTTTCGCAGGAAAGGCCTGCGCCAGTTTTCTCTAGACCGTTGATTTCATTGAAGAAATTTGGTCGGAATGAGAGGATTCGAACCTCCGACCCCTTCGTCCCGAACGAAGTGCGCTACCAGGCTGCGCCACATTCCGAAATTACTACATCTAAGTTACTGTTTGCGTGCCGCATCAAGACTGCCGCCTCAGCAACTGAGCGGCTAATTGTATCAAACACTCGGTGTGCGCTCCGCCTGGAAGTTGCCGGGCGGCAGTGATCGCGCGTTGTGCTTCTTGCGTGGCGGCCAGCCGGGCGACATCGAGGGCACCGGTTGCTCTAACAATGCTGACAACCTGATCGAGCATCGCCACGCCGCCAGTTTCAATTGCAGTTTTAATGAGATCGCGCTGGCTGGTTGTGCCGCGTTGCATGGCAGCAATCAGCGGCAAAGTGGATTTGCCTTCACGCAGGTCGTCACCCAGGTTTTTGCCCATTACTGCGGCATCGCCGGTGTAATCAAGCACGTCGTCAATCACCTGAAAAGCGGTGCCCAGGGCCTGACCATACTGGGCACAAGTTTCTTCCACCTCGGGGGAACTGCCAGAGAGGATTGCACCCACCCGGGCACTGGCCTCGAACAATTTGGCAGTCTTGGAGCGGATCACTTGCAGATAACCAGCCTCATCCAAAGCCGCGTTGTGCATGTTCATCAGTTGCTGCACTTCGCCTTCGGCAATGACATTGGTGGCGTCGGCCAGCACTTGCATGATGCGCATGTTTTGCGCGCTCACCATCATCTGGAAGGCGCGCGAATAGAGAAAATCCCCGACCAGCACACTGGCCGGGTTGCCAAAGGTTTCATTGGCAGTGGCGTTGCCCCGGCGCAAGGCGGAGTCATCCACCACATCGTCGTGCAATAGTGTCGCAGTGTGAATGAACTCGACCACGGCGGCCAGATTAAAGCGCTGCTCACCATGGTAGCCAAGCGCGCCGCAGGTGAGCAGCAGCAGGGCTGGACGCAGGCGTTTGCCACCGGCGGCAATGATGTAGTGCGCCACCTGGCCGACCAGCGGTACACCAGAGTCGAGGCGGAGGGCAATGACCTGATCAAGCTCACGCATATCTTGCGCAATGATTGACATGGAAGGAGCGGGGCTGGATGAATTAACTTGCAAAGCAGATGACCAGTTGTGTGTGCGGATTATAGGAAGCTCCTTACGCCATAAAACCGCCCTCACCCTGACTCTCTCCCAGAAGGAGCGGGAGAAAGAGGGGGGCGGGACGGCTGTAAACTGCTCCCTCTCCCAAAGGGTGAAGGCGCTCACATTGGTAGTATTGACAAGCTGCTGTGTTATAGTACCCGGCTCTGTGAAAATCCGTTTGCAGAGCTAAATTCAAGAGGTCAACATGTACGCGGTCATAAAAACCGGCGGCAAGCAATATCGGGTTGCTGCCGGCGAAAAAATTAAAGTAGAACAGATTGCTGCGGACGTAGGCCAAGAGATTGTGTTCGACCAGGTTCTGGCAGTCGGCGATGGTGCCGAGCTGAAGGTCGGCACGCCCTTGGTGTCCGGCGCAACGGTCAGTGTCACGGTCGTGGCACACGGCCAGCACGACAAGGTCAGCATTTTTAAAATGCGCCGTCGCAAGCACTATCAAAAACGTCAAGGGCATCGTCAGCAATATACCGAGCTACTGGTTAGCGGTATTTTTGCTTGACACATCAAGGAAACGGTCATGGCACACAAAAAAGGCGGCGGCTCTACGCACAACGGGCGCGATTCCAAGCCCAAAATGCTCGGTGTGAAATCATTCGGTGGTGAGTTGATCAGCGCTGGCGCGATCATTGTGCGTCAACGTGGCACCCAGTTCCACCCTGGCACCAATGTTGGTATCGGCAAAGATCACACGCTGTTTGCGCTGGTCGATGGCCACGTATCATTTGGCACCAAAGGCGCACTCAATAAACCCACAGTAAGCGTTGCAACGGCATAATCCGCTGTGCGCTCCCCATTGAAACCCTGCGCGCTGCGTGGGGTTTTTAATTTTGAGACCTTGTGGGACAGACCGCAGTTACGCGCAGCGAACCAGCTCTGTCCCCAACTGATCGTCGGATGTTGGAAATTACCTTGTGGGACGGACCGCAGCAACGCGAAGCGAGCCAGCTCGGTCCCCAACTGATATGAAATTCGTTGACGAAGCCTATATTGACGTCTCTGCCGGAGACGGTGGCGCTGGCTGCGTCTCGTTTCGGCATGAAAAATACAAAGAGTTCGGTGGCCCCAATGGTGGCGACGGCGGTCGAGGTGGTCACGTCTATGCGGTGGCCGACATCAACCTGAACACCCTGGTTGACTATCGCTTCTCCCGGCGCCATGACGCCAAACGCGGCGAGCATGGCATGGGCTCCGATATGTTTGGTGCCGCCGGCGACGACATCACCCTGAAAATGCCGGTCGGCACCATTATCTCGGATGCCGAAACCGGCGAAGTGCTGTTTGAGTTGTTGACGCCCGGTGAAGTGATCACGATTGCCAAAGGCGGTGATGGTGGTTTTGGCAACCTGCGTTTCAAGAGTGCCATCAACCGCGCGCCGCGCCAAAAAACCCCGGGCTGGCCAGGTGAAAAGCGCAATCTCAAACTTGAACTCAAGGTGCTGGCCGACGTCGGCCTGCTCGGCATGCCAAACGCCGGAAAATCGACTCTGATCACTGCGATCTCCAACGCGCGTCCGCGCATTGCAGACTATCCTTTTACCACCTTGCACCCCAACCTGGGCGTGGTGCGGGTTGCCCCGGAGCAAAGCTTCGTGGTGGCCGATTTGCCGGGCCTCATCGAAGGTGCCTCCGAAGGTGCCGGTTTGGGGCATCTCTTCTTGCGCCATTTGCAGCGTACACGTTTGTTGCTGCACGTGATCGACATGGCGCCGTTTGATGATGCAGTGGATACCGTTGCCCAAGCCAAGGCGATCGTCAATGAGCTCAAGAAATACGACCCAAATCTCTATGCCAAACCACGCTGGCTGGTTCTCAACAAACTTGACATGATCCCGCTCGAGCAACGCGCCGCGCTGGTTAAAGACTTTGTCAAACGCCTCAAATTCAAGGGCCCGGTATTCGAAATTTCAGCGCTCACGCGTGAAGGCTGCGAAGCCATGATCAAAATAATTTACCAGCACGTCAAGGCACAACAAAAGGCCGAACAAACGCCCGAGGCGGTGGACCCGCGTTTCGCGCCTGATTAATAGAAGGCGCTGCCAACATGATCACAGAAGCCGTTTCGCCGGTGTTACGCGATGCCCGACGCATCGTCGTCAAGGTGGGCTCGAGCCTGGTCACCAACGAGGGTCGCGGGCTCGATGAAGCGGCGATCGGTGAATGGTGCCGCCAGCTGTCGATTCTGGTGCGTGGCGGACGCGAAGTAATCATGGTCTCAAGCGGTGCCATTGCAGAGGGCATGAAACGTCTGGGCTGGAGCGTGCGACCGCACCAAATCCATGAGTTGCAGGCTGCCGCCGCAGTGGGTCAGATGGGACTGGCGCAGATGTACGAGACCAAGCTGCGCGAAAACAACTTAGGCAGCGCACAGGTGCTGCTTACGCACGCCGATCTGGCCGATCGGGAGCGTTACCTCAATGCGCGTTCAACGCTGCTGACTTTGCTGAAATTAGGCGTGGTTCCAGTCATCAACGAGAACGACACCGTTGTCAATGACGAGATCAAATTTGGCGATAACGACACACTGGGCGCGTTGGTGGCCAATTTGGTGGAGGCCGACGCCTTGGTCATTTTGACCGATCAAAAAGGGCTCTATACCGCTGATCCACGCCAGGACGCTTCGGCCCAGTTGGTGCGCGTTGCCAAGGCTGGTGATGCGGCGCTGGAGACAATGGCCGGTGGTGCCGGATCGAATCTGGGACGCGGCGGCATGATCACCAAAATACTGGCGGCCAAACGGGCGGCGGGCTCTGGTGCCTCAACCGTCATTGCCTGGGGCGGCGAGCCTGATGTCTTGTTGCGCCTGAGCCAGGGGGAGTCAATTGGCACCTTGCTGATAGCACAGACGCACAAAATGCAGGCCCGCAAGCAATGGATTGCCGACCACCTTCAGTTGCGCGGCTCGGTCATGGTGGACACCGGTGCAGTGCTCAAGCTGCGCGACGCTGGCACCAGCCTGTTGCCGATCGGCATGACCAGCGTTGATGGCGATTTCTCACGTGGCGATGTGATCGCCATCCGCGATACCAGTGGTGCCGAGATTGCGCGCGGCCTGGCTAATTACGCCAGCGCCGAGGCGCGCCTGCTTTGCCGCAAACCGTCCAGCGAATTTGAAAAACTGTTGGGCTATGTGGCCGAGCCGGAAATGGTGCACCGGGACAATCTGGTGCTGTCGCGGTGACTACGATCAACGCAGCAGCGACCCAACAAAGTTCTCATCCGTTTTTATCCGGGTTTTCGAGTTGACGTGCTTCGTATTCGGTTTGTGGACGAGTCTCAAAGGCAGTCTCGGGCGGTAGTTCAGAATTGGCACCCGCCAGCGCCTCCAACCCTGGCTCCTGCTCCAGCGAGCGCATGCCCTGGCGCAAAAACCGGTTGCGATATTCGTTGCGTGGCACATAGCGGGCCAGTTCGGTCAGCGCAATTTCATAAACACCGCGCTTGAATTCCACCACGGCGTCGAGCGGCACCCAGTAGTCGTTCCAACGCCAGGCATCGAACTCGGGGTGATCGGTGGCGCGCAGGTTCAAATCCCAGTCGTGACCAAGCAATTGAAGCAGGAACCAGATTTGTTTCTGGCCTTTGTAGTGGCCGCGTGCATCGCGGCGAATGTAGCGGTCAGGCACCTCGTAGCGCAACCAGTCCCGGGTGCGGGCGACAATGCGAATATGCTCACGCAACAGCCCCACTTCTTCGTGCAGCTCGCGCACCATGGCTTGCTCGGGGGTTTCTCCCCGATCAATGCCACCTTGCGGAAACTGCCAGGAGTGCGTGCGAATTCGCTTGCCCCAAAACACCTGATTTTTCTGGTTGAGCAGGACGATGCCGACGTTGGGCCTAAAGCCTTCGCGGTCAAGCATAATCAAACCCCAATTCTTAAATTGTGTCCATTATGCACAGCAAGTGCTGCGCAGCAAGTGGCCAAGCCTTTAGTTATTTTCAGAGCCCTGCCATGAAAGCCTCCCAATTCTTTATTTCCACCCTCAAAGAAGCCCCCGCCGACGCCGAAGTGGTCAGCCATCAACTGATGATGCGAGCGGGCATGATCAAAAAATTAGGGGCCGGTATTTACACCCTCATGCCGATGGGATTGCGCGTGGTGCGCAAGGTGGAAGCCATCGTGCGCGAAGAGATGAACCGCGCCGGTGCGGTGGAACTTGCCATGCCGGTGGTGCAGCCGGCCGAATTGTGGGCTGAGAGCGGTCGCTTTGAGAAAATGGGTGCCGAGCTGCTGCGCATCAAAGACCGTCATGGGCACGACTACGTGGTGCAGCCGACCAGCGAAGAAGTGGTGACCGACATCGCACGCCAGGAAATCAAGAGTTACAAGCAGTTGCCCAAGAATTTTTACCAGATCCAGACCAAATTCCGCGACGAGCGCCGCCCCCGCTTTGGTTTGATGCGTGGGCGTGAATTCATCATGAAAGACGCTTACAGTTTTGACCGCGACCAAGCCGCAGCCAAGGCCAGCTACCAGGTGATGGCGCAAGCGTATCGCCGGATTTTCGATCGCTTTGGGCTCACCTACCGCGCCGTCGCGGCCGACAGCGGCGCTATTGGTGGCGACTTGAGCGAGGAATTTCAGGTGATAGCGGCCACCGGTGAAGACGCCATCGTTTATTGCCCGACCAGTAGCTACGCGGCCAATATGGAAAAGGCCGAGGCGCTGGCACCGCGCGGGCCGCGCCTGGCACCGAAAGAGGCCTTGACCAAAACCGCGACACCGGGCAAAAGCACCTGCGCTGACGTGGCTGAGCTGCTGGGCGTGTCACTGCATAGCACCGTGAAATCATTGGTTTTGGCGACCGACAACACCAATGCAGCGGGTGAAATTATGAAGACCCAAATCTGGTTGCTGCTGCTGCGCGGCGACCATGACATGAACGAAGTCAAAGTGAGCAAGCTGCCCGGGTTGGACGGCGGTTTCCGCTTTGCCACGGTGCCCGAAATTGAAGACCATTTTGACTGCAAGCCGGGCTACCTCGGGCCAATCGGTTTGAAGAAGCCGGTGCAACTTGTGGTGGACCGCGAAGTCGCCGTCATGAGCAACTGGATTTGCGGCGCCAACGAGCCGGAATTTCACAGCACGGGTGTGAACTGGGGCCGCGACCTGCCGGAGCCGCCGCTGGTGGCGGATCTGCGCAACGTGGTGGCCGGCGATGCCTCACCCGACGGCCTGGGTGTGCTGGCAATCGAGCGCGGCATTGAAATCGGGCACGTGTTCTACCTCGGCACCAAATACAGTCAGGCCATGAACGCCACTTTTCTGGACGTCAACGGCAAGCCTCAGTTCATGGAGATGGGTTGCTACGGCATCGGCATCACGCGCCTGCCTGCGGCAGCTATTGAACAAAATCACGACGAGCGCGGCATCATCTGGCCCGATGCACTGGCACCCTTTACCGTGGTGTTGTGCCCGATCAGCCCGGAGCGTTTCCCGGCGGTCAAAGCGGCGGCTGACAAGCTCTATGACGAGCTGCTGGCTGCTGGTGTTGATGTGATCCTGGACGATCGTGGCGAGCGCCCCGGCGCCATGTTCGCCGACTGGGAACTCATCGGCGTGCCGCACCGCGTGACCATCGGAGACCGAGGTCTGAAAACCGGTGAAGTTGAGTACCAGCATCGGCGAGATACCGCAGCAACCATTGTGCCGATCGCTGAAATTTTCAGCCTGCTGCAAGCCAAATTGAAAGCCTGACGCTGGGGGCGCATGTGGTTTCAAGACGATCCAGTATCGCGTTTTTCGTAACCGGTTTTGGCTTGCTTTTACGCCACGAGTCGGTGCTGGCCGGTGGCCAATTGGAGGAACCGCTGGCAGATTCGGTACGTACCGCTTTGAGCTCAGCCGTCAGCAACAGCGCGCCGCCGGTACCCGAGTTTCTTGACACCGAGTCGCGCCTGAAGTACCTGCGTTGGCTCGGGGCGAAAAGTGATCAACTGAAAAATAAAAAATCGGATCGCAACATGCGCCGGGAGTTTCTCCAAACACTCTGGTACGAGAGTCACCGCGCCGGGTTGGATCCGGCACTGGTGCTGGGCCTGATACAAATGGAAAGCAATTTCAGAAAATTTGCCGTAAGCCGCGTGGGTGCCCGTGGCTACATGCAGGTGATGCCGTTCTGGACGCACCTGCTAGGTGATGGCGACGCCGGAAAATTGTTTCACCTGCAAACCAATCTACGCTTTGGCTGCGTCATTTTGCGCCACTACCTGGATCGCGAACGCGGCGACCTGTTTATGGCCCTGGGCCGCTACAACGGCTCACGCGGCCAGGCACCCTACCCCAACGCCGTGCTCAACGCCAAAAAACGGTGGGAATAACCGCTCAGACCTTTGCCGCCAGCGCCTGCTGCAACTCGCCCTTATCGTACATCTCCATCATGATGTCAGAGCCGCCGATGAACTCACCTTTGATGTAGAGCTGCGGAATGGTCGGCCAGTTGCTGTATTCCTTGATGCCGTTGCGAATGCCTTCGTCTTCGAGCACGTTGACGGTCTTGAGTGTTTTCAGATCGACACCACAGGCCTGCAATACTTGAACAGCGCGACCCGAAAAACCGCACTGCGGAAAGCTGGGGCTGCCCTTCATGAAAAGCAGCACCTCGTTGGATTTCACCAGTTCAGCGATGCGTTGTTGAGAGTCGGTCATGGTAAAAAGTCCTTGAGAAAAGATAGCGTGATTATTTCACCTTTGCCCGGCGTGCTGCGTTGGTAACCCTGCCGGGTGCAGGGCTGGTATTTTTTCCGAATGCAGACAAGTGAAGCAGTGACGGCGCATTCATTGGCTGGAACGACCCACAATGGGGAGCCGCTCAAGGCTTTAAACCATAAAACCGAATTGAATTGCGTCC
>PKWM01000049.1 GCA_003133245.1 Rhodoferax sp. | reverse complement strand
GATAGTTGACATCGACCATCTGTAACCCTATAAACGACCCAGAGGGCAACTGACCCCTTGGGTCAGTGCCTTCTTCATATGGGTCTCAACCCAACCGGAGGATGGTATGGAAAACACTAGCAATGGTGCTGCGCCTCCAGACGAAATGAGTGACTGGCATTCCATTGAGTGGAAAAAGGTCACGCAATTCGTCGGTAAGGTGCAGATGCGCATAGCCCAGGCGGAAACGGATAAAGACTTTAGACGAGTCGCAAGACTCACAAGGAGCCTCATCCGCTCCTGGCAAGCCAAGGCATTGGCGGTCAGGAGAGTGACCGAGAACCGAGGGAAGCGGACAAGTGGCGTTGACCGCGTTCTCTGGGACACGCCGACAAAGAAATGGAATGCGGTAAGTTGTTTGAACCCTAAAGGGTATCGGGCTCGTCCACTGCGACGGGTCTATATCCCCAAGACCAACGGAAAGGAACGCCCATTGGGCATTCCGACTATGAAGGACCGAGCTATGCAAGCACTTTTCTTGCTTGCACTGGAACCTGCCGTGGAATGTGCGTCCGATCCGAATAGCTATGGCTTTCGGAAAGGACGGTCAACACATGATGCGCGGTCTCAGTTGTTTCAATCCCTATCCCGGAAAGCTTCGGCTGAATGGGTGCTGGACGCGGACATCTCGGGGTTCTTTGACAACATAAACCATCAGTGGTTGCTGAACCACGTCCACATGGACAAGGTGATGCTCAACAAATGGTTGAAATCCGGAGTGGTCGACGCGGGTCAACTCCGCCGCACGGATGATGGCACGCCACAGGGTGGCGTCATCTCGCCCACGTTAGCGAACATAACCCTGAATGGTCTGGAAACGGGACTCATGCAATTCCTTCGGGGAAAGCTGGGGGTCGGTAAGGCCAAGGCGGGTAAAGTAAATCTGATTCGATATGCCGATGACTTTGTGGTGACGGGGAACTCGAGGGAGTTGCTTGAAAACACGGTCCGACCATGGATAGTCGAATTCCTGCGCGAGCGGGGATTAACACTATCCGAGGAAAAGACGCGCATTGTGCAGATCGATCAAGGTTTTGATTTTTTGGGGTGGAACTTCCGTAAATACGGGGGCAAGCTACTCATCAAGCCGAGCCGGAAAAACGTGAAAACGTTTTATGGCAAGGTGAAGAAGGAGATCACGACATCGCTATCAAAGGTTCCGGTAGAAACGTTGATAAGGAGCCTGAATCCAGTCCTCAAAGGCTGGGCTCAATACCACAGGGGTACGGTTGCCAAGCAGACTTTCAGCACAATCGATTCTCTGATTTATTGGAGACTGATGCGCTGGGGTCTGCGGACGCACCCGCGCAAAACAGCAAAATGGGTGTACGCGAAATACTGGAAACAGTGTGGCTCGTGCAAACAGTTTGCTGGCTTGCAAGATGACCCGTTTGGGGGTGATGAAAGAATACCGCTTCCGCTGTATTCCTTGGCGGACATGAAAATTGTTCGTCACGTCAAAGTGAAAGGGGCTTACAACCCTTTCCACCCCGATTGGGTTGCCTATGGGGAGAAACTGCGAGTGCAACGAATGGGTGAAACCATTTGGAGTGTTCAAAGGGCCTCTCTGTGGTTCGACCAAGGTGGTAAATGCGCTCACTGTCAGCAAGAAATAGACATAGCTGATGAAAACATGGATGACCACCATATCGTCTATCGACAGCTAGGGGGAAGTAATGCTCTCTCCAATCGGGTGCTGTTACATCCGATTTGTCACAGGCGTGTCCACGCCCTAGGTTTGAAGGTTCTCAAGCCGGTCCTTAGTACGGAGGACTTTAATCTGGCCAAGTGATGGAGGGCTATGCAGCCCGGTGAAATCATTCAGTCAGTGGTCGTACGTGAGCCGTGTGCGGTGAAAGTCGCAAGCACGGTTCGATGGGGGGGATATCATCGAAAGATGGTATCCCTACCCTCCAGCCCAGCCCCCAAAACAGAACCCGTTCCAGTCATACCGCCGATCTGGTCTGACGCGCAGCGCGAAGCTGCTTTCAATACCTGGTTAAACGCTTTGGTAAGTACGCACGGTCTGCTCGTCGGCTCGCTGCGCAGCGCCTCAGCCGATGCCAGTTTCAGGCGATACTTCCGGATTGATTCAGCGCAGGGCAGCCGCATCATCATGGACGCACCCCCGGCCCAGGAGGATTGCCTACCCTTTGTCAAAGTCGCCCAGCTGATGGTGCGAGCGGGTCTGCGTGTGCCGCAGGTGCTGGCGTGGGACCAGGCCAACGGATTCATGCTGCTGAGCGACCTCGGGGCGCAAACCATGATGCAAGTCATCCAGCCTGGCGACCCCGAGGCAAATCGGGGTTGGTACCTGAAAGCCATTGACGCACTGATTGCCTGGCAAATTGCATCAACCCCAGGCGTGCTGCCGCCTTACGATGCAGCGCTGCTGCACCGTGAGCTCGAACTTTTCCCCGACTGGTACCTGGCGCGGCACCGGGGCGTGGCGGTGGTCGGCGAGGTGCGCAAGACACTGGACCAGGCCTTTACGCAAATCATTCAAAACAACCTGGTCTGGCCCAGCGTCTATGTGCACCGCGACTTCATGCCGCGCAACCTGATGGTTTCTGACTTGCCCCCTCGTCCCCTGGGAGAGGGCCGGAATGAGGGCGATTTGCGCCTCGGCGTGCTCGACTTTCAGGACGCCGTTTATGGCCCCATCACCTACGACATTGCCAGTTTGATGCGCGACGCCTTCCTGAGCTGGGACGAAGATTTTGTTCTCGACATCACCATCCGTTACTGGGAACAGGCACGCCAGGCGGGCTTGCCAGTGGGCGACGATTTTGGCGAGTTTTACCGTGGCGTCGAGTGGATGGGCTTGCAGCGTCACCTGAAAGTGGCCGGTATTTTCGCGCGACTGACGCTGCGCGATGGCAAGCCGAAGTACCTGGCCGATACGCCACGTTTCATCAATTACATTCGCGCCACCTGTGCGCGCTACCGCGAGCTCAAACCGCTGCTGCGGCTGGTGGAAAAAGTTGAAGGCGTTGAAGTCGCCAGCGGCTTTGCCTTCGGTCGAGTTTAGTCCAATGGGAGCTCGCTTTTACTGCCCTGCAACGCTCGCCACCGGTGAATTGCTCGACCTGCCCGCCAGCGCGGCGCGCCATGTGCAGGTGTTGCGCTTGCAACCGGGGGATCACATCACATTGTTCAATGGTGGTCCGGGCTTGGACAACGTTCAAACCGTTCAAGGCGATGGTGCCGGCAGCGGCGAGTTTGAGGCCACCGTGACGCGCATGGGTCGCACTGAAGTGCAGGTGTGGGTCGGCCCGCAGCACAGGGTTGAGAGAGCGGCGCTGCGTCAGATCCATCTGGCCGTGGGCATGCCGGCCAACGAGCGCATGGACTGGCTGGTGGAAAAAGCCACTGAGCTCGGTGTTGCCAGCCTCCAGCCCTTGATGACCGAGCGCAGCGTGTTGCGGCTCGCGGCTGAACGTGCCGAGAAAAAACTGACGCACTGGCAAAGTGTGGCGATCGCCGCCTGCGAGCAGTGCGGTGGCAACCGCTTGCCGTTGATTCATCCGGTGCAGAGTTTGGCGACGTGGATTCAGGCACGCTCAAGTGCTCAGAACAACTCGTCAGCCTTGGTCAGCCACGCTCTGCTGCTGTCGCTGCGACCCGGCACTGCCAGCTTGCGCGCAGCAATCAGCGCCGGGGATCAACGCGTCGGTGCCGGTGACGCGGCCATCACTTTTTTGTCGGGCCCCGAAGGCGGTCTGAGCCGGGCGGAAGAAGATGCTGCATTGAGCTGCGGCTTTGTGCCGGTCACACTCGGCCCGCGCGTGCTGCGCGCGGAAACGGCCGCCCTGTGCGCGCTGGCGGCGCTGTTGACACCTTGATCAGTGGCAGGCCGAAACCTCAACTACTGCGAACTCGGGCAAGCCGGGCAGAAGCGCGGTGAGTGCTTGGCAACCGTTGAAGCTGCAAATTTCATATCCGGCGGTGTAGGGCGAGTGCGTGAGCCGCAGCCGCTCCAGCGGCGGCAATGGCGGTTGGTAATGCCAGACGCCGTTGCGCAGCTGGGCGTCCATCGGTGGCTCCATGCCGGCGCCGGCGCCTCTGATGCGCGCTTCTTCGAGGACCAGGTGGCTACCTTCGATGCGGTAATCTTCTTCCCAGCGGATTTTTTCGATGGAATGCGTCCAGGCCAGCGTGAATGACGACATTTGTAACGTCGCTGCCAGCACCCCGGCGGCCAGACAAATGCCGCTCATCTCAAGTCGACGTAGCTATCGCAACCTTGCGGTTTTTGAACCACTGCCAGAGGATAAACACGGCCGACATGGCAAAACCAATTTCGTCGGTGAACGGGACTGCGGCAACCAGCAAGGCGGCGGCGACGAATGCAAAAATCCGCCCGAACAAGCCGACCGGTTGCCACATGTAGCCGATCGTCATCACTGCCCACAGGCTGATGGCGAGCACAGCCTTGAAAGAGACATAGGCCACGCTGAGCCAAGTCCAGTGCCCCTGCAACATCAGCGCCGGGTCGTAGATTGCCATGTAGGGCACAACGAAACCGGCGATGGCAATCTGCGTGGCCTTGTAACCGATTCGCATCGGCGAGGCTTTGGCGATCGAGGCGGCAGCAAAAGCGGCCAGCGCCACCGGCGGCGTCAGGTCGGCCATGATGCCAAAATAAAACACGAACATGTGCGAGACGATCAAGGGCACGCCGAGCTTGAGCAGAGCCGGTGCCGCGATTGAACTGGTAATGATGTAGTTCGGAATGGTCGGTATCCCCATGCCCAGGATCAGGCAGACGATCATGGTCAGGAAGAGCGAGGCGAACAGGCTTTTTTGGCCGATGGTCAGGATGTAGCCGGCAAAGCTCGATGCGGCGCCGGTCAGGGTCAGGATGCCGATGATGACGCCGACGATGGCGCAGGCCATGCCCACCGGCAGCGCTTGCTTGGCGCCATCCACCAGGCTCATCTTCATGGTGTGCAGGGTCTTCGTGCCACCCTGCACGAACAGGTTGCCCACCGCCAGCACAGCGATCAGCGCCATGACCGGCTGGATGCCCCATTTGGCAAAGGAGGCGGCACCCAGCCCCATGGCGAACCAGAAGACAACGCGAAAAGCGGTGGCCGAAATGCGTGCGGCAACGGCGCTGCCAAGAATCAGGATCGCCGTCAGGGCCAACCCCATCATGCCGGCAAACATCGGCGTGAAGCCCTCGAACAGCATGACCACCAGCACCGCCAGTGGTAGCAGCAGATACCAGTTCTCCTTCATGGCGCGCCAGGGGTTCGGGCACTGGTCCTTGGGGATGCCGAGCAGCTTCAGGCGGCCTGCCTCCAGATGCACCATGACGAACACCGTGAAGTAGTAGAGGAAGGCCGGGATCACCGCCGCCTTGACGATGTCGGCGTAAGGCACGTTGAGCGTTTCGGCCATGATGAAGGCCACCGCGCCCATCACCGGCGGCATGATCTGGCCGCCCATCGAGGAAGTGGCTTCAACGGCGCCAGCAAAGATGGATGAATAACCAAAGCGCTTCATCAGCGGAATGGTGAACTGGCCGATGGTCAACACGTTGGCCACACCCGAGCCCGAGATCATGCCCATGAAACCGGAAGAGATCACTGCCACCTTGGCCGGTCCACCCTGGGCGTGGCCAACAAAACCCAGCGCCACGCTGTTGAACAACCGGATCATGCCGGCGTGCTCCAGGAAGGAGCCGAACAGGATGAAGAGAAAAATGTAGGTGGCCGAAACCAGCGTCGGGAGGCCGTAAATGCCTTCGGTGCCAAAGCCGAGCTGGTCCACCAACTGCGCGATGGTGTAACCGCGATGCGCAAGGTCGCCCGGCAGGTACTGCCCGAACAGGCCATAGAGCAGAAACAGGCCGCAGACGATGGGCAGCGCCGCACCCATAATGCGCCGCGTCGCCTCGAAAACCAGCAGCACCACAACGGCGCCGACGAAGAGATCGGTCAGGGTTGGGTCGCCCGAGCGCTGGATCAGGTCACCTTCGAAGATCCATTGGTAGAAGGCGAGGCCGAATCCGCAAAGCGCCAGTATCCAGTCGTACCAGGGAATGCGGGTTTGCGGCTTGGCGCCTTGCGTGATCGGATAGAGCAGGAAGGCGAGCAGGAGCAGGAAGCCGACATGCAATGCACGCGTCACCATGCTGGAGAACGGTGAGAAACCGGCCACCATCAGCTGATAGGCGGAGAAGGCGATGGCCGCCCAGATCACGGCCTTCAGCGCCCAGCCGCCCAGGTTGCGGGTGTGGCCGTGCTCTTCAAATTCCCCGGTCGGAGCCGGATGATCAAACAGGTTGACAGGCGTGTCGTTGGGGGAGTTGTTCATGGTTTGAAACTTATTTGATCAGGCCCACCTCGCGGTAGTATTTCTCGGCGCCAGGATGCAGCGGCACCGGCATATGCTTGGGACCTTCCTCGCGATTGATGGCTTTCGCAGCGGTATGGGAGGCGACCATCTGGTCGAGGTTTTCGTACATCGATTTGACCATCTTGTAGACCGTGTCGGTCGGCACGCCTTCATGGGTGACCAGAAAGTTCTCAATCGCCACGGTGGCCACGGCCGCCGTTTGCCCTTCGTAGGTATTGGCCGGGATGATGCCGGTGATATAAGCGGGATCATTGATCTTGGCCACGATGTCGGCAGGAATCGGCACAACGATCATCTTCATCGAGGTGGCCAGGTCGCGAATCGCGGAAACACCCAGGCCGGCTGAGATCAGCGTGGCGTCGACCTGGCGGTTCTTCATCAGCTCAACCGATTCACCGAAAGGCAGATATTCAACTTTGCCCAGATCCTTGTAGCTTAGGCCGGCACCCTTGAGAATGGCGCGCGCGTTGATCTCGGTGCCCGACTTGGGCGCGCCAACCGCGACGCGCTTGCCCTTCAGGTCCGCCAGCGTCTTGATGCCTGAGTCGGCGCTGGCGACGATCTGGATGTAGTTGGAATAGATGCCAGCGACACCGCGCAGTTTCTTCAGCGGCACTTTAAAACCCGCATCTTCGTTGCCCTTCCAGGCATCAGACAGCGCATCGCCCAGAGTAAAGGCAATTTCGCCGCGCCCGGCTTGCAGCAGGTTGAGGTTTTCGCCCGAGGCTTTGGTGGCCTGCACCGAAGACTTGGCATCGGGTATGGCCTTGCTGTAAATCTGCGACAGGGCAACACCGAGCGGATAGTAAACACCGCTGGTACCGCCGGTCAGAATACTGATGAACTCGGCGGCGTGGGCACTGCCAGCCAGCAGCAGTGCGATGCAGGCGGGGGCCAGCACACGGCGTGAAAATTGAATCACCATTTGGAATCTCCTCGTTTGTAATGAAAATGATTCTACCCCCGACGATTTGCCGGACAAGGCCGTTTTGGCTCGGCACTGACCACGATTTGGTGGCCATGCGGATCGACCAGCAATTGTTCGGTCAAGGCGCGATCACCGCTGGCTTGCTATCAAGCCGCGACCTGAGTGATGTCGATACGTTTGGGCATGGTAAGGAAAGCCTGGATGACATGATAGAAGCGCTCGCGGTTCACCCCGAACGGCGCGTTATGCGCAAGCCCGGCGATCTTCACCATTTGCTTGTCTGGATTGGGCAGGCGTAAAAAGAAGTTCATCAGATCTTCATCAGTGGCAATGCCGTCGTGCTCGGCACGGATCATCAGCACCGGACACTTCACCTTGTCGGGGTCTACCAGCGGTAGATTGGTGACCATATCAAGATAGGTTCCTGTGGGCACGGTATCGCCGTATTGGAGTTCCGTTTGCGCAACCACATCGCCGATCATGGGTTCAGACGAACCGGCATGGTCGCGGGTGAACACCGAGCGATAGAAAGCAGCATCCACCTTGCGTACATTGCTCGCCTGCAGTTGCGGCAACATCTTTGCGCGTTTCATCAGCGTGGGTGCGCCCTGGCCGGTCCAGACGAATGCATCAACGATCAACTGCGCCACATGATCTGGATGGAAATTGGCAAATCGCGCAGCGCGCAAAGCGCCCGAGGACTGGCCGAAGAACGTTGCCTGGGTCTGTCCGGTGACCTGGGTCACGATGGCCATGGCGGCTTTGAGATCATCGACGCCACTGGCGATGTCGGAGTTGCCCGAAGTGCGGTCGGAATGGCCGTAGCCCTCATGGTCCATGGTCCAGACATCGAAACCGAGTTGGGCAAAACGGTCCATGAACGAATAGCCGGTGCGCTCGGGAACCTGCAGATCGAACATGGTCTTGCCGGAATAGGAAGAGCCATGCACCAGGAACAACAGTGGCCGCAGCGCGTCGCTCGGCCCACAATGTTTACGGTACACCCACAGCTTGACCCCGTTTTTGCTGGTCCAGTATTCTTGTGCAACGACAGGAGCGATATGACTCATTTTTAAACCTAAGCTTTTTTCTTGCTGGCCGAAATGACGGCGCGGTAGCGATTAGTCAACTCGATCATGAGGCCGGCGTGTTTCGCGCAGACCTCGCGATCGCCGTAACGGACGGCCGCCCACGGCGCGCCGGTCTTGACGTATTCCTTTTGGTACTCGGGGTCCAGGAACGTGGCCTTCATCGTGGTATTTATTTTCTCGAAGCGCTCCGGGTACAGCTTCAGGACATCGGCGTGTATCGCCCATGCGCGCGACGAGGGCAGATCCGGAATATGGGTGCCTAACACCTTATTGATGGCAGGCGCACCACCCATCAGGCCCGACAGTTTGTTCTCGTCGCTGAACACGCTCAGGACACGTATCTGATCAAGGAGGTTCATCGCCATGCCAGAGCTCGCGATGCCGCACAGCACCTCACCGGTAATCACGGCGTTCAGCGTCTTGTTGGTTCCGCCATAGGGCACCAGGTTGAACTGCGCCCCGGTAGCTTCGGCAAGTGCCAGCATGCCGATTGACCCAGGGTGAGGCAAGCGGCTGGTGCCGACGGTGACGCTTTGTTTTTTGCCAAGTGCCACCAGATCCTTGATCGTTTTGATCGGGCTGTCTTTCGGTACGAAGACGACGTTGTCATCGGAATCGAGGCGGCAGAAATAAATGTAGTCCTGCGGATATTTGTAGGGCGGATTCTGTAGCACGTACATGATCACATCCGCATCCATATTGCCTAGCAGCAGGTTGTAGCCGTCATGTGCGTTCTTGCCGAGGTACACCTCGTAGCCGACCTGACCCGCGGCGCCGGGGTAAAACTTGAATTCAGTGGGGGCGCCGATGTGCTTGGACCATACGTCGCAGAACGTGCGTGACAGCCGATCGCTCGCGCCACCCGCTGCCGTCGGGATGACTGCTCTCAGATTGTGCTCAGGAAACGGGCTGGCGGCCGCTGCATACTGCCACGGCGCGAGACCGAGGCCGAATCCAACAGCGGCCGAATCTCTCAGAAACTCCCGGCGCGTGGCGGACTTTGGGGCTGCAAACATGGCGTTCTCCTGGATTTTTGAAAATGAGTGCAAGATAAGTCAAGATAATGCATCAGTAGTGTCCCAACGTT
>PKWM01000052.1:24201-24376 GCA_003133245.1 Rhodoferax sp. | reverse complement strand
AGCTGACCTACATCCGCAAGGACGGCAGCCGCTTTCCGGCGGTGGTGTCGGTCACGGCCCTGCGCGATGCCCAAGAAAACATCATTGGCTATTTATTGATCGGCACCGATAACACCGCGCGCAAGCAGGCCGAAGAGGCGCTGCTCAAGGCCGGAGCGCTGCAGAGCGCGATCTT
>PKWM01000052.1:0-24092 GCA_003133245.1 Rhodoferax sp. | reverse complement strand
AGCTGACCTATATTCGCAAGGATGGCAGCCGTTTCCCGGCGGTGGTGTCGGTGACGGCCCTGCGCGATGCGCAAAACGCCATCATCGGCTATCTGCTGATCGGCACCGACAACACAGCGCGCAAGCAGGTTGAGGCCGAGCGGGCGCGACTTGATCAGGTGCTCCACGACAAGAACACAGAGCTCGAGCGCGCCAAGTTTGCAGCAGAAAAAGCCAACCTTGCCAAATCGGAGTTTCTCTCCAGCATGAGCCATGAGTTGCGTTCCCCGCTGAATGCGATTCTCGGCTTCGCCCAACTCATGGAGACGGGCTCGCCGCCGCCAACAACCGCCCAAAAGGCCAGCATCGAACAGATTCTGCGTGCCGGCTGGTATCTGCTGGAGTTGATTAACGAAATTCTGGACCTCGCGTTAATCGAGTCTGGCCGCTTATCCTTGTCGTTGGAACCCATATCGCTGTCCGAAGTGATGCTCGATTGCCAAGCCATGATGGAACCCCAGGCCCAAAAAAGAAGCATCCGCGTGAACTTTCCAGAGTTCACTAACCCCCTGTTTATCAATGCTGACCGGACCCGTGTCAAGCAGGTCCTGGTGAACGTGCTTTCCAACGCCATCAAATACAACCGCGTGGGAGGAACGGTCAATGTGACGTGCAGCATGACTGCAGCGCAACGCCTGCGCATCAGCGTGCAGGATACCGGCGAAGGCCTGTCCGCAGAAAAGCTCACCCAACTGTTCCAGCCGTTTAATCGTTTGGGCCAAGAGGCTAGCACCGAGGAAGGCACCGGCATCGGCCTGGTGGTGAGCAAGCGCCTGGTCGAATTGATGGGGGGCCAAATCGGTGCCAGCAGTACCGTCGGTGCAGGCAGTGTGTTCTGGATCGAACTGGACCTGATCAACGGACCAGAATTTGTCGACAGTACAAACGATCGGCTTGCCCTGCTTCAAACGCAAGTGCCGCATCACACCGCGCAACGCACCCTGCTGTATGTAGAAGACAACGAGGCCAATATGCTCTTGGTTGAGCAGCTCATAGCGCGGCGTCCCGATATGCGCATGTTGGGTGCGGAAGATGGCATTCGCGGCATCACGCTGGCGCGCATCCATCAGCCAGACGTGATCCTGATGGACATTAATCTGCCTGGCATCAGCGGCATCCAGGCGCTCAAAATCCTGCGAGAAGATCCAGTCACGGCGCACATCCCGGTACTGGCATTGAGCGCCAATGCCATGCCAAGCGATATTGAAAGAGGTTTAGCCGCAGGTTTCTTCAGCTATCTCACCAAACCAATCAAAGTCAACGAGTTCATGGAGGCATTGGACTTTGGGCTGAAATTCGCACAATCCGCATCCGCCGACACAAACAAGGAGAAAGAAGCATGATGATCAGTGCCGCCGAAATTCTTAACGCCAGCATTCTCGTTGTTGATGACCAGGATGCCAATGTGCAGTTGCTTGAGCAATTGCTGCATGAGGCTGGCTATACCTGCGTTACTTCGACCACAAATCCACAAGAAGTTTGCGCCCTGCATCGCAAGCACTGCTACGACCTGATTCTGCTCGACCTGCAAATGCCCGGCATGGATGGATTTCAGGTAATGGAAGGACTCAAAGTAAACGATGCCGATGACTACCTTCCGGTTCTCGTACTCACGGCTCAACCGGGCCACAAGCTGCGCGCCTTGCAAGCGGGTGCCAAGGATTTCATCAGCAAGCCGTTCGACTTGGTCGAAGTCAAGACGCGTATTCACAACATGCTGGAAGTGCGCTTGCTATACAAGAAACTGGAAAACCACAACAAGATGCTGGAGCAGACAGTGCAGGAACGCACGGCCGAACTGCGCGAAAGCGAAGCCCGTTATCGTAGCCTTACCGAACTGGCCTCCGACTGGTACTGGGAGCAGGACGAGAGCATGAACTTCACCAAGGTGTCGGGTCCAGTGCTGGAGATGCTCGGCATTCAGGTCAACACCTTGAACGGCAAGTCACACAGCGCTCCGGCGGCAGGCTGGAACGAGGCGGAGCGGGAGTTGTTGCAGGCGACCATTGCCGCCCGGCAACCATTTATTGATTTTGTCTTCCACCGTGTCAATCCCGATGGCTCGCAACAACAGTTTCGCGTCAGCGGCGAGCCGATGTTCAATCAGTCGAGCCGCTTTCTCGGTTACCGTGGCATCGGTGTCCAAATGTCAGCTACCAAATAGACCAAAAAAGTTGAACGGTTAGCCATGCCAACACCCCATAGTCCGAACCAAAACCATCTTCTTGCCGCCCTTCCTGCGGCCGAATTTGAGTCTCTGGCTGCGCATCTGGAACTGGTACCGATGCTGCTCGGTGAAATTTTGTACGAGCCAGGCACCCAGTTGCGGCATGCCTATTTCCCGACGACCTCCATCGTGTCATTGCACTATGTCATGGAGACTGGCGCGTCGTCCGAAACCGCAGGCGTGGGCAATGAAGGCGTCGTCGGTATTTCGCTGTTCATGGGTGGCGAGACCACATCCAGCTCGGCGGTGGTGCAAACCAGCGGCCACGCGTACCGGCTGGAGCGCCACTTGCTCAAGCAGGAGTTTGAGCGCGCCGGCCTGTTCCAGCGCTTGTTGCTGCGCTACACCCAGGCGCTGATGACACAGACGGCCCAGACCGCCGCCTGCAACCGGCACCATTCGGTGGAGCAGCAACTATGCCGTTGGTTACTGCTGACCCTGGACCGGGTCTCTTCGCGCGAACTGGTCATCACGCAGGAATTGATCGCCGGTATGCTCGGTGTGCGCCGTGAAGGCGTGACAGAAGCCGCCGGGAAATTGCAACGTGCCGGGTTTATCAGTTACCGCCGTGGACACATTGCAGTGCTGGATCGATTGGGACTGGAAACCCACGCATGCGAGTGCTATGGTGTCGTGAAAAAAGAGCTGTGTCGCCTGCTACCTAATGTGCGGTAGCACCTGAGAGCTACGCCTGCATTGGTGTGCAGCTCGCGTTCAATTCAAACCATGCCCCATTCAACCCACGCCGCGCAAGACGCGCTCAAGCAGGCCCGCCAATCCGCCGACTGGGCGGGTCTGCGCTACTCGCACGAGACCACCCGCCGACATGAGGTGCGCAATGACCGGCCCGAGAAGAACGAAAGCACCCTTGACGAAGGCGTCATGTGTGAGGTGTTGGTCGATGGCCACTTTGCTTATGCCGCAACTGCCGACGTCAGCGCGACCGGCTTGAAGCGCGCCTTTGAGCGCGCCATCGCCAGCAGCCGCACCACCAGCGGCCACAAGGCTCATTCGTTCTCGCTGAGTGCGCGTCCCCAGGCGCAAGGGCAATACCAAAGCCCGTACCAAAAGAAACTTGACGACACCACGTTGACCGAGATCACCGACTGCCTGCTGGCCGCTTCCCGGGCGATGCAGGTCTGCGACTTGGTGGTGAACCGCAGCGCATCTGCCACCACGATACAAACCCGGATTGATTACTTCTCGTCCAATGGGTCGGACACATGCCAGAGTTTTGACATGGTGGAAATCGAGTTGGCCGCCACCGCCGCGCAAGGGCTGCAGGCGCAAAGCCGCAGCTGGTCGCACACCGGCCAATTTGGGGGCGAAGCGTTCCAGTGCCAGACGTTTGCCGCGCAGGCCCAGCGTATTGCCAGCGAAGCACTTGAATTGCTGGCGGCCCCCAATTGCCCCTCGGGTCGGATGGATCTGATCCTGTTGCCCGACCAGATGATGTTGCAGATTCACGAGTCGATTGGTCACCCGCTGGAGCTTGATCGCATCCTCGGCGATGAACGCAATTATGCCGGTTGGAGCTTCGTCAAACCGGCCGATTTTGGCAGTCTCCAGTACGGCTCGGCCTTGATGAACATCACCTTTGATCCGACCAAATCAGGTTCGCTGGCCAGCTATGCTTTCGACGATGGCGGCAACCCGGCCCGGCGCGAATTCCTGATTGAAAAAGGCGTTTTGAAACGAGGCCTGGGCTCGCTTGAATCGCAGCAACGCTCGGGCCTGGCGGGCGTGGCAAACTTCCGCTCGGCATCATGGAACCGGGCGCCGATCGATCGCATGGCCAATATCAACCTTGAAGCGGGAACTTCGACTTTGCAGGCGCTGATCGGTGGCGTTGAAAGCGGCATCCTGATGAGCACCAACCGGTCCTGGTCGATCGACGATTACCGCAACAAATTCCAGTTCGGCTGCGAGCGTGGGCAATTGATCAAAGACGGGCAACTCACTCAAGTGGTGCGCAATCCCAACTACCGGGGTGTGACGGTGGACTTCTGGAATCAATTGGGCGGCGTCGGCCGCGAGGTCAGCACCTATGGCACACGTTTTTGCGGCAAGGGCGAACCCAACCAGGTGATTCGGGTCGGACATTCGTCACCGGCCTGCCTGTTTCGCGAGGTTGAAGTGTTTGGAGGCCAGTCATGAATAGCCCCAACTTCAGCGCCCAGGTCCACCCGCTTTTTGATCGAATTGCAGATCACCTGCTGGGCCAACTCCAGGCTGGTGAAGAAGCCACCCTCAATCTCACGGCGGAAGACTCGCTGTTCGTGCGCTTCAACGGCAACCGCGTGCGCCAGGCTACCGATGTGACGCAAATCCAGCTCGCTGTGCGCCTGCAAAGCCAGGGCCACACCGTAGAACAAGCGCGCAACCTGAGCGGTGTGGTGGAAATCGACTGCGCCGCCATGACTGTCCTGCTCGCAAATTGCCGTGCTGAAATTGCCGTGCTGCCCACTGATCCGAATCAAGTGCCGATGGTAAACAACGGCACCAGCGCTGAAGAATTCAAAGGCGTTTTGCTGGCAACGCAAGATGTCGTCAACGCCATTGTCACGGCGGCTGAGGGCTGTGACCTGGTTGGCCTCTACTGCTCCGGTACGATGCTGCGCGGCAATCGCAATTCCAAAGGGCAAAGCCATTGGTTTGCGACCGACTCCTTCTTCCTCGACTACTCCTTGTACGACGGCGCCAAAGCGGCCAAGGGCAGTTATGCCGGCAGCGATTGGAACGCCTCAGCCTGGGCCGCCAATCTGGCCCAAACCAGGCTGCTGCTGCAACTGCTGGGCCAGCCTCTGCAAGACGTCAAGGCCGGAAAATACCGCACCTATCTGGCACCGCGCGCCTTCTCTGAACTGCTGGCCATGCTGGGCTGGAACGCACTCTCGGCAGCGGCCTGGAAGCAGGGTCGAAGTCCCTTCAAAAAACTGGCTGAGAAAGAAGCCCGCCTGTCGCCGCTGCTGAGCATCAGCGAAAATTTTGGCCTGGGTCTGACGCCGCGCTTCAACAGTCTGGGAGAAGTGTCCGCTACCACTTTGCCCTTGATCGACCAGGGTGTACTCAAGCATTTGCTGGTCAGTTCGCGCTCGGCCAAAGAGTACGGCCTCAAAGCCAACGCCGCCGCTGAATCGGAAGCACCGCGCGCCATGGATGTCAAGCCGGGCGAGTTGGCAGCCGAGGATGTTTTGAAAATGCTCGGCACCGGCCTGTATTTGTCCAACCTGCATTACCTCAACTGGAGTGATCAGGTGTCGGCCCGCGTCACCGGCATGACGCGTTATGCCTGCTTCTGGATCGAGGGCGGCGAGATTCGCGGTCCGATCAACAACCTGCGCTGGGATGAGAGCCTGTTTGATGCGCTCGGGCCCAATCTGCTCGCGCTCACCCGCCAGCTTGAGATCGATCCGGCGGTGGAAACCTATTATCAGCGCGCCTTGGGCGGCGCACGCACACCAGGAGCCTTGATCGCCGACTTCACGTTTACCCTGTGAGCCCGCGTCCGCCAGGTGGTTAAAGCCAGCCAGCAGCAAACCCTGAAGCCCAAGCGTCAAAACCACGGCGGCAAGCAGCGAGACAATTTTGTGTCATTCTTGAACGGCGAAAGGCATTTGCAGCCCGTCAGGACTCACTGAGCCGGGCATAGGTCGCCAGCAAGGCGCTTTTGTTCACTACGCCGAGCAAGATCGGCGAGTCCAAACTATCCACCACCGGCAAGCGTTCTCCGGGGTGATCCATGAAGCGTTGCAGTGCTTGGGTCAGCGTCATGTCCGAGGTGAGTGGCGTGATTTCATCCACCAGTAAATCAGCCGCACATTTTTTCTCCAGATTAATCGCGCCGGCTACCGCGCTGAGTTTATTCAGGGGAACCACACCAAGAAACCGGTTCAGTGTGTCGGCCACATAAAGGTACTTGACCGGATATTGCAAAAACAGCTGGCTCATGGCTTCCAGGTCCGCATCCGGCGGCACCACGGTTTGTGTAGGCTGCACCAGATCACGCATGTTCAGGGTGCGCAAACGTCGGTGCTCATTGCGCTGAGTCATGCGAACCAGGGTAATGTCGTAGATCGAACCGGCATTGGCTGATCGGGCCACAAAGTAAGCCACCACGCAGGCGGTCATCAAGGGCAGCATGACCTGGTAGCTCAGCGTCATCTCGAAGATCATCAGGATTGCCATCAGTGGTGCCTGGGTAGCGCCCGCCAGAAACGCGCCCATGCCAACGATGGCGTAGGCGAAGGGTGCCGATGTGGCTTGGGGCCAAAGCGCCTGGGCCGCCTGACCAAAAACGCCCCCGATCATGCAACCAAAAAAAAGGGCCGGGGTAAACACCCCGCCCACGGCCCCCGAGCCCACGGTGGCCAGGGTCGCAATCACCTTGGCAAGCAGCAAAAACAGCAATACTGTGACCGACCATGGTGAATGCAGGACCGAATTCACCACGCTATACCCGTTGCCCCACACCTCGGGCCACCAGACCGAGATCAGCCCGACCACCAGGCCACCCAGGGCCAGACGCAGAGGCAATGGAAGAGGCATCCGTTTGAATAGCTTGCGACTCGATCCCAGGCCGCGCAAAAACAAGGCAGAGGCAGCGCCCACCAAAATCCCTAGCAAGGCAAACAGCAACACCTCCACACCTGCCACAGCCGGAAATGCCGGCATCACATACGGTGGCTGGTAGCCCGGAAACTCGCGCATCGTGATGTTCGCCACCACGGACGCCACCATGATGGGGCCCAAGCTTTCCATGGCCATTGTGCTCAACACGACTTCAGCGACAAAAAACGCCCCCGCAATCGGCGCGTTGTAGGCAGAGGTGATCCCGGCCGCCGCGCCACAGGCCACCAGCAAGCGAAGCCGATCCACCGGAAAATGCAATACCCGCCCGAGCATTGAGGCGCTGAGCGCCGCCAGTTGCACCATGGAGCCTTCACGCCCGATCGAGCCGCCACTGGCGATGCTGATCAGCGAAGATACGCTATGGATCAGGCTGGGTTGTACCGGGATGCGGCCATCCCCCAAAACCGTTGCCTCCATATAGTCGCTTTTGGCTTGGGGCGCGTCGCGGCTGCGCGCCTGCGCCAGCATCAGCAACCCACCCGCCAGCAAGCCGCCGACGGCGGGCACCAGCACCCGCAACCATAGCGGCAGATGGACGGCAATGGCCACCAGACTGCCACCTTGCCCCAAAACCAGTCGCTCCAGTGCGAACAGTGCCGAGCGGAACAGCTCGGTGGCCAGTGCACCCAACAGACCGGCCGGGATCGACCACAATAACATCACCTGCCAGTCAGAAATCTGGAAAGCGACCCGTAGCCTTGAACGCAGGGTCAGCATCACGGAGGCCAAATGTTTCATTCGGACAAAGATACCAGAGTTTCAACGCATCACGGCTTTCAAATGCCAATCTGGCCTGAAAATCAGGCGGAAACACTGCACCAGCCCTATACTTTGCGGCCCACACCGGCGCGTCCAACTGAGGAATTCAAGCTGAAACCTGCTCTGTCGTCACCATCGCCCAAGGCAAATTTGCCCGCGTCCTAGATGAGCACGCACGTTCTGCTGTTACTCGGCGTTACTGCCGTCTGGGGCACCACTTTTCCGCTGATGAAATCCTTGCTGGTGAGTCTGAGCGGGGTCGAGATTTCGGCATTGCGCTTTGTCATTGCCGCGCTGTGCGTGGTGCCGTTTTTGCTGCGGGTGCCGCGCCATACCTGGCTGGATGGCCTGCTGCTGGGCGCGCTGGCGCTGGTGTCTTATGTGGCGCAGGCCTATGGCCTGGAATTTATCTCCAGCAACCGCAGCGCCTTTCTCACCAGTCTCAATGTGTTGATGGTGCCCTTGATCTGCGTTGCGCTGGGCGCGCGCCTGTCGCCACGGGTGCTGCTGTGCGCCGTGCTGGCGTGCGTCGGCATTGGTCTGATGTCGTGGGAAGGCGGCGCCAACTTGAAGGGCGACCTGGCGACCCTGGTCTGCGCGCTGGCCTATGCCTTCTATACCATCGTACTCTCGGGGCGCGCCGCCCGGCATGACCTGCGCCAACTGGCCGCCACCCAGATCGCCTTCATGGCGCTGCTGGCCTGCGCTTGGCTGGTTGGCGCGGCGCTGCTCGAGGCCAAACCTTCGAACTTGCTGGCCAGAGCGACACCGCATTGGGCCACCCTGGTCTATCTGGGCGTCATCGCCACGGCGGCGATGCTGTTTTTGCAAGCGCTGGGGCAGCGCCGGGTGTCAGCCGACAAAGCAGCGGTGATTTTTGCCATGGAGCCGGTCTTTGCCGCGCTGGCAGCGTGGCTCTGGATCGACGAGCTGCTCAGCAGCCGCGCCGCGCTCGGTGGTGCGCTGGTGCTGACGGCGGTGATTTTGAGCGAGCTCCAGCCGGGCCGCTTGAAGTCACTCTTCACCGAGAACGTCCATTAGGGATGCAGAGCATCCCGACGATTTCGGATAAATCATCTTTTCTTTGGGGCGATAACAATGGATTCTTCTCTGGTTAAAGCTTTCGCGCCGACCGGTCGGCTACGCGCGTCGATCAACCTCGGCAATCCGATTCTTGCCAACCAGGATCCGGCCACCGGCCAGCCCGTGGGCGTGTCGATCGATCTGGCCCGTGAGTTTGCCAAGCGCCTGGGCGTTGAATTGGAACTTGTGGTGACGCAGACGGCTAGCAAGTCAGTGGTGGCGCTGAAGAATGAACAGGCCGACATCGGCTTTTTTGCAATCGATCCGCTGCGTGGCCAGGAGATCTCGTTCACGGCGCCTTATGTGCTGATTGAGGGCGGCTACCTGGTTCGCGATGCTTCGCCCCTGCAACGCAATGAAGAGGTGGATCAGACCGGTGTGCGTGTGGCGGTGGGAGCCGGCAGCGCCTACGACCTGTACTTGAGCCGCGAACTGAAAGCGGCGCAAATCGTGCGTGCGCCAAGCTCTCCTGCCACCGTCGATACCTTCATCGAGCAGCACCTCGAAGTGGCCGCCGGTGTGAAGCAGCAGCTCCAAGCCGATGCCCAGCGCGTCCCTGGCCTGCGTTTGCTGCCGGGGCGATTCATGGTCATCCAGCAGGCGCTGGGCACGCCCAAGAGTCGTGGCCAAATTGCCGCCGACAGCCTGTGTTCGTTTGTGGAAGTTATGAAGTCCTCAGGCTTTGTAGCGGCTGCGCTCAAACGCCATGGCATTCAGGGCGCCATCGTGGCGCCGTTGCAAAGCTGACCCAGGTTTTGCCATGGGCTACCATTGGGCCTGTGCTGCCACTGCAGTTTTTACCAACTTTATATTTAACGGAGACCCCGAATGGCCCACGCCGCATTCAATTGGCAAGACCCTTTTTTGCTGAACAGCCAACTCAGCGACGACGAACGCATGGTGGGCGATGCCGCCGCCGCCTACTGCCAAGACAAGCTACAGCCGCGCGTGCTGGAAGCTTTTCGTCAAGAAAAAACCGATGCCTCCATTTTTCGCGAAATGGGCGAGCTTGGCCTGCTCGGCCCCACTATTCCCGAGGCCTACGGCGGCCCCGGTCTGAACTATGTCGCTTACGGTCTGATCGCGCGCGAAGTCGAGCGCGTTGACAGCGGCTACCGATCCATGATGAGTGTGCAAAGCTCGCTCGTGATGTTGCCTATTTTTGATTTTGGAACCGAGGCGCAGAAGCAAAAATACCTGCCCAAGCTCGTCAGCGGCGAATGGATCGGTTGCTTTGGCCTGACCGAGCCGGATCACGGCTCCGACCCCGGCTCCATGACCACACGCGCGCACAAGGTGGCCGGTGGTTACAAGCTCAGTGGCAGCAAGATGTGGATCTCCAACTCGCCGATTGCCGATGTGTTTGTGGTCTGGGCCAAAGAGGTGTCCGAGAGCGGCAAGGTCGGCCCGATCCGCGGTTTTGTGCTGGACAAAGGCGCCAAGGGCTTGAGCGCGCCGGCCATCCACGGCAAGGTTGGCCTGCGCGCCAGCATCACCGGCGAGATCGTGATGGACGGCGTCTTTTGCCCGGAAGAAAATGCTTTTCCCGACATCCGCGGTTTGAAAGGCCCATTCACCTGCCTTGACTCGGCCCGCTACGGCATTGCCTGGGGCACGCTCGGTGCCGCCGAAGACTGCTGGCTGCGCGCGCACCGCTATGTGATGGATCGCAAACAGTTTGGCCGGCCCTTGGCGGCCAACCAACTGATCCAGAAAAAACTCGCTGACATGCAAACCGAAATTGCACTGGGTCTGCAAGGCTGCCTGCGCCTGGGCCGCATGAAAGACGAAGGCACGGCCTCGGTTGAGATCACCTCGATCATCAAACGCAACAGTTGTGGCAAATCGCTCGACATCGCCCGCTTGGCGCGCGACATGATGGGCGGCAACGGCATCAGCGACGAGTTTGGCGTGGCGCGCCACCTGGTGAACCTCGAAGTGGTCAACACCTATGAAGGCACGCACGACATCCATGCCCTGATTCTGGGCCGGGCGCAAACGGGAATTGCGGCGTTTGCGAATTAGCGTCACTGCGAGCGAAGCGCGGCAGTCCATGGCCCCAACAAACGCTCAGACCACGACACCCGGCGCGCTCGACCATCTCAAGGTGCTTGACCTAGCGCGCGTGCTGGCCGGCCCCTGGTGTACCCAGATGCTGGCAGACCTGGGCGCGGATGTGATCAAGGTCGAGCGCCCGGTGATTGGCGACGATACGCGTCACTGGGGTCCGCCGTTTTTCAAGGATGAACAGGGCCAGGATAGTGAGCAGGCCACTTATTTCAGCACCTGCAATCGCAACAAGCGCTCCATCACCATCGACATCGCCAAGCCTGAAGGCCAGGCGCTGATTCGCCAACTGGCGGCGCAGAGCGACATTCTGGTAGAGAACTTCAAGGTCGGGGGTCTGAAGCAATATGGGCTGGACTACGAGAGTTTGAAAACGCTCAATCCGCGCCTGATTTACTGCTCGGTCACGGGTTTTGGGCAGGACGGCCCCTACGCCGAGCGCGCCGGCTACGACCTGATGGTGCAGGCAACGTGCGGCCTGATGAGCATCATCGGGCGCCCTGACGGCACTCCCGGTGCCGGTCCGCAGCGTGTCGGCGTGGCAGTGGTTGACCTCTTTACCGGTGTCTATGCCTGTAGTGCGATTTTGGCAGCGCTGGAAGTGCGCCACCGCAGCGGCGTGGGCCAGCACATCGACATGGCGCTGCTCGATGTGGGCATGGCGCTGCTGGCCAACCAGGGGGCCGGTTTCCTGAACACCGGCGCGGTGCCGCAACGCCTGGGCAACAGCCACCCGAGCCTGGTGCCGTATCAGGATTTCACCACTGCCGACGGTGCCATGCTGCTGGCGATTGGCAACGACGGCCAGTTTGCCCGCTTCTGCGCAGCGGCCGAGCACCCCGAGTGGGCGACCGATGCGCGCTTTACCAACAATGCCCTGCGCGTCAAAAACCGGGCAGAACTGACCGCAATACTGCAAGCCGTCATTTGCCAGCGCAGCACGGCAGAGTGGATCGCCCTGCTCGAGGACAAAGCGGTGCCTTGCGGACCCATTAACGACATTGCGCAGGCCTTTGCCGATGCCCAGGTCAAAGCCCGCAGTTTGAAGGTTGAGCAACCCCTGGCGGGGGCGCCGAATGCGCCCACGGCTGCGCCATCCATCGCCACGGTGGCCAGCCCGCTGCGCCTGCTGGCAACACCGCCGGTGCTGCGCCGCGCGCCACCGGCGCTGGGCCAGCACAGCGATGAAGTGCTCGCCGAATTGGGGCTGGAAGCGGCTCAAATAACCGCCTTGCGACAGGCCGGCGTGGTTTAAAAAACGAGTCATCAGGATCACCCGATGAGCAGCATCCTTGTCATCTATTCAACCACCGACGGCCACACGCCGCGCATCTGCGAGCGCTTGCGCCAGGTCATGGTGCAGCAGGGGCACGCCGTCACCGTGGTGCCAATCGCCCAGGCCGACGCACTCGATTTGTCCGCGTTTGACACGATCGTCATCGGTGCCAGCATCCGCTACGGCAAGCACCAGCCGCAGGTGGCGCAGTTTATTGCCCGCCACCAGGCGCTGCTGGAACGCAAGCCCAATGCTTTCTTCACGGTCAACATCGTGGCGCGCAAGCCGGAAAAGAACCGTCCCGAGACCAACCCCTACCTGATCAAGTTTCTGCGCCAGATCAGCTGGAAACCCAAGCTGCTGGAAGTTTTTGCCGGCAAGCTCGACTACCCGCGTTACCGTTTTTTTGACCGCCTGATGATCCGCTTCATCATGTTCATGACGCAGGGCCCGACCGACCCCAAGGCGGTCATTGAGTTCACCGACTGGGCTCAGGTTGAAGCGTTTGGCCGACAGGTCGGCGATATGAGTTGATCCCATGTTCCCGGCGCTATCACCCTTGTTGGCACGTCACCAGCATGACCGCCACGCGCTGGTGCAGTTGTTGCGCGAATTTCAGACCCTGCACGGCTGGCTGCCACGCGCCGCCTTGAGCCAGATTGCTGCGGCCTTGGGGGTGACGCTGGCTCATGTTGAGGGCGTAGCTGGTTTCTATCGTTTTTTTCACATGCAGCCGGTTGGCACTTACCGGGTGCTGTTCAGCGACAACATCACCGATCGCCTGCTCGGCAGTGAGGCGTTGCTCAAGCACCTGTGCGATCTGCTCAATGTGGTGCCCCATCAAATGCGCGGGGACGCCCGCGTGAGTGTGGCCACCACGTCATGCACCGGGCTGTGTGATCAGGGTCCCGCCGCCCTCATCAACCACCAGCAAGTGCTGACGCGCCTGACGCCTGAGCGCATCGAGCAAATGGCGGCGCTGATCGAGCAGCAAGTGCCCGCTGCGCAGTGGCCAGCGGACTGGTCGCGCGTGGACGATCAAATCCAGCGCGCTGACGTCAAGCTCGGCCCCCAGCCTGCACCCGGTCGGGCCTTGGCAGCGGCGCTGGCGCGCACGGCACAGGGCGTGCTCGATGAGATCAAGCTGGCCCGGCTGCGCGGCTGCGGCGGTGCCGGTTACGCGACCGCCGCCAAATGGCAGCTCTGCCGCGACACCCCAGGCGCGGCGCATTACGTAGTGTGCAACGCCGACGAGGGTGAACCTGGCACGTTCAAAGACCGGGTGCTGCTCACTCGATACGTCGACAGCGTGATCGAGGGCATGACGATTGCCGCACTGGCGGTCGGTGCGCAGCGCGGGCTGCTGTACTTGCGCGGCGAATACAGCTACTTGCTGGAACAACTGCAAACAGTGCTCCAGCGCCGCCGTGAGCAAGGCATGCTCGGCAACACGATTCAGGGGCAAGTCGGTTTCAACTTTGACATCGACATTCACGTCGGCGCCGGTGCTTATGTGTGCGGCGAAGAGTCGGCGCTGATTGAGTCGCTGGAAGGCCAGCGTGGTACGCCGCGCATCCGCCCTCCGTTCCCGGTCGAGCGCGGTTATCTGGGCCAACCCACCACGGTCAACAACGTTGAAACCTTTTGCGCCGTGACGCACATTGCGCTCAATGGCGGTGCTTGGTGGGCCGAGATTGGCACAGCCGAATCCACCGGTACCAAAATCCACTCGGTCTCGGGTGATTGCGAACGCCCCGGTATCTACGAATACCCGTTTGGCACACGCATCGGCCACATTCTGGAAGACTGTGGCGCGCGTGATACGCAGGCGGTGCAAGTGGGTGGGCCCTCCGGCGTTTGTCTGTCGGCGGCTGAGTTTGGTCGGCACATCGGCTTTGAGGACGTGCCCACGGCCGGTGCCTTCATGGTGTTTGACCGCTCGCGTGATATGTTTGCTGTGGCGCGCAACTTTGCCCAATTCTTTGCGCATGAGAGTTGCGGCTTTTGTACCCCTTGCCGGGTCGGCACCGAGCTGGTGCTGCGCCGCCTGGAAAAACTGCAACGTGGCCACGGCTCCAGCCAGGATATGGATGAATTGCTTGAGCTGGACAAACTGATGCACAGCGCCAGCCACTGCGGCTTGGGTGCGGCCGCCTGCAACCCGCTGCGCGACTGCCTCGTCAAATTTCGCCCGGCCTTTGAGCGCCGCCTCAAGTCTTTGCACTTCGTGCCCGACTTTGACCTCGACGCCGAGTTGTCGCAAGCGCGCCGGGCGACCGGGCGTGACGACTCCGGTGCGCATCTGGTAACACTCGCATGAGCAGCTTCACACTCGACGGCCTGGCGGTCGAATTTGAACCGGGCGACACTCTCTTGCAAGCGGCCACGCGCGCCGGGCGCTACATCCCGCACCTGTGCTGGCACAAGGAGCTGGCGGCCCACGGTTCGTGCCGTCTGTGCACGGTCAAAGTCAATGGTCGCATGGGCGCGGCCTGCACCGTGCAAGCCAGTGCGGGGCAAAACGTCGAGTGCCATACCGAAGAGCTCCGCAGCCAACGCCGCACCTTGTTGCAAATGTTGTTTGTTGAAGGCAACCACTTTTGCCCCTCCTGCGAAAAGAGCGGCAACTGTCGGCTACAGGCAACCGCCTATGAAGCCGGTATGACCGGCCCGCACTTTGAGGAGTTCTACCCGAATCGCCCGGTCGATGCCAGCCACCCCGACTTGCTGCTCGACCTGAACCGCTGCATTTTGTGCGAGCTGTGCGTGCGTGCCAGCCGCGAGCTCGATGGCAAAGATGTGTTTGCCATCGGGGGCCACGGCATTGGCGCGCACCTGCTGGTCAACAGCCCCAGCGGCCTGCTGGGTAACAGTGCCATTGCCGCCACCGACCATGCCGTCCACATCTGCCCGGTCGGTGCCCTGTTGCCCAAGCGACGCGGCTTTGCGCTACCGATTGGCCAGCGCCGCTTTGACCTGGAACCGGTATCCCAAAGCGAAGAGGGCACGCCATGAATCCGCTTGCTTCTGAGGTGCCGCTGCATGCGCCGCGCAAGCGCAAACTGGCCACGATTTCGCTGGCTGGCTGCTTTGGTTGCCACATGTCTTTGCTGGATATCGACGAACGTCTGTTGCAACTGCTGGAGCTGGTCGAGTTCGACCGTTCGCCGCTAACCGACATCAAGACCCTCGGTCGCTGTGACATTGGCCTGATTGAAGGGGGGCTGTGCAACACCGAAAACGTGCAGGTGCTGCGCGACTTCCGGATGCACTGCAAGACGCTGGTGGCCGTGGGTGCCTGCGCCATCAACGGCGGCCTGCCCGCACAGCGCAACCAGCGCGACGTCGGGCAAATGCTGCGCGATGTCTATTGCAGGCAGACCGGTATCGACGCTGGCAGCCAGATCCCCAACGACCCTGAATTGCCCCTGCCGCTGAACCATGTGCATCCGATCCACGAGGTCGTGCACGTGGATTATTTTCTGCCCGGCTGCCCGCCATCGGCTGATGCCATCTGGTTCTTTTTGACCGAGCTGCTGGCTGGACGCGAGCCGCAACTCGGCCCGGGCTTGATTCTCTATGACTAATCTGAAGCCTTGCGGGACAGACCGCAGCTGTGTGCCATCGGCTGAGGCCGATGTCAGGCGAAGCGAGCCAGCTCTGTCCTCAACATTTTGTCGGATGTTGGAAGTTCGCCTTGCGGGACAGACCGCAGTGACGCGATAGCCGAGAAGGATCGTTCATGACTTTTGCACTTGAAACTGCTACCCACCCTGAGGGCTTGCGCCGAGTAGCGATTGACCCGGTATCGCGCGTGGAAGGGCACGGCAAAGTCACGCTGCTGCTGGATGCGCAAAACCATATTCAGCAGGCGCGCCTGCACATTGTCGAGTTCCGCGGTTTCGAGAAATTCATTGAGGGCCGACCCTACTGGGAAGTGCCGGTGATGGTGCAGCGCCTGTGCGGCATTTGCCCGGTGTCGCATCAACTGGCTGCCGCCAAAGCGTTCGACCGGGTGCTTGGCGCGATGCCTATCAGCGCCAGTGCCACTGCCGTGCGCCGCCTGATGCACTATGGGCAAATCCTGCAGTCGCATGCCTTGCATTTTTTTTACCTGTCCTCGCCCGACTTGCTGTTCGGTTTTGACTCGGAGCTAGCCAAGCGCAACATCGTGGGGGTGGCGCAGGCGCACCCCGACATCGCCAAAAAAGGCATTTTGCTGCGCAAGTTTGGCCAGGAGATCATTCGCATCACTTCGGGCAAGCGCATTCACGGCACCGGTGCCGTGCCGGGCGGCATCAACAAGCTGGTCAACGCCGGGGAGCGCGATGCCTTGCAGCGCGAGCTGCCCCAGATGCTGCAATGGGCGCAGGACGCACTGAGCCTCGTCAAACAGTTGCATGCGCAAAACCCGGCGCTGTATAAAAACTTTGCCAGCTTTCGCTCCAACCTGCTCTCACTGGTGCGCGCTGACGGTGCCATGGATTTGTATGACGGCGTGCTGCGCGCGCGGGACGCCGATGGCCGCATCTTGTTTGACGGCATGCAGGACCAACGCTACCTGGAGCTGATCGAAGAAGAAGTGCGCCCCTGGAGCTACCTGAAGTTTCCGCATCTGCGCAGTCTGGGGCGCGAGCTGGGCTGGTACCGCGTCGGCCCGTTGGCGCGGGTGCAAAACTGCAATTTCATTCCCAGCCCACGGGCCGAGGCCGAGCGCCAGGCTTTCCTCGCCTGGGGCGAAGGTGAGCCGATCCACGCCACGCTGGCCTACCACTGGGCGCGCATGATCGAGCTGCTGCACTGCGTCGAGGTGATCACCGAGCTGTTGACCGATCCGGCGCTGCTCTCGGGCGATTTGCTGACCACTGGCACCCGCCAACGCAGTGGTGTCGGCGTGATCGAGGCGCCGCGCGGCACGCTGATTCACGACTACGACGTCGGCTCGGATGACCTCGTCACGCGCTGCAACCTGATCGTCTCCACCACCCACAACAACCAGGCCATGAACGAGGCGGTGCGCTCGGTAGCGCGTGACTACCTCGACGGCCATGAGCTGACCGAGGGTCTGCTCAACCACATTGAGGTTGCGATCCGCGCCTATGACCCCTGCCTGTCGTGCGCTACCCATGCACTCGGGGCCATGCCGCTGGAAGTGACGCTACTCGGGCCGGATGGCAAGTTGCTGGATCGGGTGACCAAGTCAAGTCAGGGTGAATTTCTGCATGACGTTGCCTCCGACGGGATGCCCGCATGACGCTGGTACCGGCATCTGTGCGAGCGCCGCTGCTGGTGTTCGGTTGGGGCAACCTGAGTCGCGGCGACGATGCCCTCGGCCCGCTGTGTGTTCACGCCCTGCGCGAGAGCCTGCCAGAGGCGCTGCGCAACCAGGTCGAGTTTCTGGAGGACTACCAGTTGCAAATTGAACACGCGCTGGATCTGGTAGGGCGAACGCGTGTGCTGTTGGTTGATGCCAGTCTGACCTGCCCTGCGCCGTTTGAGGTGACGCCACTGTGCGCCGCAAACGATGCCAGCTTCACCAGCCATGCCCTGTCGCCGCAGGCGTTGCTACAGGTGTATCAAAACCTGCGTGACGAGGCAGCACCGCCGTGCACCTTGCTGGCAATTCGCGGCGAACGCTTCGATCTGGGTGAGCCGCCCAGTGCCAACGCTCGGGCCAACCTGGCCGCCGCGCTGCAATGGACTCAGCGCTGGCTGGCTCAATAGCTGACGCTTGTTAGATCAGCAAGCTGTCTGCGCTCACGTAGTTGTAGCTCAGGGTTTGGGCCACTGCCTCATACGTTACCTGGCCGTTGGCCACATTCAAGCCATTTTTCAGGTGCACGTCGTCCCTGAGCGCCTGCTTCCAACCCTTGTCGGCCAGCGCAACAGCATGCGCGATGGTGGCATTGTTGAGCGCGAAAGTGGAGGTGCGAGCCACGGCACCGGGCATGTTGGCCACGCAGTAGTGCACCACGCCATCGACCATGAAGGTGGGGTCGTCGTGCGTGGTGGCGTGCGAGGTCTCAAAGCAGCCGCCTTGGTCAATCGCCACATCCACCACCACCGCGCCCTTTTTCATGTTTGAGATCATGGCGCGCGTCACCAACTTGGGGGCGGCTGCACCGGGAATCAGTACGCCGCCCACCACCAGTTCGGCATCGAGCACCGCTTCTTCGACGCTATGGCCGGTGGAGTAAACGGTGTGGATGCGATTGCCAAACACCAGGTCAAGTTGACGCAGACGATCCACATTTTTGTCCAGCACGGTGACCCGCGCACCCAAGCCAACGGCCATTTGCAGCGCGTGCGTACCCACGACACCGGCACCCAGCACCACCACATGGCCAGCCGGCACACCGGGCACACCACCGAGCAGCACACCCATGCCGCCTTTGGATTTTTCCAGGTGCGCCGCGCCAGCCTGCACTGCCATGCGACCGGCCACTTCACTCATTGGCGCCAGCAGCGGCAAGCCGCCGCCGGGACCGGTGATGGTCTCGTAAGCAATGCAGACTGCGCCTGACTTGATCAGCAGTTTGGTTTGCTCCGGGTCCGGTGCCAGATGCAGGTAGGTGTACAAAATCTGGCCGGGGCGCAGCATGGCGCATTCCACCGGCTGCGGCTCCTTGACCTTGACGATCATGTCGGCCTGGGCAAACACGTCCTTGGCACTGGCTGCCAGTTTGGCCCCGGCAGCCACATATTGCTCGTCACTCAGACCGATCGGCGCACCGGCACCGCTTTGCACCAGCACCTGATGACCGTGTGTGATGAGTTCGTGCACGCTTGCTGGCGTAAGCCCGACGCGGTATTCGTGGTTCTTGATTTCTTTGGGTAGTCCGATCAGCATGATGTTCTTCGGTTCAGGGTCTAACGAGAGGGTTCATTAGGCTCAAGCCACGGCGGCGCAGCGCTCCAGTCGTTGCGGGCCGAGCTTGTCGGGGGTCAGGCCGAAGGCGGCAATGTGCTCCGGCATGGGCAGGCCACGCACCAGCGCGGCACAGGCCTCGCCCATGGCAGGGGAGGTCTGGATGCCGTAACCGCCCTGCCCCGCAGTCCAGAAGAAGCCGGGCTCGTCGCTGGCAAAACCGCCCACCAGATCGCCATCGGCCACAAACGAGCGCAGGCCGGCCCAGGTTCGTGTGGGACGACGAATCAGCAGCGTGGTCATCTCCTCGATCCGGTAGATACCCAGCGCCACATCCATTTCCTCGGGCTGCACGTCTTGTGGTTCGACCGGGTCGGCATTGGCCGGCGAGCCCAGCAGCAAGCCGGCATCGGGCTTGAAGTACCAGTCCTCGCTCATGCCGATGGCCATCGGCCAGTGCGCCGTTGCCAGTCCTTCTGGCGGCTTGAACAGAAACGCCGAGCGACGTTTTGGCTGCAATCCAATCGGCTGCACGTTAGCCAGTTTGGCCACCACGTCGGCCCAGGCACCCGCCGCATTGATCAGCACTGGCGCAGAATAGGTGCCAACCGCCGTTTGTGCCTGCCAGCGACCGTTGCCATAGGCCAGGCCATTAACCTCGGCATTACAGACCAGCAAGCCGTCGGCTCGGCGCAAGCCACGCAGATAACCCTGATGTAGCGCATCGACATCGATGTCAGCGGCATCGGGTTCAAACACGGCACCCAGCACTTTTTCCGGGCGCAGCGCCGGAACCAGGGCACAGGTGGCGGCGCTGTCGAGCAACTCGCTACTGGGAATGAGGGCGCGCATGGTGGCCCATTTTTCAGCCAGCAACGCTTCTTGCCCCGGCTCGGCCACGATCAGCGCGCCGCGCCGGTGCAACAAAGGAGGCTCGCTGAAACCCGCCGGTGGTGTCTGTAGGAACGAGCGACTGGCCATGGTAAGTGCGCGCACCTGCGGCGTGCCATAACTTTCCATGAAGAGCGCAGCGGAGCGACCGGTCGAGTGGTAGCCCGGTTGGGATTCCCGTTCGAGCACAATAACGCGGCCATGGGGCGCGAGCCAGTAAGCGACCGAGGCCGCAGCGATACCAGCGCCAATGATGAGAAAGTCGGCTTGATGTGACATGAAACCCTCTATTGCAGACTATTGCAGAAGGCCCGAGTGTGTTGCAAAAAATCTGGTTTTGACAGCGTCATCAAACTTATCCGTGCGTCATTCAAGCGGCTAATAATGCCGCCTGATTTACGGACAAGTTCTTAGGCGCTGGCGGCAATTTGCGCGCGCAGAGTTTCGATTTCGTCGAGCAGTTGCAGCGCCAGCGCAGCCCCCGCCAGATTGACGCCAAGGTCGCGTTGCAGGCGCCAGGCCAGCGTGACGTGGTGCACTTGGGCGTTGGCAAAACGCCAGCTTGCAGCCTCGCTGCCAACGACCGGCGCGATGATGCCTTCTTCGACCAACGCCACAATGAAGTCAGTTTGCACCGCGCAACAACGGCAAACCTCGATCAGGCTCAACTCGGCTTGTGATTCCGGCATGGAGCCATCCAGGAAACGGATCGTGGTACTCATGCCAATACTCCCAGTTTGGTGCGTGGGTTGAAGGATTTGAATTGTGCCGCCAACGCCCGATAGGCGGCTTGCTCGGTTTCGGTGGGTGCGGGCGGCACGGCAATTTGCAGCACAAAATAAAAGTCACCCGGCGTTTTGGCCGGGATGCCACGACCCTTGAGCCGCAGTTTGCCGCCGGAAGCAGAGCCCGCCGGAATTTTGAGCTCGACCCGGCCGCTCGGCGTCGGCACTTCGATTTGCGCGCCCAGTGCGGCCTCCCAGGGCGCCACCGGCAAATCAAGATAGACGTCGTGCTTGTCAACGCGGTAGTGGGCGTGCGGCCGGAACTCGACTTCAAGGTAAAGGTCGCCCGACTGGCCCTGCCCAGTGCCGGCGCCGCCCTGGCCGGCTAGTCGGATATGCTGACCGGCGCGCACGCCTTTGGGAATGGTGAATTCAATCTGATGCTCGCGTACCTGCACATGGCCCTGGGCATCGACTTCTGGCAGACGCAGGTTGAGCGTGCGTTGGGCACCGTGGTAGGCGTCTTCCAGATCGATCTGGATTTTGGCGTGATGATCCTGCCCGTTGGCGTGAAAAGTGCGTTCGCCTGGATGCTCACCTCGGCTTTCGTCAAAGCCACGGCGAAACAGCGACTCAAAAAAGTCGCTGTGGTCGCTTGCATCGCCCTCGGGAGAGCCCCTGCCACGGGTCTCAAAACCAGCGCCCCAGTCGGGCGGTGGCCGAAACTCCTGGCCACCCTTCCAGTTGGCACCGAGCTGATCGTAGGCGGCGCGCTTTTCGGGGTCTTTGAGCACTTCATAGGCTTCACCGACTTCCTTGAAGTGCGCTTCGGCGTTGGCAACCTTGCTGACGTCAGGGTGGTACTTGCGCGCCAACTGACGGTGCGCGCGCTTGATTTCGTCTTGCGTGGCGCTGCGCTCCAGACCCATGATTTTGTAATAGTCTTTGAATTCCACCTGAACTCCCGGCAAAGAAATGACTGTACTCCAATGCGCTGGTTTAATCCTGAACGACGACCGGCACACGTGCTGCCAAAGCGCACATCAACTCATAGCCGACCGTGCCGACGGACTGCGCCACCGCGTCAATGTCGAGCGTAGCACCGTTGGCAGCGCGGCCCCACAGCGTCACCTCACTGCCAAAGCCAGCGTCGGCAACCGCTGTCAGATCAACTGCCAGCATGTCCATGCTGACGCGCCCCAAAGTGCGCGAGCGCACCCCGTTCACCAGCACCGGTGTGCCGGTCGGGCACAGGCGCGGGTAGCCGTCGGCGTAACCGCAGGCCACGACACCAATGCGCATCGGTTTTTCTGCTGTAAAAGTGGAACCGTAGCCGACCGTCGCGCCTGCCACCAGGTCTTGCGTCGCAATAATCTTTGCGGCCAGTGTCATGCTCGGCTGCAAGTCCCAGTCGCTGGCGCGATGCTCGGGAAAGTCGGGCGCGCTGCCGTAAATGGCAATGCCCGGGCGCACCCAGTCGCAGGCAACCTGAAGCTCAGGTGCATTGCTGGCGGCGGCCGTCGTTAGGTTGTGGCGCAAGGTGGCAGCACTGTTGGAGAGCGTGCGCTCGCCCGGCAAGTCGCGCGTGATTGCAGCAAAAACTGCCATTTGCTCAGCCACGCCGCGCGCACCATCGGCGTCGCTGAAATGCGTCATCAGGGATATCTCATCCACTTGGGGCAGGGCGTTCAAGCGGGTCCAAGCAGCGCGGTAACGTTGCGGCGTAAAACCCAGCCGGTTCATGCCCGAGTTCATTTTGAGGAAAACCCGCTGCGCCACCTTGGTTTTGTGGCTGGCCAGCATGTCAATCTGCTCGTTGCAATGCACCGTGTGCCACAACTCCAGGCGCGAGCACAGTTCGAGGTCGCGCGGCTCGAACACGCCTTCGAGCAAAAGGACCGGGCCGCGCCAGCCCAAGGCCCGCACCCGCTGGGCTTCTTCGAGGTCGAGCAGGGCAAAGCCATCGGCGCCGCGTAGACCTTCAAACACGCGCTCAATGCCATGCCCATAGGCATTGGCCTTGACAATCGCCCAGACTTTGGCGTCGGGCGCGGCCAGACGGGCACGCGCCAGGTTGTGGCGCAAGGCTTCGGTATGGATGGTGGCTTGGATCGGGCGCGGCATATGGGTGTTGTGAAGGACGAAGGTGCTGATTTTGACACCTCGGCCGTGCTATAACCCGGTACCCTTTGGAGACACCTCATAGAACGCCTTGCTTCACCGCCATTGATGCTCACTTGCAGCCCATGAAACGCGGCTTTTATATCATCATGGCGGCGCAGTTCTTCAGCTCGCTGGCCGATAACGCATTGTTTGTGGCCGCCGTTGCCATGCTCAGAAGCATCCATGCGCCGCAGTGGAAGCAGGCCGCCCTGGTGCCCTTGTTTGCCCTGTTCTATGTGCTGCTGGCACCTTTTGTCGGTGCTTTTGCCGACTCCCTGCCCAAGGGCAAAGTGATGCTGGTCAGCAACTTCATCAAAGTGCTCGGTTGCGTCTCCATGTTGTTTGGCTCGCACCCCTTGCTGGCCTACGCCATCGTCGGCCTGGGCGCGGCGGCCTACTCGCCGGCCAAGTACGGCATCCTGACCGAGCTGCTACCGGCCTCGCAACTGGTCAAAGCCAATGGCTGGATTGAAGGCCTGACGATTGCCTCCATCATTCTGGGCGTCCTACTCGGGGGCCAACTGGTCGGACCGGTGCTCTCGCCCTGGCTGCTGGCGTTTGACCTCCCACTCATAGACACCGGTGTGGGCACACCGCCCGAGGCTGCCATCAGCGTGCTGATTTTTGTTTATCTGCTGGCGGCCTGGTTTAATCTTCATATCCCCCTGAGCGGGGTCGAACTGCGACCCCTGCCCCGGCACCTCATCTCCTTGTTGCCTGATTTCTGGGTTTGCAATGCCCGTTTGTGGCGCGACAAGCTGGGCCAGATTTCACTGGCAGCAACCACTTTGACCTGGGGCGTGGCGGGCAACTTGCGTTATATCGTGCTGGCCTGGGCGGCCGCTGCGCTGGGCTACTCGGTGACGCAGGCCTCGGCCCTGCAGGGGGTGGTGGCCATCGGCATGGCTGCAGGGGCCATGCTGGCCTCGATGCGCATGAAACTTGAAGACGGCCCCCGGGTGGTGACGCTGGGCATCGGCATGGGATTGTTGATCATTGGTTTGATTTTTATCAACAACGTCTGGGTGGCCGCGCCATTTTTGATTCTATTGGGCGCGCTGGGCGGTTTCCTGGTGGTGCCCATGAATGCGCTGCTGCAGCACCGCGGGCACAACCTGATGGGCGCGGGGCGCTCGATTGCGGTGCAGAACTTCAACGAGCAGGCCTGCATTCTGGCGCTGGGCGCAGGCTATAGCCTGAGCACCGGCCTGGGGCTGCCGACCTTTACCGCCATCACCGCGTTTGGGTTGCTGGTGGCCGTCAACATGTGGCTCATCCAGCGCTGGCACGCACGCAATTGTGTGCAGCATCGCTCCGAGGTGGAGCACCTGCTGTGGATCGCCCGTAACGATAAATTGGATG
>PKWM01000016.1 GCA_003133245.1 Rhodoferax sp. | reverse complement strand
CTATGCAGAACGTCGGTCCGCATACAGATATGTAACTGTATAAAACGAATCAGGTCTTGTCAATGGATTTGACTAGGTAATTACCCGCAAATCATGCAGATCGACGCTGCCCACGGCGCGCAGGACAAGATCGCTGCCGGGGCGGGGGTGGCTGGTGAACAGCCGACATCCGACAATCAGTTGGGGACAGAGCTGGTTCGCTACTCGTAACTGCGGTCTGTCCCACAAGGTTTAGAGGATATACCTTGACAAATCTTCGTTCTGACTGAGTTCGCCCAGGCGCGCTTCGACATAGGCCGCATCGACCACAACGGTTTGACCGGCCAGTTTGGCTGCATCAAAACTGACCTCGTCGAGCAGGCGTTCCATCACCGTCGAGAGGCGTCGCGCACCAATATTTTCGGTGCGCTCGTTAACATCAAAAGCGATTTGCGCCAACCGGGCAATGCCGGTATCCAGAAAATCAAGGGTGACGTTTTCAGTCGCCAACAAAGCTTGGTACTGTTTGACCAGCGCCGCATCGGTCTGCGTCAGAATGTCCACAAAGTCCTGCACCGAGAGCGATTGCAACTCGACCCGGATCGGAAAGCGTCCCTGCAACTCCGGAATCAGGTCACTCGGTTTGCTCAAGTGGAAAGCACCCGAGGCAATGAACAAAATGTGGTCGGTCTTGACCATGCCGTATTTGGTGGACACCGTGGTGCCCTCGACCAGCGGCAGCAAATCACGCTGCACGCCCTGGCGCGACACCTCGGCGCCGTTGCCCTCGGAGCGTGACGTGACCTTGTCAATTTCGTCGATGAACACGATGCCGTTTTGCTCAAGCATGTTCAGCGCTTGTGCCCGAATCTCTTCTTCATTGACCAGTTTGGCAGCTTCTTCCTCGACCAGCATCTTCAAGGCTTCAGGAATTTTGAGCTTGCGCGTCTGGCGCTTTTGCTGCCCGATCTGGCTGAACATGCCGCGCAACTGCTCGGTCATTTCCTCCATGCCAGCCGGACCCATGATCTCAAGCTGCGGCGCCGACTGCGCGACATCGATTTCAATCTCTCGCTCCGCCAATTGGCCCTCGCGCAGTTTCTTGCGAAAGGTCTGGCGCGCGGCGCTTTCGGGTTCCGTGTTCGGTAGCACGCCAAAATCGCGCGGCGGCGGAATCAGGATATCGAGCACGCGCTCTTCGGCAGCGTCTTCGGCGCGTGTGCGCACTTTCTTCATTTCGACATTGCGGGTCTGCTTGACCGCAATGTCAGCCAAGTCGCGAATGATGGCATCGACATCTTTGCCAACGTAGCCGACCTCGGTAAATTTGGTCGCCTCGACCTTGATGAAAGGGGCATCGGCCAAGCGCGCCAGCCGCCGTGCAATCTCGGTTTTACCAACCCCGGTGGGGCCTATCATCAAAATATTCTTCGGCGTAATCTCCCGGCGCAAACCCGGCTCCACCTGCTGACGGCGCCAGCGATTGCGCAGGGCAATCGCCACCGCGCGCTTAGCCTGCTGCTGGCCGACGATGTATTTATTGAGCTCAAAAACAATTTCTTGGGGCGTCATGGAAGGGTTTCGATGGTGTGGTTCATGTTGGTATAGATGCAGATTTCGGCGGCGATCTCAAGCGACTTCTTGACGATCTCACTGGCCGACAGTTCGGTGTGGTTGAGCAAGGCAATCGCTGCCGCCTGGGCATAAGCGCCACCGGAGCCAATCGTAACAATGCCGTTCTCGGGCTCGAGCACGTCGCCATTGCCGGTGATGATGAGCGAGGCTTCACTGTCGGCCACCGCCAGCATCGCCTCCAGCCGGCGCAGCACCCGATCCGTGCGCCAGTCCTTGGTAAGTTCAATGGCGGCGCGCACCAATTGCCCCTGGTGTTGTTCGAGCTTGGCCTCGAAGCGCTCAAACAGGGTAAAGGCGTCGGCCGTGGCACCCGCAAAACCGGCCAGCACCTTGCCATGGTAGAGCTTGCGTACTTTGCGCGCCGTGCCTTTGACCACAATATTGCCCAGTGTGACTTGGCCGTCGCCGCCGATGGCGACCGCGTAGCCCGTGGGCGTTTTGCGGCGCACGCTGATGATGGTTGTTCCGTGAAATTGTTCCATGTTCATTGTCTTTAAAGCTCAATTGTTGCGCAGCCCGACACGCGCGTATTCATTGATGCCGATCACATTGAAAAATGCCGCCACCAGAAGCGCTACAGCGTGAAACTGAACCACGCAGCCCTCGGTCTCGCGCGCCGACACCCAACTGAGCAGGCTCCCGGCGGCTGCAAAATCGACACGAATCAAGCGCTCGCAAGAGATAACAATGCGTTTGGCACTCTGCCACTCAGACTTGGATTTGTCCAATGCCGGGGTCGCATCGCCCAACAATTCACCCGTCAATTCAAGCTCGACCGCAGCCAGCACGTCCAGCCCCGCTGGCATGGTGAGCGCCTGATCAAAGTCAGCCAGTGCTGTATCGTCGAATGAGCGCGGTTCGTCTGTCAGGAGTGCCTCTTTCGTCGTCAGTTCATCAGCGTAGTCGCAGCGAGGGTCGCTCCAGGGCGGCGGCGACACTTCATAGGTGACACAAAAATCCAAAGCCGCCAATTCAAACTCATCGTGCCGACGCATGATACGCAAGGCGTCAAGACGCAGCTGCCACCAGAATAACGGAACCTGCTTTTGTCCTGAGGACGTGAAGTCTCTGAGCGTTTTATCAAGTACATCGGCACCGTCAAAATGCAAACTCACGGTTTGCGTACACCAGTTGGCAAACAACTGTGCCAAGGCCTTGGCTGCATCGGCTGTGATGGTGTCGAGCCAGCTCCAGTTCAAACGCCAGGGCAGACCAGCCGGAACTCGCGCCAGGTTGACAGACAAGGCTTGTAGGGCCGGTAAATCAAGCTCGGCAGGACAGTCCCAGGTACTCGCACTGCTGCGGGTCAGAGTAGCAGGCAGCCAGCGCTCTGCTGCGCTCAATGGGTTCTTGCATAAATCGGGTCTAGAAAACCAGGACGGTGCCGAGCGACCAAACCGTTGGGCGTAGTCGATCGCGAACCGGTCAAAACTGGACTGTTGCCCGGTAGAGCGGTAAAAGTCGAACAGAGCAGCGGCCCACCCAGCAGCCGTGGTTGGGTCAACCTTGTCTGTTTGCAAGGCGGCCCGCAGCGTCGCTTCAGCCCCTTTATCATCGCCATTGGCGAAACGGATCGCGGCTTCTTCCAAATCGGGATCGGCCAGACTGTCGCCCAATTCAACCGAAGGCAATTTGGTCGCTGAAAATAGACTTGAACCGCTAGCCAGGTTTTTGTCGGTCGGGCCTGTAGGTTCCATTTGGCGCGCAGCGCCGATGGCCGCCAGGTCTTCAGCCGCCACCAAACCCATCTGCGTCGGTTCATAAGCCAGGTTTTGTCCGGCCTCAGTCTTCGGGTTTGGCTCAACCGACGCTGCAAACGGAAAAATATTGGCTGACGAAGCGTGTGCAGCGTTCGGTGTCGCGCCACTGTCGCTGGCGTTATACTTTTCAGCAGTGATCGGAAAATTGCCCTCTTGGAACAATGTCTGGTCGTTTTTGTTCTTCCACCACTGCTTGGACATTTGCGCTTCGATTTCATCAATCTTCCTGAGCGTCAAGGCCCTCTCATCGAGGTTGGAAGTGTTACTGGCCTGGAAAAACGAGGGGTGCCCGGCCCGCTCAGAACTGATCAAACTCAAGTTGCGGCGTAATTTTCGCAGTTGATCAAACTCACGTTGACGCACAAAATCGTTTTGCCGCTTGCGCTCAACCATCTCCTTGAGCACGTTCTTATCTAATTCACTTCCCGATTCAGGCTCAGGTTCTCCCAGGTCGAGCTCAGACCAATCCTTGGTCGGATGGCGAACAAACCTGACCACCTTGGAGAACAGACCGGCACTAATGTCTTTAGTCGCCATGAAACACAAAAACCGAGGCTGAAGAACCGATCAAAATAACTGTCAATCGCCAAACATCTTCTGCTTGAGTTCGCGTCGCTGCTGGGCCTCAAGCGACAGATTGGCGGTCGGGCGCGCAATCAGACGGGCGACCCCAATGGGTTCACCGGTTTCATCACAATAACCATAGTCACCTGAATCAATGCGAACAATCGACTGTTCAATCTTCTTGAGAAGTTTGCGCTCCCGATCGCGCGTTCGCAACTCAAGTGCGTGCTCTTCTTCAATCGTAGCCCGATCAGCCGGGTCGGGCACCACCACGGTATCGGCCCGTAAATGCTCGGTAGTTTCCCCCGCGTTGCTCAAAATGTCGTGCTTCAAGGCCATCAACTTGAGACGAAAAAACCGCATCTGGGTATCGTTCATGTACTCGCTATCGGGCATGGCGATCACATCGGCATCGGTCAGCTGCTCAAGCGGCTTAACCATCCAGTTCTTGGCCAATTTTGGATTTTTCTTCACCGCTGAAGCCAGCGGTGAAACAATGGGCAGCGGTAACGTGGTTTGCGTGAAACTGGCTTTGGCAGCAGTCGATGCCACCGATTGCGCCATCGAAGGAACCGTCAACTGCACCAGGCGCGAGGAGGGTCGACCGGCTCTGACCGGGATGCCATTGGCCGGGTTTGCGATGGGCGCGGCAAGCGGCGCGGCAGCTGCCACCGGTTTGGCGGCTGGGACAGAAGAAACCTGTTTCTGTTTGGGTTTGAGCAGCTTGGTTTGACTGGTCTTGGCGAGCGTCTTATTCACTGAATCCTTTGATTTAACTTTGACGGCGACTGTCGGCGCTTTGGCTGGCTTGGTCTTGACCGCTTTAGTCACTTTAATTACTTTAGTACCCTTGACCACGGCCTTGGTTGCGGTTTTCACGGCTTGCTTGCGAACAGCAGTCTTGACGGGTGTTTTCTTCGCCGGTGAAGATTTTTTACTGGCTACTTTGACCAGCGCGACGGGTTTGCCAGCCGTTTTGACTTTTGGTTTGACCGTCGGCTTGATGAGGGGCTTTGAAACCTTCTTGCTCTTGGCCACAACGGGAATCGTTTTGGACGCCATTTTGGTTTTTACGGTTTGAGATTTCATTTCTTGTTTCCTGGCAGCATTTCCCTGCGAATGTACACCGCTGGCGTTAGTTCAGTTGAATCATACAAGTTCGAATCAAACAAGGCACTGCTCCATGCCCTGTAAAAAAATATCCTGCGGCAAATCAATACCGATAAACACCATTTTGCTGGCGCGCTCCTCGCCTTCAGCCCAGTTCGGCCCCAAGTCGCTTCCCATCAATTGGTGCACGCCCTGGAAGATGACTTTTCGATCGGTCCCGCTCATGTGCAACACACCCTTGTAGCGCAACATGCGCGGGCCGTAGATGTTGACGATAGCGCCCAAAAAATCTTCCAGCTTGGCCGGATCAAAAGCACGCGCTGATCTGAAGACAAAACTCTTGACGTCATCATCGTGGCGGTGATGGTGCGCGGGATGATCACAGTGCTCGCCATGAACATGGTCGTGATGCTCGTGCTCCTCCTCTTCCTTGAGAAAGTCGGGGTCAATATCGAGCTTGGTGTTGAGGTTGAAGCCGCGCAGATCAAACACCTCGTTTAAGGCGACCTCGCCAAAATGAACTGCTTTTTGCGGGGCGCGCGGGTTCATTTGTTTAAGACGGTGCATCAGCGCAGCGACTTCTTCCTGCGCCACCAGATCGGTTTTGCTGATGAAAATCTGGTCGGCAAAACCGACCTGACGCCGCGCTTGCTGGCGCTCATCGAGTTGCGTCATGGCATGCTTGGCATCAACCAGCGTCAGGATCGAATCGAGCAGGTAGCTCTCGGCGATTTCATCATCCATGAAAAAGGTTTGCGCCACCGGCCCTGGGTCGGCCAGGCCAGTGGTCTCAATCACCACGCGGTCAAAATCGAGCAGGCCCTGGCGCTTCTTGGCCGCCAGCAATTGCAGTGCCTCGCGCAGATCTTCGCGAATGGTGCAGCAGATGCAGCCGTTGTTCATCTGGATGATTTGTTCCTTGGAGTCGGTCACCAGAATCTCGTTGTCGATGCTTTCTGCACCCAGTTCGTTCTCGATCACCGCAATTTTCTGGCCGTGGGATTCTTCCAGCACGCGTTTGAGGAGAGTGGTTTTACCCGAGCCAAGAAAGCCCGTCAGAATGGTTGCAGGGATAAGATTCATAAAGGCGTGGAGTGTAGCGGCCAATCGCTCGGCTGGCATTTATTCACGATAACCAGTCCTTTGAGGTATTCACCTTCAGGGAAATTGATCGTCATCGGGTGATCGCTCGCACCGCCCAGGCGCTCGACAATATAGCCATCAAGCTGGGCGTCAATACCGGCCGAGGCGACAATTTTGTGAAACAAATCGGCACTGATGCCACCCGAGCAGGAATAAGTGAACAAGACGCCGCCAGGGGCCAGAATTTTGAATGCCAGCCGGTTGATATCCTTGTAGGCGCGTGCGGCGCGTTCCGCGTGGGCAACGGTAGGCGCAAACTTGGGCGGATCGAGCACGATGGCATCAAAGGTTTTTCCCTCGGCGCCAAACTGACGCAATGAAGCGTTCACATCCGCATCCATGAAGCTGACACGGCTCGCCGCAAAGCCGTTCAGAGCCACGTTGGCAGCGGCCAGTTCCAGGGCTGGCGCTGAAGAATCAATCGAGGTAACGTGCGCGGCGCCGCCGTTCAACGCGGCCACTGTGAAGCCGCCGCTGTAGCAGTAGCAGTTGAGCACGCGCTCAAACCTCAGCCGACGGCAGTAATCGGCAAACTTCTTGCGGCTGTCACGCTGATCCAGATAAAAGCCGGTTTTGTGCCCGGTTGCAATGTTGAGCGCCAACTGCCAGCCGTGCTCGTGCAATACCAGGCCAACAGGTCCCTCACCGCGCAGCCAGCCGGTGACTTCGGGCAAGCCCTCACGCGCACGGCCGCTGGCATCCGAGCGCTCGTACAGCTTGGTCAACCCCGTGGCAGCGAGCAAGGCGTCCGCCAGCACGGCTTTCCAGCGCTCGGCCCCGCTGGAGAGAAACTGCGCCACCAGTGTGTCGCCGTAACGATCCACGATCAAGCCCGGCAAACCGTCAGACTCGCCATGCACCAGCCGCAGCGCGTCGCTTTGAATGTCAAAACGGGCTCGGGCCTTGACCGCGCAAGCGCAGGCAGCGCTGAAAAACGCGGCATCGATGCGCTGCGTCTCCATAAAACTCCAGACCCGGGCGCGGATTTTGGAGGCCGGACTGAACGCCGCCCAAGCCAGAAACTGCCCCTCATGCGACTCCACCCGCACCGTCTCACCGCTGTCGGCGCTCCCCCTCTCAATAGCAGACTCAAATATCCACGGATGGCGGCGCAACAGCGAGCGCTCTTTGCCCACACTAAGACGAATTGTTTTCATTGATAGAATTGTAGGCGTCAAACAAAATTTGACATCAATTCATCTTGAGGCAAACCATGGAACTTACCCTGATCCGATTCGGCAATAGCGTTGGGCTGACCATTCCGCGCCCCTTGTGCGAGCACCTGGGTTTCACTGCCGGACAACCGGTAGAAGCCAAGGAATCCGATGGCAAGCTGATCATTGCATCCAAGGCGCGCAACAAATATCATCTGGCAGATATGCTGGCCGCGTGTGACCCCAAAGCGCCGCTGCCAGCCGACCTGGCTGCCTGGGAAGCCCTGGCACCAGTCGGCAACGAGGTACTGTAGCCGTGGCCCGTTTCTTTGACCGGGGTGACATTGTCCGCGTCAATCTCAACCCTGTGGTGGGTCATGAAATGCAGGGCGACATGCGCCCCTGCCTGGTGATCTCGTCCACAGCTTTCAACCGCATGGCAGGGGTGAGTTACGTGGCACCCATCACCCAAGGCGGCAACTATGCACGTCTGGCCGGCTTTACCGTGAGCCTGATGAACAGTGGCTGTAAAACCCAGGGCGTAGCCATCATGAGCATGACACGCCCGGTGGACCTGGCTGCACGCGGTGCGCGCAAGGTGGAAGCCGCACCAGGCTTTGTAGTGGACGAGGCAGTGTCGAAATTCACCGGGATGTTTGAGGCGTTGGTGTAAGCATCACCGCGCGTGCATGAATCTCGTTAAACAGGAGTTTCAAGCAGTCACCGCAAGCTGGTGATGTTCACGATCAGCGGCGTAGGCCAGACAGGCCTGTATATCCTCGGGCGTCAGGTAGTCGAAATCGGCGAGAATTTGAGCCAGCGTCATGCCTGATGCGAGGTAATCCAGCACGTCATAAACAGTGATGCGCAACCCGCGTATGCAGGGCTTGCCGCCCGTTTGCCCGGCTCGAGCGCGGCACTGTGTTGCCTCCGCTGCGGCGGCTGTGGCGCGTTGCCGAAGCGCTTCAAGTGAGTTTGAGTGACCTGCTGTCGCAAGCGAGCCAGTTACCTGAGGATCAAACGCAAAAGCTGGTGACAGCCATGCGCGAACTCAGCGAAAAAGATCGGCGACTGCTGCTGGATTTCGCGAGTCTGCTGCGCAATCGATAGCCGCCCCCGATCAGCGCATCGTCAGTAGGTCACTGCCATGGTGGGCACATCGACCCGGATCATCGGCCGCGCCAGCGCGGCGTGAACGGCGCGAACATAGTCAGCCGCCCATTTTTCGTTCAGGAACAGCGCTTCACCGGCCGCCTGCGTGATGCGCAACACTTTGTCGGCCGTCAAAACTTTGCCGCTGGCGCGAATCGGCTCGCAGTCAAGTTCGGTGAACTGCGCGTCGAGCCAGGCACGCGCGACGTCATGCGCCATGGGCGGCGCATCTTCGACATTGAATTCGAATTGAATCCCCTTGTCCAAAAATACAAGTATTTGACTGCGCATGGCGAACCTTTCTATGCTTTCTGGTGACAATCGTTAGTTTGCCTTATTTTGGCGTGGTTGCTTTGATTTTGGCACGCGGATGCGCCGCGTCGTAGGCTTTGGCCAGATGCTGGAAATCGAGCCGGGTATAGACCTGCGTGGTGGTGATGCTGACGTGGCCCAGCAGTTCCTGCACGGCGCGCAGGTCGCTGCTCGATTGCAGCAGGTGGCTGGCAAAGGAATGGCGCAACATGTGCGGGTGCACCGGTGTTGCCAGCCCGGCTTGGAGACTGCGCTGGCGCAACCGCTGCCAGATCGACTGAGCAGTCAGACGCGTGCCGTTGCGGCCGATAAATAGCGCCGCTTGTGCGCGGCCAGCCGCGAGCGGCGCAGCGCTCTGTTCCGGCGCTACCGGCAGCGCCTGATCGCGCAACGCCAGCCAACGCGTCAGCGCTTCAATCGCCTTGCGGCCCACTGGCACGGTGCGCTTTTTGCCCCCTTTGCCCAGCACGTGCGCCTCGGCGGCTGGCAAATCGACCCAGCCGCGCGCGTTTGAACTGGCCAGTGCATCGAGCCCGGTCAATTCGCCCACGCGCAGGCCGCCACCGTAAAGCAACTCAACGATGGCCGCGTCACGCACTTCCAGCCAGGGGCTGTTGCGGTCGCTTGCAAAACTGGCCAGCTGCACTGCGTCATCAACACTCAAAGCTTTGGGTAAGGGCTTGCCGACCTTGGGGGCGTGAACATCTTGCACCGGATTGCAAGACACACGCCCATCACGCCCGAGCCACCTGTAAAAACCACGCCAGCCTGACAGAATCAGCGCAATACCACGGCCACTGCGTCCACCACTGTGCATTTGCGCCACCCAGCGCCGGATGTGGAAGTCTTGCACTTGTTCGAGCTCGACGCCTGCCTGCTCCGCAAAGTCCTGAAGCTTCGCCAGATCCAGCGAATAGAGTTCCACCGTGCGCGCGGCCAGCCGTTTCTCGACGCGCACATGCTCCAGGTAGCGATCAACCAGCATAGCTATCTAAGCCGTGACAACGCGGCGCTGGCCAGCTCGGCCAGTCGCGCCAGAAAGTCGGTGCCCATGGTGCTGCTGAAACGTTGCGAATCGGGCGAGGCCAGCACCAATAGGCCAAAAGCAGGGGCAACGCTGCCGAGCAGCCCGCTGCGCAAGGGCAAAATCGCCAGCGACATGGCGGCTTGCGGCTCAGCGAGCCAGTTCACCACTTCGAAACCGGTGTTGACGCCACAAAACGGCTCCGTCAGCGAGGAGGCAAACAGTTTGGCGTCCTCGCTGACGCCCTGGCTAAAGTCCGCCTGCTCAAAGGGTGCCGCCACACCCCAGAGCCTGAGGCCGACCTGAGGCACCGAGAACCGGGCTTGTATTTCAGCCACCATTTGACCCGGCAAAACCTGCGGATCGTCCACCAGAAACAGGCTGCGCGCCCAGCCGAGCAACTTGTCGGAGATCATCAGGTTGTCGTTGCCATTGCGCACCATGTCCATCACGCGGTGTTCCAGATTTTTTATCTTCTCACGCAACATCTGGGCCTGGCGTTCTTGCAAGCTCACCGCCCGGTTGCTGTGCGGACTGGCCAACACCACGGTTGCCAGCAGCTCCGCGTGGCGTTCAAAAAAATCGGGCGTATTGACCAGGTAGTTGGCAATATCGTCTTCAGTAATTGGATGGGTAAAGGAGGTTGTCATAGTTTGTCCGGTAAATCAATTTCGCCATGAAAAACGGTGGTGGCCGGGCCGGTCAACAGCACGCTCGAGGGCGCACCAGCCCAGGAAACAGTCAGTGCGCCGCCGCGCGTTTGCACATCGACACTAGCATCAAGAGCCCCGAGCCGGATGCCCGCCACCACAGCCGCGCAGGCACCCGAGCCGCAAGCCAACGTCTCGCCGGTGCCACGTTCAAACACGCGTAGTCGGATGTGACAGCGATCCAGCACCTGCATGAAGCCCGCGTTCACCCGTTTGCGGAACCGGGGGTGGTGCTCAATCAGCGGGCCTTGCGTGAGAACAGGGGCCACATCCACATCTTCAACCAACTGCACGGCGTGTGGATTGCCGATCGATACCAGCGCCACCAAAACAGGCCCACTTGACTCCTGGTTTTCAAACACCAGTGGCCATTGTTGCCATAACCCCGAAGCTTGCGCTTGCAAACCGTTGGCATCAAATGGGATGCTGGCTAGATCAAAAACCGGTACGCCCATGTTCACGCTCACCCGACCATCGGCAGTCAACCGGGGTTCGATCACGCCGCCCAGCGTCTGCACCCGGATCGTGTCTTTTACAGTCAAGCCCTGCTCCCGTACAAAGCGCACAAAGCAGCGCGCACCGTTGCCGCACTGCTCTACCTCGCCGCCATCGGCGTTGTGAATCAGATACTCAAAGTCAATGCCCGGTGCCGGTGACGCTCGCACCGTCAGTATCTGGTCGGCACCCACACCAAAATGGCGGTCCGCCAGAAACCGGTACTGCGCCGTACTCAGGCCAAAACAGCTTTGGATCTCGTTGAGCACCACAAAATCGTTGCCGGCGCCCTGCATTTTTGTAAACGGAATTCGCATGACAGAATTATCCGCTTATCCCGCATCCAATCGCCCGGCACAAGTCAGCAAATCGTTGCAAAATTGAGCCCATGCCAAGACCTACCCAACTCCTGCATCCGGCGCGCGAACCCGCCGCCACCCGTCCAGCGGCGACCTTGCTGCTGCTGCGTGATTCGGATAGCGGCATTGAAGTGCTGATGACGCGCCGCTCCCAGCGTGCCAGCTTTTTGCCGGGAGCCTATGTCTTCCCGGGCGGTGCCGTCGAAGCCATGGATGCCCGCAGCCACAGCCAGGCCCGGCGACGCGCGACGCAAACCGACCAGCACCTGACACAGGCCATCGCCGCCATCCGCGAGAGTTTTGAAGAGCTGGGCGTGCTGCTGGCGCGTCGCGGCGACGGCGAGCACGCCGATCAGCGCGATATGGCTGCGCTGGAGCGCAGCGCGCCGTTGGCTGCCCAATGCCAAAACCAGGGCCTGACGCTAAGCGCGGATGAGGTCTTTGCGCTGGCGCACTGGACCGCCGACCGCGACCTGCCGCGCCGCTTTGACGTGCCATTTTTTGTCGCGCGCATGCCCGCCGGGCAAACGCCCGTGGCCGATGAAACCGAACAGTTCGAGCCGGTCTGGGTGCGCCCGGCTGAGGCGCTCAAGCGGCATCAGGCAGGCAACTTTTTCATGATCTTCCCGACCATTCGAACGCTCGAACGCTTGGCCGAATACGAAACCGTTGAGTCCGTGCTGCAAGCCTGCGCCGCGAGCGAGGAACCGCTGTGGCGCTGTTGCCCGCGCGCCGGCCTGCTGGCCGGGCGCGAGGTGCGCTTCATGGAGCACGAACATCCATTCGGCGAGCTGGCACTGGTGTGCCCCGATGGGCAAGTTGTGCATGCGCTTGACTGGCAGTCGGAGCAACCGGTGGCGTTGCTGAAAAACCTGCTGCGCCTGACCGCTCCCAACCCTGGTGCCATGACCGGCCCCGGCACCAACAGCTATCTGGTCGGTGACCCCGCGAGCGGCTACATTGCCATCGACCCCGGCCCAGCCGATCTGGATCACCTTCAAAAACTGTGGCGCGCCGCTGGGGGCGATATCCGCATGATTGTCTGTACCCACTCGCACCCGGATCACTCCCCGGGTGCCCGGCCACTGCAAGCACTGTGCGAGCAGCACAGTCAGAGCAAACCGCCAATTCTGGGTCTGCCCAGTGCGCCCACAGCTCACGCCAATTGCGCCTTCACACCGGACAGACCCTTGCAAAATGCGGAACTACTCAGGCTCAACGGGCAGACACAAAAAGGCAACGTCAGTCACACCTTGCAGGTTATTCATACGCCCGGACACGCCGCCAACCACCTGTGTCTGGTGCTGCTCGAAGACGGCCTGCTGTTCAGCGGTGATCATGTTTTAAGCGGCAGTACCACGCTGGTTGACCCGCCCGACGGCAACATGACGGTTTATCTTGACTCACTCGATGTTTTAAGCGCCGCCTGCAGCGAGCACCAGATCGAATTCATCCTGCCAGCGCACGGCCACGTCATCGGCGGTTTTTCCGGCGAAGCCAGCGCCGCAATTGCCCAGCTCAAAGCGCATCGCCTGGCGCGCGAAGCCAAGGTTGTCCAAGCCATGCAAGCGCAGCCTGAAGGAACGCTCGACCAATGGCTGGAGCAGGTCTATGACGACGTACCAACGCGCATGTGGCCAGTGGCCAAGCGCTCGCTGCTGGCGCATATCGAGCGCATCGAAGCAATTTATCCCTGAACGTCTGAGTCATGAATAAAATTGATTTGAGCGCCCGACCGGTGCAATTCAAGGGTAGCGCGCTGGCGCATGCATTGTTGCGCGTGGCCGGCTGGCGAATCAAATGGAGCGGTTTGCCGGCCAAACAGGGCGTGATCCTGGTGTACCCGCACACGTCCAACTGGGACTTCATCGTCGGTTTGTTCGCCAAATGGGCGATGGGCTTGCCGGTGCATTTCTGGACCAAGAACAGCTTGTTCAAAGTCCCCCTGTTGGGCCGCTGGTTGCGCTGGTTGGGCGGCATTGCAGTGGATCGCGGCAGCGCACGCGGCGTGGTCGGTGACACCGTGGCCGCGATGCAATCGGCACGCGAGCGCGACGCGTATTTTTGGCTGGCGGTGGCACCCGAGGGCACGCGTTCACTGACCACCGGATGGCGCTCGGGCTCATACCAAGTGGCGGTCCAGGCCAAGGTGCCGGTAGGCTTGGCGTATTTCGATTTCCCCAGCAAGACCGTGGGCCTGCACGAGTTCGTTGAACTCAGCGGCGATCTACAGCAAGACTTCAAACTGCTGCACCAACATCTAGCGCAGCGCAAAGGAAAACGGCCGCATCTGGCTTCACCCGTGCAACTCAAAACATGAACCACTCGAACCCGAATGTGGCGGCCGTGCGCAGCTATTTGCTGGATTTGCAGCAGCGTATTGTCAGCGCCTTGGAAGCCGCTGACGGCCAGGATTTCTTGCTGGATCAGTGGGTGCGCGAGCCCGGTGGCCGGCTCGAAGGTGATGGCAAGACGCGTCTGATCGAAGGTGGACGCTTGTTCGAGCGCGGCGGCTGCAATTTTTCGCATGTCAAGGGTAACGTCTTGCCTGCATCGGCCACCCAGCACAGACCGGAACTTGCCGGCGCACCGTTCGAGGCCATGGGGGTATCTCTGGTTCTGCACCCGCGCAATCCTTATGTGCCCACGGTGCACATGAATGTGCGCATGTTTGCGGCCTTTCCGGCCGACCGGGACGCCAACGTGTGGTTTGGCGGCGGCATGGATTTGACGCCGTATTACGGATTCGAGACCGATGCCCAACATTTCCATCGCGCCTGCGAAGCCGCCTTGCAGCCCTTCGACGGCAGCTTGCATGAACGCTTCAAGTCCTGGTGCGACGACTACTTCTATCTGAAGCATCGTCATGAGCCGCGTGGCATAGGCGGCATCTTTTTCGACGACTTCTCAGAGAACGGATTCGAGGGCAGCTACGCGGTGATGCGTTCGGTTGGGGATGCGTTCCTGGCGGCCTATATGCCCATCGTCGAGTCGCGCCGCAACATCGCTTATGGCGAAGCCGAGCGCGACTTCCAGGCTTACCGGCGCGGGCGCTATGTGGAATTCAATCTGGTGTTCGACCGTGGTACTTTGTTTGGCCTGCAATCGGACGGGCGTACCGAATCGATACTGATGTCGATGCCCCCCATCGTCAAATGGCGTTACGACTGGGCGCCCGAGCCGGGCACGCCCGAGGCCAGGCTCTACAGCGACTTCTTGCGTCCGCGCGACTGGGCGCATGAGCGGCCCGACGATACATGGACTTGACGGGCGCACAGCGCCATTTGACAGTATGAGGCGGAGGCCCATGCCTCAACCTCTGCCATCACTACGCAATGGTTTTCGGCCCATTGAAAAAGCCCGCTCCATGCCCAGCTACAGGTCTGTTGAACTCTTAACCCTGGGAACAGTCCTTTGCCAGCTCTGATTATTTCCGCGTTGGCGCTGCTCTTTATTCTCTGGTTGCTGGGAAAACCGTATCTGCTTGAACGCAAGCGCAGCAAGATTCGCAGGCGACCGTTTCCCACCGCCTGGCGCAACATTTTGCAACTGCGTGTGCCTTATGTGCGCGCCATGCCGGTCGACTTGCAGCTCCAGCTCAAGCAGCACATTGCGGTGTTTGTTGCGGAGAAAGCTTTCATCGGTTGTGATGGCCTGAAGATCACCGACGAGATGCGGGTCACGATTGCGGCGCTGGCCTGTCTGCTGATTCTTAATCGCCCGGCCCGTTACTACCCCGGTTTGCGCCAGATCCTGGTCTATCCCGGCAGCTTTGTCGTCAACCGCGAGCACATCGACGGCATCGGCGTGGCGCACCATGCGCGCCAGGTGCTCGCGGGCGAATCCTGGAGCGAAGGGCAGGTGATTTTGTCGTGGTACGACACGCTGGCCGGTGCAGCCGTGCCCGACGACGGCCAAAACGTGGTGATCCATGAATTTGCCCATCAGCTTGACCAGGAAACAGGCCGTGCCAATGGCGCACCCCGGTTGCGGCAGCGCGCCCACTACAAACGCTGGTCGAAGGTGCTGGGGGCCGAGTTCAACGCTTTACAGGCGCGCACGGTGCAAGACGAAACTTCCCTGTTCAGCGACTACGGCGCCACCGACCCGGCTGAATTTTTTGCCGTTATTTCAGAAGTATTTTTTGAGCAGCCGCAGCGCATGGCCAGCGAGCATCCGGCGCTGTACCACGAACTCACCGAGTTTTATCGCCTTGATCCGCTGACCTGGTAATCTTTCAGTACGGGTCGCTCCAAAGCAGTCACAGAAATTGCATCAAACCCGCGCCGCAAACGCCTCAAACTCCTGGATCGGCAGCGGCCGGCTGAACAAATAGCCTTGGTAGGTATGACAGCCCAGGTCGGCAAGAAAACCCCTCTGTGCCTCGGTTTCCACTCCTTCTGCGATGACGCTCAGCCCCAAGGTATCAGCCAAGGCGACCACCATCTTGGCAATCGCGGCGTCGTTGGGATCAACAAGTATGTCTCTGACGAAACTCTGGTCGATCTTGAGCTGGTCCAGCGGTAGGCGCTTCAGGTAAGACAGCGATGAATAGCCGGTGCCAAAGTCATCGACCGAGAAGCCGACTCCCCTGGCTTTGAGGGCATTCATCTTGACGATGATGTCTCCCACGTTGTCCACCAGCACGCTCTCGGTGAGTTCAAGCTTGAGGTTCTCTGGCTTGGCGCCAGTCGCCTCCAGGATGGTCACCACCTCTTCAACAAAGTCCGTCTGTCTGAACTGGCGGGCACTGACATTCACGGCCATTGTCAGATGCGACATCTCTGGCCGAGTAGCCCACGCTGCAAGTTGTTTGCAGGCGGTCTCCAACACCCAACGACCCAAGGGCAGAATCAAACCGCTGGTCTCGGCGATGGGAATGAATTCTGCCGGTGACACCAGGCCGCGCTCGGGACGCTGCCAGCGCAGCAATGCCTCCACTCCCATCAGGCGAGCATCACCTCCGCCCTGGGGCTGGTAGTACAGAAGAAACTGACCTTGGGTCACGGCCACGCGCAAATCTGCTTCGAGTGTTGCCCGGGTATTGGCTGCAGTTCTCATTTCGGGCTCAAAGAAACGCAGGGTGTTGCGTCCCGTCGCCTTGGCCTCGTACATCGCGAGTTCGGCGCGTTTTAGAGACTCTTCGATGCCCTCGCGCTCAGCGCCGCCAAACAGGGTGACACCGATGCTAGCGCTGCTGTGGTGCCCATGGCCGTCGAGTTCATAGGGTTGATCCAGTGCGTTGAGGATTTTTGCAGTCACGACTTGTGTCTGCTTGGCAGCCTGCTGCGGATCGCTGCTCAAGTCTTCAAGCAGCACAACGAATTCGTCGCCGCCCAGGCGCGCCGCAGTGTCACCCTCGCGCACGCAGGCTATCAGCCGCGTGGCGACTTGTTTGAGCAGAGCATCACCTTTGTCATGTCCCAGGGTGTCGTTGACGGTCTTGAAGTTGTCCAGATCAATGAACAGCAGCGCGCCGTGGCGAGCGCGGCGATGAGCGCCAGCCAGCGCTTGTTCGAGCCGGTCCATCAGCAGACGCCGATTGGGCAGGCCGGTCAAGGGGTCGGAGAAGGCCAGAGTCCGGATTTGCTGCTCGGCTAGTCTGCGTTCGGTGATGTCCTGAATGGTACCGTGCATTTGCAGTGGCTGGTCCTGGGTGTCGAATTCGAGTACCCCCAGACCATGCACCCAGCGCAACTCTTTGTCATTGTGCCGCTGGATGCGGTATTCCCTATCGAAGGGTTTGCGCCGCCCCAGCACTTCGCCTTTGAAGTATTCATCCATCATCACGCGGTCGTCCGGGTGGATGAGTTCCTCCCAACCTTGCACGCTGCGCTCGTAGGCAGCATCAATGCCAAAGAGTTGGTTCAGCGCGTGCGAGCTTTCCCAAAGGCCAGTGGAAAGGTCCAGGGCGTAGTTGCCAATGCCGGCAATGAATTGCGCCTGATTCAGAGATTGCTGACTCTTGCGCAGGGCCGCCTCAGTGCGGCGCTGCGAGGCGATGTGCCAGAGTGACTCGGCAAGCAAGCGCGTGGTCTCCACGTCGAGTTCGCTGTAGGGCTGAGGCTTGTTGCCCACGCCCAGCATCATGCGCACCAGGCCAACGTCGATCACCGGCACGCTGATCAAGCGCTCCAGCCGGGCGTGCCCCTCGGGCAGCCCGTGCTTGCCGGGTGCACTGACGTAGTCGTTGATGACAACTGGCTTGCGCTGGCGCAGCGCCTCGGCCCAGATGCCGGCCTGACTGATCGGGTAATGCCGGTCAAAGGTGGCTGTGCAGTAGTCCTTCAGGGTGGCTTGGGACCAGGTCAGCAGCTCGATGGTTTCCTGGTCATCGTTCACAAAATGGACAAAGGCGATCTGGCTGCCGGTGAGCGCCTCGACCTGATCGAGTCCGTACTGCAAAAACTCGGTCTCGCTGCGGCCGTCTGCGGCAGCAGGGAGTTTCAGCAGCACCTCCATGCGTTGGGACACCAGCAGTTGTCGGGCTTCATGCTGCTTGCGCTCGCTGATGTCCATAAAGGTAATTCCAACGCGACCCGGCTCGATCTGGAATGCGCTCACCTGATAGTGCTTGTTGAGAGGTCCAAACACTGCGTCAAAGCTGGTTGCTTCACCGCTGAGCGCGACCTTGCCGTAGCGCTCTATCCAATACGATTCAGCCTGTGGGAACAACTCCCGCAGCGTATGGCCCAAGGTAGTTGCATTCTTCAAACCGGTCTGGCTCTCAAAGGCCGGGTTGGCTGCGATGAAGCGCAGGTCAATGGCTTTGCCTGCGCCGTCGCAGACAGCCTCCTGGATGGAAAATCCTTCGCTCATGGCGTTGAAAACGGAGCGCAGTCGGGTTTCCGATTGCTCCAGTTCGGCTGTTCGACTGCGAATCTTGGCTTCCAGATCCTGGGTCAGCCCTTGCAGCTTTTCTGTGATGCTATTGATGGCGTCGGCAATTTCCGAAAACTCGTCCCTACTGCCACTCTCGATCCGGTACGCCAGGTTCCCGCCGACAACCCGATTGGCACCGTCATGCAGCGTCAACAGGCGCCTGCGAATCAAGCCGCCGATTTGCACCGCATTAAGCACAATGATGGTCGCCAGCAACAGCGCCAGCGTGCCAGAAATCATGGTGAGGTGCCGGTAGGCTTGCTGCACTTGCGTCGCATTCGAACTTTGCATTGCGCTAATCGCATCGCGAACATCTGCGGCCTTCAACAGCAACTGGCTGTAGAGCCTCTTATCGAGTTCCTCAAAGACTTCCCGGTTGCCCGTGGCTGACTTCAACGATTTTGAGTTGTCAACGATGCGACGGAAGACAAGCACGGTCTCCGCTACGGCCCGTCGTATCCGTTCCACCGCTTTTTGATCTGCCTCACCTTGGAACAGAGATTTGGCCGAGCGCAGCAGTTGGTCAGACTGCACTTTGCTTTCGTCCCACAGCATCCTGGCTCGGTCCTCGCGGTAGAGAAAGTACTGATCCCTGAATGAAGCACGTTCGGCGAAGTTGCTCTGAATCGCTTCGACAAGATCACTGCCGCTCTGTGCCTCACGGTAAGCGGAGAATGCCCAATACAACACCGGCACAAGAATGACCACAGCGGCCAGCGTCGCCGCTGCGCTGATCCTGAGCCGGGTTGCGATACGCATAACGAGCCTGGTACTAGCGGTTCATCTTGACGGCTTCGGGCTTGACCGCCTTGAGACTGTCAACATGGATGTAGTCCGAGTAGTTTGGCATGACGGTCTTGTCGGTCAGCTTGTTCTTCATGGCCCACCGGGTCTCGTCCTCCAGCGTAATCAGCAGGTTCTGGTTCAAACTTACCTGATAGCTGAAAGCGTCCCACACTTGCCGGACCAGTTCCTTGTCAACCTTGACCGCCGCAGTCACGATGTCCTGCGCTTCATCCGGTTGTTTTGCCACAAAATCCTCAGCCTGGATCAGGGCGCGCAAGAAGCGGCTGACGGTTTGCGGGTTTTGCCGGACAAAATCCTGCATGGCTGCAACGTTGAAAGTTTCGGTATAGATTTGCTGATCGTAAAAAACGACCGCTTGCGCTCCAAGCTGGCGTTGTATCTGGGTCAACGGATAGTTCCAGGTCGCCGCGGCGTCAACCTTCCTGGTCAGCAGGGCGTCCTGCATCTCTTCGGGTTTGAGGGGAACAGGCGTTATTTCGTGGCGCGTCAAACCCTGAGCGGTCAGGAACGAGTCAAGAAAGAAGTCCGACGTCGTTCCCGGCGTGAAGCCGATGCGTTTGCCTTTCACGTCAGCGGGCTTGACGATGCCAGCATCAGTCCTTGCTATCACTGCGTCATTCCTGGTGCTGGTCTCTATATTGGCAATCACGAAAATCCTGTCACCCTTGAGCACACTGAGCATGATCGGGGTTTCTGCCACCGTGGCAAAGTCTGCCTTGCCATCCAGTACCGATTGCAACGCCGCTTTGCCAAAAGAATGAATCTGCGGCTGGACATCAAGCCCACTATTCAAAAAATAGCCCTTGTCTAGCGCAACGTGAACAAGAGTGCTTTGCGGCTGGGTGGTGAGGGCCACGGTGATTTTCTGGCGAACTTCGGAGCCAGCGCGTTCTGCGGCGGGGAGCGGCGCCCGATCGCAACTTGCCAGTGTGACCATGCAGCACATTGCAAGAAACATTTGCCGCATAACGGTCCCTTTCATCGAAGTTCAATCGCTGAATCATTCTAGTGGCCGCGAATGGCCGGACGGTTACCATGATACCCATGATTTCCCCCAAAAAACCCACGCCCCAGTTACTTCGAACCGACGAGCGACTGGCCAAACGCGTCGCCGCAATGCTGGCGTGTTCACGCCGCGAGGCCGAACAGTACATCGAGGGTGGCTGGGTCAAGGTCAATGGCCAGTTGGTGGAAGAGCCGATGTTTCGGGTCTTGAACCAGCAGGTTGAAGTTGACCCGAACGCCAGCCTCATGGAAATGAGCGACGTGACCCTGTTGCTGCACAAGCCAACCGGGTTTGACAGCATGGCCGCGCCGGGCGAAGCCAACACCCGGATCAAACCGGCGCAGCAGTTACTAAGCAGCGCCACACACGCCAGCGATGACGCGTCAGGCACGCGCATCCTCAAGCGACACTTCGCCAAGCTCAGCTCTGGCCTGCCGTTGGAGAGCGCAGCCAGCGGTCTGGTGGTGTTCACGCAGGACTGGCGCGTGCTGCGCAAGCTCACCGAAGACGCGGCGGTGATCGAGCAGGAACTGATTGTGGAGGTGGCAGGCGTGGCAGTGTCTGAGAGCTTGCTGCGACTCAATCAGGGGCTGACGGCTGATGGAGCGCCTTTGCCGAACGTTAAAGTTAGCCTCAACAGCAGCAGCGCGACTTCGAGCAAATTGCGTTTTGCCATCAAGGGTGTTCATCCGGGCTTGATCGCCTACCTGTGCGAACGCGTTGGCTGGCAAATTGTCAGCATCAAGCGCCTGCGCATTGGACGCGTCTCGTTGGCCCAGTTGCCTGTAGGTCAGTGGCGTTATCTGCAGGCCCGCGAACGCTTTTAACGGCAACTGCGGGACAGTGACGGACGGGTCCGTGGAAATATTCGATAATGGTTGACAAGACCCGTCTTTTTCATTGGAATCTATTTATGTTTTTGCGCTCATTCAAATTATTGGTTGCCACACTGATGGCCGTGCTCATATTGGTCGCCTGTGGTGGCGACTCGGCGCCGGCACCCACCGGGCTCAAGGTCGCAGCAGGCGAGACTTCTGCCAGTGTTTCCTGGGACATGGTTGACGGCGTTGAATACTGGCTGTTTTTTGGACCAACCAGCGTGGCGCCCACCGACACCACTTCGATGCACGGCTGGATCGGTTTGCCCGGTGGCAATGTCTTGCTTAAAGTCACTTCGCCTTACCTTGTCACCGGCTTGATCGATGGTACCAGCTACTCGTTCTCTGTCAACGGACGAACCGGTGGCGGTCCGGGCGGTCCCGGTGCTGCTGCGGTTTCAACCATCCCCAGAATCGCTGGTTCCAACTGGGTCGCGGGTTCAGCCAGCTCGATTGGCAGTCATGATTTACGCAGTCTCGCCTACAGTATCAACACCACCACCACGGTGTTGACATCAACCACCTCCTCGACCACCTCAACGGTAACAACAACCGCTACAAATTACGTCGCCGCTGGTGTGGGCGGTGCCATGTATTCCAGCCCTGACGGCAGCACTTGGAGCGCCATCAATTACGCCACCACCAGCAACCTCAACGGCGCCTCCTACTTTGGCACCTACAAGCTGGTTGGCGATGGCGGCTTGGTGTTGGCAAGCCCCGACGCGATCACGTGGACGCCACAAACCAGCCCAACGACCCAAAATCTGTATGCGATTGCCAGCAACAACCTGAATTTGAATGTGGCGGTAGGAGCCAGCGGCACCATCATCACCAGCCCTGATGGCGTGACCTGGACGGCAGCAAGCAACACGGCTACCAGCAATGATTTGTATGCGGTGACTTACAGCACCTACAACAGTGGCACCTGGGTGGCTGTTGGCGCGGGTGGCACCGTCGTTGAAAGTGCGGACGGCTTGACCTGGCATAGCGTCCCGTCTAACACCACGGCCGACTTGCATGGCATCGCCAGTATGACGAATACCTCAACTACAGGCGTGGTAACGGCAACCTTCGTGGCCGTTGGCACTACCGGCACGGTGCTCAGCAGCACCGACGGCAACACCTGGGCGACTCAGGTACTGCCCGGCGTCACAGCGCTTAATGCCGTCACCTACGGCGACCAGTTTGTTGCCGTAGGCTCTGGCGGCAACATTTTCATCAGTACCGATGGCCTGGCCTGGACGCCAACCGCAGCCGCCACCAGCCAGGACCTCTACGCTGTGGTGCACGGCCTCTACCTGTACTCGGCAGTCGGCACGGCGGGGACCAATCTGTTGTCCAAATAATAAAAGTGTGAAGCCCACCGATAAGCCGGATTCTGTGCAACGGCACGCCCTTGCGAGCGTGCCGAAGTGACTGCCATTACTCTGGGCCGTTGGTCGCCCAACGGCTCGATGCTACCTACCCGCCAGCTCCGGGGGCCCCATCAACGCTGGCCTACTTGGTATTGCTGCGCGTAGAGATTGCCCGTTTCACCCGCACCAGGTTGCCCCGCTGCGACTCGTCTCTGTTGCTCTGATCCTCACCTCGCGGTGGACAGCCGTTAGCTGCTACGCTGCCCTATGCAGTCCGGACGTTCCTCCAGTGCCGTGTTTCCACAAATGCACCAGCGGCAGTCTGGTGGGCTTCACCCTGTCATTATCGTGGCTATCCATAAGCTTATATGCAAACCAGTCGATCAAGTAGCAGAAAATAGCCACGACATCACTCACCACTGGAGCCCATCATGAAAGTCAACAACGTTCTGCAAACCATTGGCAACACGCCGCACATCCGCATCAACCGTTTGTTCGGTGCCGGGCACAATGTTTTCATCAAATCCGAGCGCAGCAACCCGGGCGGCTCCATCAAGGACCGCATTGCGCTTGGCATGGTGGAAGCGGCAGAAAAAAGCGGCACGCTCAAGCCCGGTGCCACCATCATCGAGCCGACCTCGGGCAACACCGGCGTCGGCCTGGCGATGGTTGCCGCCGTCAAGGGCTACAAGCTGATTCTGGTGATGCCCGACAGCATGTCCATCGAGCGCCGCCGTCTGATGCTGGCCTATGGTGCCACGTTCGATTTGACGCCGCGCGAAAAAGGCATGAAGGGTGCCATTGCACGCGCCACCGAGCTGATCGCCGCCACACCCAACTCATGGATGCCGGCACAGTTTGACAATCCGGCCAACATTGAAGCCCACGCCCGCACCACGGCGCAAGAGATTCTGGCCGATTTCCCCGATGGGATTGACGCGCTGATCACCGGTGTGGGCACTGGTGGCCACATCACCGCTTGCGCCCAAGTGCTCAAAGCCAAATGGCCCAAGCTCAAAGTCTATGCAGTCGAGCCGGTGGCCTCGCCGGTGATCTCCGGCGGCGCACCCGGGCCACACCCGATCCAGGGTATTGGTGCCGGTTTTATTCCAACCAACCTGCACACCGATTTGATTGACGGCGTGATTCAGGTGGAGGCCGAAGCGGCGCGCGAGATGGGGCGTCGCAGCGCGCGCGAAGAAGGTCTGTTGGTAGGGATATCCAGCGGTGCCACACTAGCCGCCATCGCGCAAAAATTACCTGATCTTCCCGCTGGCGCCACCGTGCTGGGCTTCAACTACGACACCGGCGAGCGCTATCTGTCGGTGGAGGGTTTTCTGCCAGCTTAGGCCGTAAACTCGGGCGCTTCTGCTTGATCGATACAAGCCAACAAGACGCCCACCATGATCCGACTCTCCGAGCTCAAGCTCGCGCTTGACCATAGCGCCGAAGACCTCGACGCACTGATTCAAAAGACACTGACTGTTTCCAAGGCTGAGGTAGCGCGCTCAACCGTGTTCAAGCGCAGCATTGATGCGCGCAAAGCCCAGTTGCTGGTGGTTTATATCGTCGATGTTGAGTTGGCGGGTCCGGCGATGGAGTCAAAGCTGCTGGAGCGCCACAGCGCCAACCCGCATATTCAACCGACGCCTGACATGGCCTATCACCCGGTCGCAAAGGCCCCGGCAAATTTGGCACTGCGCCCGGTCGTGGTGGGCTTTGGCCCGTGCGGCATTTTTGCCGCGCTGATGCTGGCGCAGATGGGCTTCAGGCCGATCGTGCTGGAGCGCGGCAAAAAAGTGCGTGAACGCACGCAGGACACCTGGGATTTGTGGCGCAAAGGTGTGCTTGACCCCGAATCGAATGTGCAGTTTGGCGAAGGCGGCGCCGGCACTTTCTCCGACGGCAAGCTCTACAGCCAGATCAAGGACCCGCGCTTTCTGGGGCGCAAAGTGATGCAGGAGTTTGTCAAAGCCGGTGCTCCGCCTGAAATTCTGGTCGAGGCGCACCCGCACATCGGCACATTCAAGCTGGTCAAGGTGGTGGAAAACCTGCGCGCGCAAATCATCGCACTGGGCGGCGAGATCCGCTTTCAGCAGCGCCTCACCGATGTGCTGATTGAAGGCGAGCAGCGCCAGTTACGCGGTCTGACGGTGCTCGATCAAGCCAGTGGTGAGACCTACGAATTGCGCGCCGATCAAGTGGTGCTGGCGCTGGGCCACAGCTCGCGCGACACCTTTGCCATGCTGCACCAGCGCGGTGTGGCGATGCAGGCCAAGCCGTTCTCGATTGGCTTTCGCATCGAGCACCCGCAAAGCCAGATCGACCAGGCCCGCTGGGGTCGTCATGCCGGCCACCCGCTACTGGGTGCGGCCGATTACAAGCTGGTGCATCACGCCAGCAATGGCCGCGCGGTCTATAGCTTTTGCATGTGCCCCGGCGGCGCGGTGGTGGCGGCCACGTCGGAGCTGGGTCGCGTGGTGACCAACGGCATGAGCCAGTACTCGCGCAACGAGCGCAACGCCAACGCGGGCATTGTGGTCGGCATCGAGCCCACCGACTACGCGCAGGACGAAACGGCTTTTGTATCGGCCTTTGGTTCCGATGCTGGCAGCCGCTACGCCCAAGACGCCGTCGACGCGCAGCAAGGCGACCCGGCCAGCAACCACCCACTCTCCGGTATTGCGTTGCAGCGCGCGCTCGAGTCCAAGGCTTATGTCCTGGGTGGCGGCGACTACAGCGCACCGGCTCAACTGCTGGGGGACTTTTTGGCGGGCAAAGCCTCCACCCAACTCGGCGCAGTCGAGCCCTCCTACCAACCCGGCGTCACCCTGTGCGACTTGGGCAGCGCCCTGCCCGGCTACGCGGTGCAAGCAATGCGTGAGGCACTGCCCGCCTTTGGTCACAAGATCAAGGACTTTGACCGGCCCGATGCAGTGCTGACCGGGGTCGAGACCCGCACCTCGTCACCCTTGAAAATGCCGCGTGGCGAGAATTTCCAGAGCAGCAACACACCGGGGCTGTACCCGGCCGGCGAAGGAGCCGGTTACGCCGGTGGAATTTTGTCGGCGGGGGTGGATGGCATCAAGGTTGCCGAGGCGCTGGCGCTGAATTTGCTGGGCGGATGCACTTAGGGTGCCAGCCAATGCGGTGAAATACTTTTGTCATTTCGGGCCCGATCCGGGTGCAACACGTCAGTCATTTGACACCTTCATGAAAGCCTATCGTGCTGGTCAAGAAAAATATTGTAAAAGTCTGTGAATTGCCACAGCAAGGTGAACTTTTGTAAAGAATCCCTCCTCCCAAATCAAATTGATCGGACATGCACGAAACTGCTACTCTCGCGGGCCGCAATGACCTGAATGAAACGACAACTTGAAACCAATAGAAGGACATCCCTCCATGTCATCACTCGCAAATCAAGATCAACGTTGGCATTTGAAAATTGCGGCCTATGGTCTTGGACTGATTTCGCTGCTGACCTTTCTGCTGCCGATGCAGGCACGGGCCGTGCCTGCCTTTGCCCGACAAACCGGGCAAAACTGTGTTGCGTGTCACGCTGGTGGACAATTTCCCGAGCTCACGCCCTATGGACGGATGTTCAAGATGACGGGCTACACCATCGGTGAGCGCACCATTCCGCTGTCTGTCATGGGGCTTGCCAGCAGTTCCAGCATAGCCAATGCCCCTGCAGGAACAGCCAAGACGGCGACCCCCATCCTTGCCACTGCCAGCGTATTTTTGGCGGGCAAGATCACCGACAACATGGGTGCCTTTACCCAGATTACCTATGACCCGTATGCCGTTGACAACGGAGACGGAACGTTCTCGGGTCATAGCAACGCAGACAACATGGACATCCGCTTTGCCAATCACATCGTTGGCGACAAGCAGGACTGGATCTACGGGGTGAGCCTGAACAATAATCCCTCGCTTACGGACCCCTGGAATAGCGCTGCCGCATGGATGCAATATGTGCCGGTGCCATCACCATCGAGTTCCCAATTCATAGACGGCACGGCACCCTATCCTGGATTCGCGTCGGGCGGCAACATCGCCGGGCTCAACGCCTACCTGTACTGGAACCGGACCGTTTACGCTGAAGTGGGAACCTACCGCACTGCGGATCGGGCCCTGTCTTTCATGACTGCGGGGGCCAGTCCCAGGACCCAACTCAGTGGCAGCAATAATCCCTACTGGCGTTTAGCTCTATCCCACGAGTGGGGACCACATAACTTGATGATTGGCACCTCGGGCATGGTTGCGCATGTGTATGATGACCCGACCGACACGTCCGACCCGGCTTCGGTTGGCAAGTTCCGCAATACCGGCCTCGATGCCCAGTACCAGTACCTCCTCGATCAGCACGCGGTGACGGCCCAGTTGGCCTACATGAAGACGGAGCAAAACTATTCCGATGCCATGAGCGCCGGTCTCCCCAATCCGGGTTTGGGCGATACCAACACCGTGACTCGTGCCAAGTTGGGCTATACCTACCAGGCCAAATACGGTGGTAGTCTGTCATTGTTCAATCTGACTGGCAGCACCAATAATCAGAGTGATCCTGCGACCAGCGGCATTACCTACGAAGCCTTCTTTATTCCAGTGCAAAACATACGCATTGGTGCCCAGTACACAAGCTACAACAAATACATGGGGGCAAGTAGCAACTACGACGGTGCGGGGCGCAACGCCAGCGACAACAACTCGCTGTTCCTGTACGTCTGGTTCGCGTATTAAACGCCTTGCAACATTGGAGATTCAGCATGAAATTTAGCCATATTCTTTTGATCGTTGCCACGGCTGTGTTCGGTGCTGGCTGTTCCAGCATAGAGAATTCCCGTGACTTGGCCAATCCAAAGGTTTCTGCAACGACGCTTGCACAACAAGTTTGCTCGCTGTGCCACGGTATCGACGGAAACTCGACCAACCCGAACTTTCCCAATCTCGCTGCACAGCAGCCAACGTATTTCATAGCACAGCTCAAAGCATTCCGAGCGCATAGCCGTCTTGATCCGCAAGGGGTTGACCAAATGTGGGGACTGAGCCGGAGTTTGACCGACGAACAGATCAAGGGCTTGGCAGACTACTTTTCAGCCAAGGCCCCAGCGCCTGTACCGGGCGCAACTGCCGATGCGGTAGCCATCGCAGCGGGGAAGGGCATTTTTGAAAAAGGCATTCCCGAGAAAGGGGTTACAGCCTGTAGCGCTTGTCATGGCCCGCAGGCGCAAGGCAATGAGGAAGCGCCGCGACTCGCACATCAGCCTGTAGGCTACACCGTCAAACAGTTGACAGTTTTTCAGCGCACCGAGGAACGTCACGAAGAAAGCACCATGAAGGCAGTCGCGCATGAGCTTACGCGCAAGAACATGGAAGATGTGGCCGCGTATCTCGAGGAGATTCCTGCCCAATAGAGCTACATGCTTGGTTCAAGCGGCGCGCTTGAACAGCGCCAGCAGCGAGCCCGCGATGACAAACAAACTGCCGAGCGTCCGGTTCATGACCCGAATATGCGAGGGCTCTTTAAGGGCACCCAGCACGCGTGCGGCCAGCGCCGTGTAGCCCGCCATCACCACCAGGTCGGTAAAGCCCAGCGTGACGCCGATGATGAGGTATTGCGGCACCAAGGGCTGTGACAAGTGCATGAACTGTGGCACCACCGCCAACAAAAACATCGTGCCTTTGGGGTTGAACGCGTTGATCATCCAGGCGCGCAAGATCATGGCACGCTGGCTCACAAACACCGGCGCGTCTGCCAGTGCCACCCATGGGCGCACCGGCGCGCGCCACTGCGTAATGCCCAGGTACACCAGATAAACCACGCCCAGCCATTTGACCACGGTGAACGCAGTGCTCGACGCCGCCACCAGCGCCCCCAAGCCCACCCCGACGATCAGCACCTGGGTCCAGATGCCCAGGACCAAGCCGAAAATCAAGACGTAACCGCGCCTGAAGCCGTGGTTGAGTCCGGCGCTCATGGAAGCGATGGCAGCCGGCCCGGGCGAGATGCTGATGGCCCAGGATGCCGCAAAAAAAGTTAACCAGGTGGAGAGTTCCATGGGCTGAGTTTAATGGGAGTTAAGCCTGCGGATTTTGCAAGGCTGCAATGCGCTCTTCCAGCGGCGGGTGGGTGGCGAACAACTGGCCGATGCCGCCGGTAATGCCAAATGCCGCCACGCTCTTGGGCAACTCGCCGGGCACCATGCCGCCCAGGCGCGCCAGGGCGTTGATCATCGGCTGCGGGCGGCCGAGCAAATCGGCCGAGCCGGCATCGGCCCTGAATTCGCGGTGCCGCGAGAACCAAGCGACAACGATGGCAGCGGCAAAACCGAGCACGACATCGAGAACAAAAGTAGTGATCATGTAACCGATGCCAGGGCCGCTGGAGCGCTCATCACCCTTGCGCAAAAAGCCGTCAATGGCATAGGCAATGACCCGGCTCAAAAACACGACGAAGGTGTTCATCACGCCCTGGATCAACGTCATGGTAACCATGTCGCCATTGGCAACATGGCTGATTTCATGACCAATCACTGCCTCGATCTCTTCATGCGTCATGCCGCGCAACAGGCCGGTGCTTACCGCCACCAGCGCCGAGTTCTTGAACGCACCGGTGGCAAAGGCGTTGGGGTCGCCCTCAAAAATACCGACTTCCGGCATGCCGATGCCAGCCTTGTCGGCAAGCTTGCGCACCGTTTCCACAATCCAGGCTTCATCGACATTTTGCGGTGACTCTATGATGCGCACGCCGGCGCTCCACTTGGCCATCGGCTTGCTGATCAAGAGCGAGATGATGGCGCCGCCAAAGCCCATCACCAGCGCAAAACCGAGCAAGGAGCCCAGGTTCAAACCGCTGGCAGTCAGATAGCGATTGACGCCGAGCAGGCTGGCGACGATGCCCAGCACCGCCACTACCAGCACGTTGGTCAAGACAAACAAAATAATGCGCTTCATATTTCCTTCAAGGGCAACTCAAATCAGTGAGCCACGGGCACGGATGTTAGGGGCAAGCCGCCCAATTTCAAGACGATTCCATCTAAACCATCCGCCACGGCAAGGTTTCACCCGAGCGCAACGGCTTTAACAAGGCCTCGTCATAGGCAAAGCTCTCGGGTACCACCCACGTTTCGCGCTTCAAGGTGATGTGGCCGCTATTGCGCGGCAAGCCGTAAAAGTCGGCTCCATTGAAACTGGCAAAGGCTTCGAGTTGATCGAGCGCGCCGACCGAATCAAACGCCTGCGCATACAGCTCCATGGCAACGGGCGCGGTGTAGCAACCGGCGCAGCCCACCGCACTCTCCTTCAGGTGCGCCGCGTGCGGGGCGCTGTCGCTGCCGAGAAAAAATTTGGCTGAGCCGCTGCTGGCCGCCTGCAACAGCGCCTGGCGATGCATTTCTCGTTTCAACACCGGCAGGCAGAAGTAATGCGGTCGCAAACCGGCACCGCTGGCGCCGGTGAAGATCGCATTGCGATTAAAAAGCAAATGGTGTGCGGTGAGGGTCGCGCCGGTGAAGCGGTCCGCCGCATTGACGTACTGCACCGCCTCGCGTGTCGTGATGTGTTCAAGGACGATTTTCAGCTCAGGAAAATCGTGGCGCAACGGGATCAATTGGCGCTCGATGAACACTGCCTCGCGGTCAAAAATATCGACCTCGGGCGTGGTCACTTCGCCATGCAACAACAGTGGCATGCCAGCGCGTTGCATGGCTTCGAGCGTTTTCCAGGTTTTGCGCAAGTCGGTCACACCGGCGTCGCTGTGGGTGGTGGCACCGGCCGGGTAGAGTTTGACCGCCACCACACCGGCTTCAACCGCGCGCTTGATTTCATCAGCGGGCAAATTGTCGGTGAGATAGAGCGTCATCAGCGGTTCAAACTGCACACCTGGCGGCACCGCTGCCCGGATGCGAGCACGGTAAGCCAGTGCCGCCGCCGCTGTGGTGATGGGTGGCTGCAGGTTGGGCATGACGATGGCGCGGCCAAACTGGGCAGCGCTGTGCGGCACCACCGTTTGCAGGGCCACACCATCACGCAAATGCAGATGCCAGTCGTCGGGGCGGGTCAGGGTAATTGTTTGCATCATGGCAAATTGCTGCGCACTCTGCCATTGGGCGGATAGGACGGGTCGGTATAGCCGGGCGTGGATGGGTGGCCCGGTTTCACAACACTGTCCACCAGCGCTTCGTCCTCCAGCGTGAACACATAGTCCAGCGCTGGCCGGTAGTCTTGCCACTGTTTGAGCGTGCGCGGCCCGGCGATGACCGAGCTGACCACCGGGTTGGCCAGCACCCAGGCCGTGGCGAACTGCGCCAGGCTGATGCCTCGGGCCTCGGCGTGCACCTTGAGTTGTTGCGCAATCACCAGAGACTCGGCACGAAAATCGGTCTGCCCCATGCGCCGGTCGGCACGGCCCGCGCGGGTGCCCTTGGCAGGCGCCTGCCCCGGCAGGTACTTGCCGGTGAGCACGCCGCGCGCGATCGGGCTGTAGGGCGCCACGCCGATGCCATAGTGCGCGCAGGCGGGCAGCACTTCAACCTCCGGCATGCGGTTGAGCAGGTTGTAGCAGGGTTGGCACACGGCCGGGGCGGGCAGGCCAAGCTGAGCGGCCAGATGCACCGCCTGCGCGATGCGCCAGCCGCGAAAGTTGGAAATTCCCCAGTAGCGGATCTGGCCCGAGCGCAACATCGCATCGAGTGTGCGCAAGGGCTCTTCCAGATTCATGCCGTCGAAGTCACGGTGCAGGTAGAGGATGTCCACAAAATCGGTTTGCAGGCGTGCCAGAGAAGCCGCAACTTCGCGCAGCATCCAGCTGCGTGAGTAATGGCCTTCGTTGACCCGCTCTGACATGCTGTTGCCGAGCTTGGTGGCCAGCACCCAGTCGTGGCGTTGACCTTTGAGTAGCGCACCCAGCATGGACTCGGAACCGCCTTTGGAATAGACGTCGGCGCTGTCGATGAAGTTCACGCCGTGCGCGTGGGCATCGGCCACGATGGCGGCGGCCTCGTCGTGGTCAGTCTGGTCGCCAAACATCATGGTGCCCAGGCACAGGGCAGAAACTTTCAGATTGCTATTGCCAAGATGGCGGTATTTCATCAATATCTCCTGCGTTGGGGGTGCCGGTGACTGGCGCGTAAGTCTCTTTTAGCTGGAAATTGTAGCCACCGTTATAGGCAATGCATTTCATCTTGGTCGGCTGTGCGCTGCCATCAACCCGGCATCGATGCCTCCATCACTTCGACCTTGACCGGCTCGTCACGGCGGATCAGCTCACCGCCGCGCCAGGCAAGCTGCTTGTCGATCACACATTGCTGCGCCCGGCCCAGCGCCTCCAGGGTTTGCAGCAAGATCGGCAGCGATTTTTTCCAGCCGCCCCGGCCTTTGAAGCGGGCTTCAATCGCGGCCAGTGTCAAGGGGCCGCTGGCTTGAACGAGCACTTGCGCTACAACGCGCACTTGGTCGGGCAAGGTGGTGGGCCAGGGCAGCCAGGCACCCAGGGCGGTCACGCTGCTGGCAGCGGTTGTGGTACCGGCAATTTGCGCTTGCGTCGTCTGTGGAAAATCAACCTCCAGCACTTGCTGCACTGGCGCGGGCAGCGCTGGTTTCGCGAGTTCTTTGGCTGGGTTTTGAAAGTCTGGCCGCAGCCAGCGCACGGTGCCAGCAGCTTCTTCAACAGCACGCCGCGCGTTGAGCGCCACGAGCCGGGTCAGCAGCTCGTCCAGGCTTTGATCAAGCGGGGTCAGGTCAGTCCAGCCATAGGCTTGCAGCACGGCGGCATCGAGCGCGTCGTGCAGCTCTTTGAGCACGCCCACCAGCCCGGCACTGTGGATGAGCTTTTCTTTGGCGCTCAAAGCTCGGCCTTCGCGCAGCGCTTGCAGCACGTTGTACAGGCCAGTGAGCGTCAGGCCTTTGGCGGTGGACAAGGTTGCAGCGCGAGCTGAATGGGGGTCAGATCCTAATACCCGCTTGCGGTGGGCATCGATCTGCTCGGCCAGAACGCTGATTTTTTGGCGCAGCTCGGGGGTCAGGCCGGTGTCTTCATCGGGGAAGGGAAAGGTTTCGAAGCAAATTGACTTGGTGTAAACCGGTCGATCTTCCAATGTGCCACCCGTTGCCAGCGCCCAGGTTTCATGTATGCGGCTGGACAGCACGCCGAGGTAAAACGCGTCGTCCACCGCGATGGCAATCAGTCGGTTATCCGGCAGGATGCTGGCATCCAGAAACTGGAACACGCGGTGCTTGGCGGTTTCGACGGTGGCGATATAGCGCGGCAGGCCAGCGAGCGCGAGTCGTATTCCGCCACGAGCGCGACCGTGCAACCACCAGTTTTGTCGTATTTGGATATCACGATTCGTGTCGCGCTCTGGTTTGACGCGATCAAGCAGCCACTGGTAAATTGCCGGGTATTGGATGCGAAGTTGATCCGCACTTAGACCAAAGGTGTCGATCACCTTTACGCCACGCGGCGTTTCCGTGAGGTCGCGGCCATTGCGGTAGTCGCGGATGAGGGTATTGGTGCACTGCTGGCCCTCACCCCTGCCCTCTCCCAGCGGGCGAGGGGGCAAATCAGAAAGCCACGCAGGTGCGTGTAAGGTCTTTGCTTCTTGCGGGGTCACGATGAAACCGGATCCAAAGAGCATGACACCTCGGCTGGAGATGCCGCAGTTGGCTCTGAGACTTAGGGCCTCCGTAACGTTAGCCCCAACCGTCAAATCCGCGTGAATCAGCCCGGCTCTTTCGCTCAGTGTGACGTTGACTTCGCCGTGCTCGCCAGCTTGTTCATCTGTCACACTGAGCAAGCGGCCGACGGCTTCAGGCACCTGGGCTTCACCCACCGTCATGGCGATTCGCACCGCAGCACCATCGGCGCTGTCCACCCATGGGTGATCGGGTATGGCAAATAGCAACATCAGCCGACCAGCGCCGGGGTGGGCTGCGCCGGGAACCGATTTCTGGGCCTTTGACAGTATGAGGGGCCCGGCGCATCCCGCCCCGGCGCCACCTGAGACACTGGCGCGCAAGGGCAGTTGCCCATCGAGCGCCATCTGCACCACCCGCCGGTTAAAAGTCTGGCGCAAACTGTTGGTGGTGATCAGGCCAAAGCGCTGTGCCCCACCGTGTGCCACCAAAGCGGCAGCGTGCGCCCACCAATACATCACAAAATCCGCACTCTCGGGCAGCGCCGTCCAGACACTGCGCAGCGCCTGCACATAGCCATCACCCAAAGCGGCGCGCATACTGGCCGCACCAATAAACGGCGGGTTCCCTACAATGAAATCTGCCTGCGGCCAGGCCGTCTGACGTGCCCCAAGGTACTGCCATTGCGGCACTTGCGCCGCCTCGTCGGGCACCTGTGCGCCAGTGACCGGGTGCGTTTTGAAAGTGACGCCGTCCCAGCGTGTCAGCAGCGCACCGTCGGCACCATAAGCGGGCTGTTGCGCGTCCCACGCCAGCACTGCGTCGCGGCATTCAATGTTGCCGTAGTCATGCACCACCGGCTCCGCCACGGCGGCATTACCCTGAGTGCGGATGTGCCATTGCAGGTAGCCAATCCACAGCACCAGCTCAGCCAACGCAGCGGCACGGCCATTGAGCTCAATGCCGCGCAACTGTTGCAGCGTTACGGTCTCAAAGCCCTCGGTGATGGAGTCTTGCGCATCACCCAAAGCGCTGAGCTGATTGAGCACTTCACCTTCAAGGCGCTTCAAGTGCTCCAGCGTGACGTACAAAAAGTTTCCGCTGCCGCAGGCCGGGTCGAGCACACGCACCGAGCACAGCCGGTGATAAAAATGGCGTATCTGCGCGCGTGCCTCTTTCCACTTGGCGCGCACGGCGGCTTCGTGGCGCTGACTGGCCTGCTGATCCGCAATGAGCTGTTGGCGGTTAAAGCTGACAGCATCGGTGCCGCCTTTGGCCAGTGGCGGGTTGGCCTCCAGCGCAGCCGCTTCATGCGCCAGCACCAGCGCGGCGGCTTGGGCGTTGGCCCACTCGGCGCGCAGAGGCTCAATCACCGTGGGCAGCACCAGCCGCTCGACATAAGCACGCGGCGTGTAGTGGGCACCCAGCGCGTGGCGCTCCAGCGGGTTCAAGGCGCGCTCGAGCAAGGTGCCAAAAATGGCGGGCTCTACTTCGCGCCAATTGGCTTTGGCTGCGGTGATCAGCAGGCCAACCTGCTCCGGTTGCAAAAGCAGGCTGTAACCGTCAGCGTTGCTGCCCTTGAACAATTTGCCATTGAAGTGCAACACCTTTTTGGCCAGCGCCACGCTGAAGCCGCCACTGTCCATGTCGGCCCACAGGCTGCGCAGCATGATCTGTAGGGTGGCCGGGTCATTGCGGTGGGTTTGCAGCAGACCCGCGAACGCGCCTTTGGGCAGCAGATCAACGTCCTCGGCAAACATGCTGAACAGGCAGCGGGTCAGATAGGCCGCCACGGTTGCAGGAGCGTTCGGCACTTGCCCGGCAGGCACGGTGGCGGTTTCAAGAGATTTTGCGAGTTGCGCCAGCAGGTCGGCCACCTGGCGCGTCACCTGTGCGCTGATCAGGGCCGGATTGAGTTGGTCAGGGGCAAGCCAGATTTTGCGCAAGCGCTCGCGCAGCTCGGGGCGGGCCAGATCAGCAAGTTGGATGCGGTGGCTGCGCGGGTCAGGAAACGGGGTGTAGGTGCCGCCGCTCTGGCTGAATTCGGCATAGACCTCGATCACCGTGCCGACATCGACCACCAGCACAAACGGCGGACGACCCTCGACCGCAGGCAGGGCGCGGGCATAGTTTTCTGCCTGACTGCGAGCACGCAGCAAACCGTCGTCAAAGCTCTTGGAATGGCTGTCCGCCTTGAGCTTTTTGGACTCCAGACAAAAGTGCCCGCGTTTGTAGCAGTCAATGCGTCCGGCGCTGCTGCTGCCGTCACCGTAGCGAAAAATGACCGGGCGCTCAAACATGTAGTCTTGTTCGGGCGTGGGATGGGGTCTGTCAACTTCAAGCAGCGCGCACAGGTCGATGACAAAACTTTGCGCGCTGGCGAGTTCGCTGGCGGCAACACCGCGCCAGCGGGCAATGAAGGCTTGGGCAGCGCTGTCGGGAGGCAGAGGTTCCATCAGGGCAATGATAGCCCCGGCCGCAGCCCCAAAAGCTCATTGCCAGCAACTGGCGCAGGATCGACCTGTGGCAATGACTCTCATCTTCACAGTAGCAGCCGATCGCAAAGTTTGCGCTGTGAGACAAGGCGCGAGGCGTTCGAGGGTGAGAGTTGCTTGACGGGGAATCATCTTACAAATCAAAGTTTTAAGTTTCGATTTGAAATTGTAGGGTTCGGTTTCACTGCCGCATCCCTTGAGACGGTTAACGAATTAAAGGGACCCGCCAAGCGTCAAGCTTCTTGGCAAAAGACATTGAGGCGTAAGCGGGACTGGTCGATGGGAGACGAGCGTAACTGACAGAATCGATCTCGATAGTCCCCTGTATGTGCCGTTTGAAGCAAGCCTGTGCTTTCGCACCGTTGAAAAATACATGCGAGATCTTGGTGTGGCTGCGGAAAAACGTTCGGAAGTCGTTGGCGATCTGGGTGTCACGCTCGATCATGGAATCCAGACTCCCCTCCCGCAAGCAGGAATGGAGCACGTCCCAAAGCGCTATTCGAGCCGACTTCAGAGCGCCAACCCGCACGCTATAGGGAGCCATCGCATCAAATTGCAGCAGCTCGGACATGATTCGCCAAAACACATTTTGCGGATGCGCGTAGTACTGATCGGCAGCCAGGGAGGCGCGCCCAGGCATGCTCCCAAGGATGAGAATTTCTGCGTTGCGGTTTTCAATCGGCTCGAAGCTGTGGATGAGCGCCATGATCACATCTGGACGCAGAAGTCTTGCCAGGTCGGCTTATAGGCCATCCGGTTTGAGGCCAGTGTGCTTGGCAAGACGAGCCATCATCTTGGGACCAATTTCCTCGCCGTCGTGAAAGGCAAAAACCACATCACTCCAGCCAATCCGTGCCAAGGTGCGGTGGGAACCAGTTTGGCGCTTCAATTGCCACCCGATCCCGAGCAACGCTGACAGCACTCTTTTGGCTTTGGCCGAGGGCCATTGACTCATGCGGCGGCCAGCATGAAATTGATGCCGATGGGTTGGTTGTCACCCTTTTCAATTCGCTCGGCAAGGGCGCGCAGCGCCAGCGCCTGGGCCTTGCCGACGGCTTCTTGCTTGGTAGCGCCATAAGCCAGCACGCCCGGAATCTCGGGCACTTCGGCGAGCCAGCGCCCATCGGTTTCTTGCTCATGTTCAATATGAAAATTCACATACCCTCCGAAACTTGAATTGATGCGGCAAATTCTATGCCAACCTTCACCCCCGCATCAGCGCCTCGATCTCGGCCACCGTCACCGGCACGTCACGGCTGATCAACTCGCAGCCGTTATCCGTCACGATGGCGTCGTCTTCAATGCGGATGCCGATGTTGTGGAACTGCTCTGGTACTCCGTCAGCGGGGCGCACGTACAGGCCGGGCTCGATCGTGAGTGCCATGCCGCTTTGCAGGATGCGCGCGGGGCGGTCCTTGATGGTCTCGCCGGTGAGCGCGTCTTTGCGCTCGCTCACCCGGCCAGTTTCGGATGGCTCGGTATAGGCACCGCAATCGTGCACGTCCATGCCGATCCAGTGTCCGGTGCGGTGCATGTAGAACTGGAAGTAGGCGCGTTTCTCGATCACATCATCGAGACCACCCACTTTGTTTTTGCCCAGCAGGCCCAGGTCGAGCATGCCTTGCGCGAGCACTTTGACGGTGGCGTCGTGCGGGTCGGTAAAGCGCGCGCCAGCTTTGGTGACCGCAATTGCCGCTTCTTGTGACGCCAGCACCAATTCGTAGAGTGCACGCTGAGCGCTACTGAATTTGCCGTTGGCCGGGAAGCTGCGGGTGATGTCGCTGGCGTAGCCGTCAAGCTCGCAACCGGCATCGATCAGCACCAATTCCCCATCGCGTATCAAACCAGTGTCTGCGCGGTAGTGCAACACACAGGCATTGGCACCGGCGGCAACAATCGAGCCGTACGCCGGGTACTGCGAGCCGTGGCGGCGAAACTCGTGCAGCAGTTCGGCGTCCAGGTGGTATTCGCGCAGTTCCTGGCCGGCGCGCAGCATCCGGCTTGATAGTTGCATGGCGCGGATGTGCGCACCAGCGCTGATCTGGGCGGCGCGGCGCATGGTGGCTTGCTCGGTCGTATCTTTGACGAGGCGCATTTCGTCGAGCACACCGCACAGGTCGCGTTGCTGCTGCGGACACAGCGTGCCATAGCGCACGCGGTCGCGCACGCTGCCCAGCCAAGCGTCGATGCGCGTCTCCAGCCCTTTGTGCGTGGCAAACGGATACCAGACGGCATCGCGACCATCGAGCAGGGTGGGCAGTTTGGCGTCAAGATCGGCTATCGGCAAAGCTGCGTCCAGCCTCAGTGCAGCGGGCGCAGCCTCCGGCCCGAGTCGATAGCCGTTCCAGATTTCGCGCTCCACGTCCTTGGGCTGGCAAAACAGCGTGCTCTTGCCGTCGCCGGTGATGACCAAAGTGGCATTGGGCTCGGTGAAGCCGCTCAGGTAATAAAAGTAACTGTCTTGCCGGAATAAAAAATCGTTGTCGCGATTGCGCTGCTGCTCGGGTGCAGCGGGAACGATGGCTATGCCCTTGGGTCCGATCAGCTTGGCCAGGCGAGCACGGCGGTTGGCGTAGGGAGAAACTACTTTAGAGAGGGTCATGTTTTGGTTCCAGTCAGTACAAATTATTTCAGTGCGTTTAAGACTTCCAGTCGCTCAGGCGTGCCAACATCAGTCCAGGCACCGTCATACAACTCGGCCGTTACCAGGGCATTGTCCATCGCCGCTCGCAGCAAAGGTGCCAGCGGGGCTTTCATGCCCTGCGGGTTACCCGACGGGATGCTGCACCAGGGCGGCTCAAACAGCGCTTTGCGGTACAGGCCAATGGTGCTGTAGGTGTAGCGCGGCCGGGCATCGGCCGGTGGCAGGTTCAGCGCCAGACCGACACGTGAGAGCTCACCCGGCACCGCCCCCGCGTTCAAACCCAAACCGAAATCACCTGCTACGTTGTGCTCCGGGTTGGACACCAGCCAGAGGTGCGCCAGCTTGCCGCTGCACTTGAAGCGATCGACGGCGGCCTGGGTGAATTTAAAACCGGGCACAAACACATCAGCCGCCAGCACCCAGAACACGTCGGCACCGGCATCAGTGTGCTCAGTCGGGCACAACAGGGGCAACGCCCGCACAATGCCCCCCGCAGTTTCCAGTGCGCCGCCAAAGTCGCGCCCCTCGTGCGAATACTGGATTTGCAATGAACTTGAACTTGAACGCTCAATTTGCTCACCCAGCCAGGCTGTGTTGACCACAACATGATCGAAACCACCGCGCGCCAGCGCCTCCAGATGCCACTGCATCAGCGGTTTGCCGCGCACCTTAAGCAGCGGCTTGGGGCAGCTATCCGTCAGCGGCCGCATGCGCTCGCCGCGACCGGCAGCCAGCAGCATCGCAGCGACGGGTGCGAGCATCATTACATTCCCTCCCGCAGGCAAGAGCGGCAATTGGGATTGATTGATTTCATCAAGACGAGGTCTATTGGCATCATGTCGTGGACCGAAAGCTCAGATGGTACGCTGGCCTTCAGGATCAGGCCGCTGGGGCACTCAGCGGCCTGATCCTCACTCCATGCTGAACGGGGTTTGGCCTGTCATCATTTCGGGAGATATCCACAATGACACTTTTCGTCCCAGCTCACTGGGAATCACCAGGCGTTGATGAGGAATGGGTGGCGATGCCAAAATCTTCTTCTATGCTGACAGCCGGGTAATGAAACCGCATTGGACCATCCGGGCGCTTGTTCACATACTGGGACACCAGCGGATCGGCACTGCCGCGTACCTCCTCGGCAGTACCTTGAAACGCGACCTTTCCATTATCTAGAACGACAACATGATCGGCAATCTCAAGGGTTTGGGTAAGTTCATGCGACACAAAAATAGTGGTCAGTCCCATGGCGTCATTGAGGTGACGAATCAGGTTCGCCGCGACCCGAAGCGAGATCGGATCGAGACCGGAAAAAGGCTCGTCGTACATCAACAGTTCCGGGTCCAGCGCAATCGCTCGCGCGATGCCAATGCGCTTGGCCATCCCGCCCGACACTTCACTGGGCATAAGGTCGCGCGCGTTTCGCAGGCCCACCGCATTGAGCTTCATCAAGACAATGTCACGGATCAGAGATTCGGGCAAATAGGTATGTTCACGCAGCGCGAAGGCAACGTTCTCAAACACACTCATGTCAGCAAACAAGGCACCAAACTGAAACAACACGCCCATGCGACGCCTGACGGCATAGAGTTGTTTCTGATCCATGGGGCCAATATCCTGCCCATCAAATAGCATTTGTCCCGACCAGGCACGACTCTGACCGCCCATCAAACGCAGCGTCGTCGTCTTGCCGCCGCCCATCGGACCGATGAGTGCCGTGACCTTGCCCCTGGGTATGCACAGCGAAACGTCATCCAGAACCGCGCGCTCCCCGTAGCCAAAGCTCAGGTTGCGCAATTCAACAAGCGATGGGGTGGCGATAGGTGGCATAAATACTCAAACCGGACAGCGCACGGCACTCAATGCATCGGTAATTTTTCTAGCGCTGCCCGCCCGACACTTTGCCGAACACCGCCTGCGCCTCGCGCGGCAGGCAGCGCCAGTACCTTGGGTTGGCAGCCACCTCTCCCGCCAGCGCGGCAGCGGCTTGCCAGGGCCAGCGCGGCTGGTACAGCAAGACACGCGCCAGCGCGATCAGGTCGGCTTCACCGGCTTGCAAAATGGCTTCGGCCTGTTGCGTTTCGGTGATCAAACCGACGGCGGTAGTGATCATGCCAGTAGCAGCGCGGATGGCGCGCGCAAACGACAGCTGGTAACCGGCACCCAAGGCAATTTTTTGCTGTGGCGAGACGCCGCCCGACGAGACGTGAATAAAGTCGCATCCGAGCGCCTTGAGCCGCTTGGCAAACTCGGCGCTTTGCGCGACATCCCAGCCGCCTTCAACCCAATCCGACGCTGAAATACGCAAACCCAGCACGCCGTCAAAGGCCTGGCGCATGGCGGCGAAAACCTCCAGCGGAAAGCGGATGCGGTTCTCGAAACTACCGCCATAGACATCACCGCGCTGATTGGCGATGGGCGACAAGAATTGATGCAACAAATAGCCGTGGGCATTGTGGATCTCAATCGCCTCAATGCCCAGCCGCTGCGCCCGCTGGGCCGCTGTCACAAAGGCTTGCTGAATTTGGGCCATCTTCTCCAGGGTCAGCGCGGTCGGCGCTGGTTCGCTGGGCAACTGGGGCAGCGCCGACGGGCCAAAAGTTTCCCAGCCACCTTCAGCCCGGGAGAGCAACTGCGCGCCGTTCCATGGCAGAGCGCTGGAAGCTTTGCGTCCGGCGTGCGCCAATTGGATGCAAACCGGCACGGGTGGCGCGAGCTTGCGCGCTCGATACAGCACATCACCCAGCGCACGGGTGGTGCGCTCGTCCCACAGCCCCAGGCAACCTGGCGTGATGCGCCCCTCGGGCAACACGGCCGTTGCCTCAATCGTGACCATGGCGGCACCACTGTTGAGCAGATTGCCCCAGTGCATCAGGTGGTAGTCACCCGCCTCACCATCCAGCGCTGCGTATTGGCACATCGGAGCCACCACAATGCGATTGGCCAGGGTCAGGCCACCACGGGGCGACGGCAGGGTCAAGGGAGAAAACAGCAAACTCATGATTTTTCGACTTCAGGTTTTAACACCGGGCCGGTGCCGCTAAAGCGATCCAGCGTGAGATAAATAACGGGCGTAATAAAAAGCGTGATAGCTTGTGAAAACACCAGCCCGCCAACCACGGCCAGACCCAGCGGTTGGCGCAGCTCAGCACCCGCGCCAATACCCAGGGCAATCGGCAGCGCACCCATCAAAGCCGCCATAGTGGTCATCATGATCGGGCGAAAACGCAGGACGCAGGCCTCCCGGATCGCCTGGGCCGGTGCCATGCCCTGGTGGCGCTGCGCATCGATTGCAAAGTCGATCATCATGATCGCATTCTTCTTGACGATGCCCACCAGCAGCACGATCCCGATAGTGGCAATCAGCGTCAGGTCCTGGCCAAAAAGCATCAAGGTGGCCAGGGCGCCGACCGCTGCCGAGGGTAAGCCCGCAATGATGGTGATCGGATGAATGTAACTTTCATAGAGCACACCCAGCAAGACATAAATCACCAGCAAGGCAGCAATGATCAGAATCGCCTGACTGCCTTGCGAACTCTTGAAGACCGCCGCGTCACCACCGTAGCTGGTGATGATGGACGCAGGCATCTGGATCGCTGCGCGCGCCGCGTCAATTTTTGCTGTGGCATCGCCCAGCGCCGCACCCGGCGCCAGGTTGAAAGACACCGTGACCGCTTGCAATTGCCCAACGTGGTTGATGGAGGTCGCACCGACCGTGCGCTCAACCGTGGTGAAACTCGACAGCGGCACCAAAGCACCAGTGCTTGAACGCACGTAAATAGTGCTTAGTGCGCTCTCGTCCTGCTTGGCCTCAGCCTGCACCACCATGATCACAAAGTAACTATCGGTAGGCAAGTAAATGGTCGAAACCTGGCGTTCGCCAAAGGCACTAAACAATGCAGTGCGGATGGAATCAATCGAAACGCCGAGTTTGTTGGCGCTGTCCCGGTCAATCTTGAGTTGCGCCTGCAAGGCATTCAACTGTGCGTCGCTCGTCACATCCCGAAACAAGGGATCGGAACGTAGTTGATCCTGGAGCTTGGTGGCCCAATCCGTGAGCTCATCAGCCCGAACGCTTTGCAAGATGTATTGATACTGTGACTTACTCTGGCGCCCACCCAATTGCAGGTTTTGGATCGGACGCATGAAGACATTGATGCCGGCCACCGCATTCACCTTACGGCGCAGCCCTTCAACCACTTTTTTCATCGGTTGGCGTTGGTTGGCATCCTTGAGCGCAACAAACATGCGCCCACTGTTTTGGGCCCCGCTACCCCCATTGAAAGAACTCACTGCGGCGACGTTCTCATCAGCGCGGATGATCGCCGCAGCGCGTTCCTGCAAGCGCACCATCTCCGGGAACGAGGTGTCTTCCGAGGCTTCGGTTGTCACCTGAATTTGCCCGATGTCTTCTTGCGGAAAAAACCCTTTGGGAATGACATTAATGAGCCAGCCGGTGGCGACCAAAGTTGCCACGGCGACGCCGAGGACTATTTTTTGGTGGCGTAGCGCCCGGTCGAGCATGCGGGTGTAGGCCGCCAGCAGCAGGTCAAAGCCGCGCCCAAAAGACCGCACCACGGCACCGGGCGCTTTCTTGTGCACCTCGTCCGTCAGGAAGCGACTGGCCAACATCGGCACCAGCGTGAGCGAGACAAAGGCCGAGACGATGATTGCCAAACCGACCACGACGGCAAATTCATGGAACAACAGACCGATGACACCGGGCATGAAAAAAATTGGAATAAACACGGCAATCAGCGAGGTGGAAATTGAAATGATCGTGAACCCCACTTCGCGCGCACCACGCAGGGCGGCAGCAAAAGGGGTTTCACCGTTTTCAACGTGCCGCATGATGTTTTCTAGCACCACAATGGCGTCGTCCACCACCAAGCCGACCGCCAGCGTCAACCCCAGCAAAGAGATGTTGTCCAGGCTATAGGAGAAACCCCAGAGCAATGCGACCGCGCCAATCAACGAGACCGGCAGCGACAACATCGGGATCATGGTCGCGACAAAACGCCGCAGAAAAAGAAAGATCACCAGCACCACCAGACAAATTGTGCCCAACAACGTCAACGATACGTCATGCAAGGCCGCGCGCACGGAAACGGAGCGATCCAGGATGGGGGTTAGTTTGACTGATTGCGGCATCTGGCTTTGCAAATTGGGCAACGCCCGCCGAATCGCATCCACCACGTTCACCGTGTTGGCACCGGGTTGGCGTTGCACGGCCAGCGTAATCGAGGTTTCACCGTTGAAGGTGGCCCAGCTTTTGAGTGTCTCCAGACTGTCTTCGACCTGCGCCACGTCTTTCAGGCGCACCGGATTGCCACCCCGGTTGCTGATGATCAAATCGGCAAAATCAGCCGCATTTTGCAGTTGCCGATTGGCTCGCAGCACCAGCGTTTGACGAGGACCGTCGAAGGTGCCCACCGGGGTATTCACATTGGCGGCGCGCAAGGCTGAGCTCAATTCGTCCAGGTCGATGTTGCGCACCGCCAAGGCCTGTGGATGCACGCTCACCCGCACCGCATAGCGCTTGGAACCATAAACGTTGACCTGCGCTACGCCGTCAATGGTGGAGAGGGTGGGCGAGATTAAATGCTCGGCAAAATCCTGCAGATCCGAGGGCGGCAGCGATGGCGACGTCATGGAGATCAGGAGCACCGGCGCATCAGCCGGATTGACCTTGCGGTAGGCCGGGGTTTCGGTCATATCCTGCGGCAGTGAGCGCTGCGCGCGCAACAGCGCAGCTTGCACATCCACTGCGGCAGCATCCACATTGCGGTCTTCGTCAAACTCCAGTGTGAGCGAGGTCTGGCCCAAGGTGCTGGTCGAGCTGATGGTTTTGAGCCCGGGAACGGTCTGGAATTGTTTCTCCAGCGGCAACGCTACCGAACTGGCCATGGTTTCCGGATTGGCACCAGCGAAGTTGGCAGAGACATTGATCACAGGCGTGTCGTAACTGGGTAGTGCCGCCACCGGGATATTTTGAAACCCGATCACCCCGGCCAGCACAATGGCCAGGTTGAGCAACACCGTCATCACCGGCCGACGGATAAAAAGCTCAGAGAAATTCATGGCGCGCTGACGCCGTGCGCCGGATTGGAGGCAGCGCCTTTAGGTGCGCTGGTGCGCTCCAGCACCGGTGTATCGGGACGAACATTTTGTTTGCCAGCGAGCACAATCGACTCGCCCACTTTGACCCCGGTCACCACCGCGTCCTCGCCTTGGGCGTAGACAAGCTGCACCGGCCGCAGCGCGGCTTTGCCATCCTGCATGACATAGACGATGGTGCCACGAGCGCTTCGAATGATGGCCGCTTGCGGTATCACAACTGCGTCTTTCAGGATCTTGACGGTTTGCGATATTTCGACAAACGCTCCCGGCCAAAGCTTGCCCTCCTTGTTGTCAAAAACAGCCTTCACCTTGACCGAGCCTGAACTGGGATCGACCGCGTTATCGACAAACTGGAGACGGCCGTTAAAAGTGGCGCCGCCATCGGCAATCGTAGCGCTCACCGCCGCGCCACCATTTTTTAATGCCGACAAGGCGTCGGCGAGATTGCGCTGGGGCAAACTAAAGCCGACCGCAATCGGGTCCAGTTGAGTGATCGTGACCAGGGGCGTCACGTTGGCCTGCACAGCGCTTCCTGGTGAGACGTTGACGGCGCCGGCCCGTCCTGAACTAGGTGCGCTAAGGTGGTCATAGGACAACGCAACCCGGCTGGCGTCGATGGCCGCCTGGTCCGCGACCGCGGTGGCCCGTGCTGCGTCAAGTTGCGCCTGCGCTGTATCGACGGCGCCCTGCGAAACGAAGTTTTGCGCCAACAACTGCTGAGCCCGTACCAACTGACGCTGGGCATCCGCGAGCGCGGCGTTGTCTTTGGCAAGTTGCGCGCGGGCTTTAGCCAGGTTCGCTTCATCGGCACGCGAGTCGAGCGTAAACAGCAACTCCCCCGCTTTCACAAATTGCCCGTCCCGTATATGAACTTTGTCCACAACGCTGTTCACCTGGGCTTTGATGTCCACCGTGGCCAACGGTATCACGGTGCCGGTGGCTTCAATCACCACGGGAAAATCGCGCTGCTGGACGCGCACGGTGGTCACCGTCACCGCCGCCGGATTGGCCGCAGCGTTGGTCGCGACGCTGGCGGGGGTGGCGGGCGACGCCGTGTTAGATTTACTGGTGCAGCCGGAAAAGCCAATTGCCAGCAGGCTGCCTATTACAGCCAAAAAAAAGTGAGTTGTTTTCATACGCTGTAATTTTGAGTGATGTTTGTCTCGCATTCTTTTCAGCCACCATTGCCTGAGTCGGCTGCCATCATCACTGAGCTTTCATGAATTGGTTCCAATGTAATGATAAAGCCTAGCACGACTGGTTTTCATTTTTGAATTGAAAATTTCAGGTAAAGCGAATGCGACCTGAAAACGCTGCCCGGTAAAATGGCCGCAACCTCGTTTCATACCTCACAATAATCCCCCGGAGTTGGCAACCATGACCGATACACCACAAGCAGAACAAGCACAACCGCAAAGTAGCGCCAATCCCATCAATATGGCCAACGCGATTCGTGCGCTCGCCATGGATGCAGTGCAACAAGCCAACTCGGGCCACCCCGGCGCGCCGATGGGCATGGCCGACATGGCCGTGGCATTGTGGGGACACCATCTCCAACACAACCCGGCCAACCCCAAATGGGTCAATCGTGATCGCTTTGTGCTCTCCAATGGCCACGCTTCGATGCTGCTCTATGCCGTGCTGCACCTCACCGGCTACAAGCTGCCTATCGGCGAATTGAAAAAATTCCGCCAGTTGCACAGTCAAACCCCGGGTCACCCTGAAGTCAATGTAACGCCCGGCGTTGAAACCACTACCGGCCCACTCGGCCAGGGCATTGCCAACGCAGTGGGCATGGCGCTGGCCGAGAAGCTGCTGGCAGCCGAGTTCAATCGCGACGGGCATGATGTTGTCAACCACCGCACCTACGCCTTCATGGGCGACGGTTGCATGATGGAAGGCATCAGCCACGAAGCCGCCGCGCTGGCCGGTGCCTGGAAGCTGAACAAACTGGTCGCCCTGTACGATGACAATGGCATCTCGATTGATGGTGCCGTTGCACCCTGGTTTATCGACAACACGGCACAACGTTTTACGGCTTATGGCTGGGACGTGCTGGGCCCGATCAACGGCAACGACGCCGAGCTGGTTGCCAACACGATTGCCGAGGCTAAAAAGTCTGTAGACAAGCCCACGCTGATCATCTGCAAAACGGCCATTGGCAAAGGCAGCCCGAACCGCGCCAACACGGCCAAGGCACACGGCGAACCACTCGGTGCACCAGAAATCGGGCTGACCCGCGAGGCGCTGGGCTGGCCTTATGCTCCGTTTGTGATTCCGAAAGAGGTCTATGCCGCCTGGGACGCCAAAGCCGCCGGTCATGCCGCCGAACAAAGTTGGCAAGACAAGTTTGCTGCTTATCAAGGTGCCTACCCGGAACTGGCCAAAGAGTTGCTGCGCCGCATGAAGGGCGATCTGCCCAGGAACTTCAACCAGGTAGCGGTGGACACTGCGGTAGCGGCGCACACCAAAGCGGACACCGTGGCTTCACGCAAAGCCTCGCAACTGGCACTCGAAGCGTTCACCGCCGCCCTGCCCGAAATGCTGGGTGGTTCGGCCGACCTGACCGGCTCCAACCTCACCAACACCCAGAGCACGCCCAACCTGCGCTTTGATGCGGCCGGCGCGGTGGTCAAGACCGCCAATGCCGCCGGTGCGCTGGCGGGCGGGCGTCACATCAATTACGGCGTGCGTGAATTCGGCATGGCGGCCATCATGAATGGCATTGCCTTGCATGGCGGATTCATCCCTTATGCGGGCACATTCCTGACCTTTAGCGATTACAGCCGCAACGCCATTCGCATGGCCGCGTTGATGAAACTGCGCGTGGTGCATGTGTTCACGCACGACTCGATCGGTCTGGGCGAAGACGGCCCAACGCACCAGTCAATCGAGCACGCCGCGTCCTTGCGCCTGATCCCCAACCTCGATGTCTGGCGCCCCGGTGATGCGGCCGAGACGGCGGTGGCCTGGGCGGTAGCGCTGCAAAACAAATGCAAACCGACCGCCCTGCTGCTGTCGCGCCAGAACATTCTCTACGCCCCCAAGTCCAGCCTGGGTGACATCAGCAAGGGCGCCTATGTGCTGGCTGAACCGAGCGAAGTCGGGCTAAACAGAAAGGCTCAGGTGGTCATCATCGCCACCGGCTCCGAAGTGCAACTGGCGCTACAGGCGCAGGAACTGCTGGCGCGCCGAAAGATCGCCGTGCGCATCGTTTCGATGCCCAGCACGACCACGTTTGATCTACAAAGCGTGACCTACAAAGCGGCGCTGCTGCCCGCTGGCATACCGCGCGTTGCGGTTGAGATGGGTGTCACGGGCGGCTGGTGGAAATACGGCTGCGCGGCGGTGGTGGGAATCGACACTTTTGGTGAGTCGGCCCCCGCACCGGTGCTGTTCAAATACTTTGGCTTCACACCCGAAAATGTGGCCGATACGGTGGAAAAGGTTTTGCGCAAGTAATTTTTTGGGTTTTAATCATTGGAGAAATAGCAAATGACGATCAAGATTGGCATCAACGGCTTTGGCCGCATCGGGCGCATGGTGTTCCGGGCGGCGGCGGAAAACTTCAAGGACATTGAAGTGGTCGGTATCAACGACCTGCTGGAGCCTGATTACCTGGCTTACATGCTGCAATTCGACTCAGTGCATGGTCGCTTCCAGGGCGACATCAGCGTCCAAGGCAATACCTTGATCGTGAACGGCAAGAAGATCCGCCTGAGTGCCGTCAAAGACCCGGCCGAGCTCAAGTGGGGTGAGGTCGGTGCTGACATCGTGATCGAGGCCACCGGCTTGTTCCTGTCCTCTGAGGCGGCGCAAAAGCATATCACGGCCGGCGCCAAAAAAGTCATCATGTCGGCACCCTCCAAAGACGACACCCCGATGTTCGTGTTCGGCGTGAACGACAGCACCTACGCCGGGCAGGCAATCATTTCCAACGCCAGTTGCACCACCAACTGCCTGGCCCCGGTGGCCAAGATTCTCAACGACAACTGGGGCATCAAGCGCGGCCTGATGACCACCGTGCATGCCGCCACCGCGACACAGAAAACAGTGGACAGCCCGTCCAACAAAGACTGGCGCGGCGGTCGCGGCATTCTTGAAAACATCATTCCCTCCAGCACCGGCGCGGCCAAGGCGGTAGGCGTGGTGATTCCGGAGCTCAACAAGAAGCTCACCGGCATGTCGTTTCGCGTGCCCACTTCCGACGTGTCGGTGGTGGACTTGACCGTGGAACTCAGCAAAGAAGCCAGCTACGCTGACATCTGCGCTGCCATGAAGGCAGCCAGCGTGGGTGCTATGAAGGGCGTGCTGGCCTACACCGAAGACAAGGTCGTATCCACCGACTTCCGTGGCGAGAGCTGCACCTCGGTCTTTGATGCCGACGCCAGCATTGCGCTGGACAGCACCTTTGTCAAGGTGGTCGCCTGGTACGACAACGAATGGGGTTACTCCTGCAAAGTGCTGGAGATGGCGCGCGTGATCGCCAAATAAGCAGCTTGATTAGCAGCGTCAGCACAACGGCTGCCATCGGCTACATGAGGAAACAGTTGCCGCCAGCTAAGGCACATTGTCCCTGCCAAAGCGACCGGCCCTACTCTGTCTGCTGTGGCCCCTGGCATGCGGGCCTGCTTGAGGGCGTCCACGCGCCCACGCCCGAGGCGCTGATGCGCTCGCGCTACAGCGCCTATGTGCTGGGTCTGATCGACTACCTGCTGGCGACCTGGCACCCATCAACGGCGCCGGGCGAGCTGGAGCTGTCACCGATGAAGTGGCTTGGTCTCGAAGTGCTTCATTTCGAGCAGTCAGGTGACGCGGGCGTGGTGGAGTTTGTCGCGCGTTGCCGCGACGATGGGCGCGCTCAGCGCCTGCACGAGAGCAGTCGCTTTGTGCGCGAGGCCGGGCGCTGGTACTACATTGACGGGCAGATGGCCGAGCTTGGGTGACACGTTCGGGCGGGCGCTGCCGATCAGGGCAGCGGCGAGAAAGCTGTGCTCCGTGGGGTCAAGGTTCACCCCAAGTGCTTACCCACAATGCCAGCCAGTTCAAACATGGTCACTTGCGGCTTGCCGAAAACTGCCAGCAGCTTGGCATCGGCGTTGATGTTGCGCTTGTTGGCGGCGTCTTGCAGGCCATTGGCCTTGATGTAGTCCCACAGTTTCTTGATGACCTGTGGCCGCGCCACCGGCTCCGCCCCAATGACGGCGGCCAAGGCGGCGCTGGGCTGCAGACCGGCGGCAGTGCTGGTTTTGCGCACTGCCTTGGGTTTGACCGTCTTGGTTGCTGCCTTGGCCGCGACCTTCCTGGCCGGTGCCTTTTTGGCGATCACGCCGGTGGTCACGGCACGCGCAGGCGCAGCTTTCACCGTGCCGGCCGCCTTGGCCGTTGCGGCTGCGGTCTTGCGCGGCGGGAATTTGCTCGGCGCAAACTCGAAATTGACCTTACCCGCTGCGGCATCCCAGGCCAGCATGGCCTTGAAGCCGCGACGCGTGCGCATCGAGACAAACTTGTCGAGCAAATCGGTCTTGCCGATGACGAGCAGCTTGCTCATCTGCGCGCGCTCGATCGGCTGTTGCAGGATGATCTGGCCGCTCTTGAAGTCGCAGCTCGGCGTCGCTTGCGCGTGTGTCGGCACTGATTTTTCACAGACGTAGCTTTTGCCGTGTTCAAACACGGCGCTGCCGCATTTGGGGCAGGCGCCCAGGCTTTGCTGACCCGAGAAGTCTATGAGTTCGCCGGTTTCTGCGCCTTTTTTGTCGTCGCCAAAGTCAAATTCGAGTTTGTAGTTTTTGGTTTCTTCGTCAAACTTGATGACCATCTCGGCCGTGAAGGGCCAGCCCGCCTTGGAGCGAAAGCCCTCCAGCGGCCCGATTTTTTTGTCGCGTAGAAATTGCTCCACCTCGGCCACTTCAAAGGTGCGCCCGGCCGGTGTTTTGCCGAACGAGAAGCCGCAGCCTTCATCGGTGCCGGATTTGCCGGTGCAGGTGTAACGCCGGTAGTTTTCCTTGATGATGCCGCCGCAATTGGGGCAAGGTGCCGAGAGGGTGGCGTAGTCGCCGGGCACCGTGTCGCGGTCGTATTCCTTGGCTTTTTTGACCATGCGTTCGGTCATGGCGGCAATCTCGGCCATGAAGGTTTCGCGTTTGAGCTTGCCGTGTTCCATCTGGTTGAGTTTGTACTCCCACTCGCCGGTCAGCTCGGCTTTGGAGAGCTCCTCCACACCCAGGCCGCGCAACAGTGTCATCAACTGGAACGCCTTGGCGGTGGGAATCAGTTCGCGGCCTTCGCGCAGCATGTATTTCTCTGAAATCAAGCCTTCGATGATGCTGGCGCGGGTGGCGGGCGTGCCCAGGCCTTTTTCCTGCATGGCTTCACGCAGTTCGTCGTCTTCAACGGTTTTGCCAGCGCCTTCCATGGCGCCCAGGAGCGTCGCTTCGGTGTAGCGCGCCGGCGGGCGGGTCTTCAGCGCCCTGGGATCCACCGCCTGGACATTGACCAGCTCGCCAGACTTAACTGGCACCAGGTTGGCTGGGTTGCGTTCGTCGCCGTCCTTGACTTCCTCCGTGGCCTCTTTTCCATAGATCGCCAACCAGCCCGGCTTGACCAGCACCTTTCCTTCGGTCTTGAAGTTATGCCCGACCACAGTGGAAATTCTTGTCGTGATCTGGTACTCGGCATTGGGGAAAAACACCGCCATGAAGCGGCGCACCACCAGGTCATAAATCTTTTGCTCGGCTTCACTCAGGCCGCTGGGTGCTTGCAGCGTCGGGATGATGGCAAAGTGGTCGCTCACCTTGGTATTGTCAAAAATGCGTTTGGAAGGACGGATGTAATTGCCTTTGAGCGCCGTGGCGGCGTGAGGTGCCAGATGCCGCATGGGACTGCCAGCGAGCATCTCAAAGGTCTTCTTCACCACCGGCACATAGTCTTCCGGCAGGGCGCGCGAGTCGGTGCGCGGGTAGGTCAAGGCCTTGTGGCGCTCATAAAGGCTTTGCGCGATGGAGAGCGTCGTCTTGGCGGAGAAACCGAATTTGCCATTGGCTTCGCGCTGCAAACTGGTCAAGTCAAACAGCAGCGGCGAGGCCTGCGTGGTGGGTTTGCTTTCTTCGGTGACGCTGGCCTGCTGGCCGCGCACGGCGTCTGCTATCGCCTGCGCTTCACGCCGACTCCAGAGGCGGTCGGCTTTGAGTTCGGCGTCCGCCTCTTCGTTGCCCGCAGCGGCATTGGCGGCCGCTTTTTTCCACTTGGGGTCAAACCATTTGGCGTTGTAGTCCCCGGCTTGCGCGGCAAAAGTGGCGTGCACTTCCCAATAGTCGCGGCTGATGAATTTGCGGATTTTCTCCTCGCGCTCCACCACCACCGACAGCGTGGGCGTTTGCACCCGTCCCACCGTCGTTAAAAAGAAACCGCCATCGCGTGAGTTGAACGCCGTCATGGCGCGGGTGCCGTTGATACCGACCAGCCAGTCGGCCTCACTGCGGCAGCGCGCGGCGTCGGCCAGTGGCAGCATTTGTTCATCGCTGCGCAGTGCGTCGAAACCGTCGCGGATGGCCTGCGGCGTCATCGATTGCAGCCACAGGCGGCGCACCGGTTTAGCCAGGGGCTTGGCACCGCCCGCGTACTGCTCGATCAGGCGAAAGATGAGCTCACCCTCGCGCCCGGCATCGCAGGCGTTGATGAGTTGGCCCACATCCTTGCGCTTGGCCAGGCGCACCACGGCGGCGAGCCGGGTCTTGGTCTTGTCCACCGGCTTCAATTCAAAATAGGGAGGGATGACGGGCAGGTGGGCAAAGCTCCACTTGCCGCGCTTGACGTCAAATTCCTCGGGCGCCTGGATTTCGAGCAAGTGGCCGACAGCGCTGGTGACAACGTACTGTTCGTTCTCGAAATGCTCATCGTGTTTTTCAAACTTGCCCGCCAGTGGTGTGAGGGCACGAACGATGTCTTGCGCCACCGACGGCTTTTCGGCAATGACCAGAGTTTTATTGAAAATTACGTTTTTCATCTGACTACAATCCTGTTTCTCGCGCTCGCACGGGCGGGCACGCATACACACGCGGGCGCGCACCCACGCGCCCATACGAGTTCACCATACCAAATTTTTCAGCCCAGTTTAAAAGTGTCCAAGAAATCCACTCCAAGTCTCGGTCGCCGCATTCAAACCCGGCGCTCCGGCGTGCATGGTAAAGGGGTGTTTGCCGCGCAAGATATTGCCGAGGGCGAGACCATCATCGAGTATGTGGGTGAAGTCATCACCTGGGTCGAGGCACAAAAGCGCCATCCGCATGATCCAGCCGACCCGAACCACACCTTCTATTTTCACATTGATGAGCACCATGTGATCGACGCGCTTTATGGCGGCAACTCGTCGCGCTGGATCAACCATGCTTGCAAGCCCAACTGTGAAGCCGATGAGCAAGGAGGGCGCATCTTCATCAGGGCGCTGCGCAATATCAAGGCCGGCGAAGAGCTCAACTACGACTACGGTCTGGTCATCGACGCGCGCTACACGCCCAAGCTCAAGGCCGAATACCCGTGCTGGTGCGGTGCCAGGAATTGCCGCGGCACGCTGTTGGCACCCAAACGTGGCCAGCGCTGAATGACCAGAAATTCATTTGCGTTTGATCTGCCCGGCTTCGCGGTTGAAGTCGTGCCGCAAATTGATTCGACCAATAGCGAACTGATGCGCCGTGCGCGCGCCGGACGCCTGGAGCCCGTGCTGTTGGTGGCTGAGCAACAGACCGCGGGGCGTGGACGTTTGGGGCGAAAGTGGATCAGTAAACAGGCGTTGACCTTTTCGCTCGGCATGCCCTTGTCACCGAGTGACTGGTCGGGCCTGTCACTGGCAGTCGGGCTGAGCGTGGCGCAAAGCCTGCATCCCGACTTGCGCTTGAAGTGGCCTAATGATGTATGGTGGCGCGGGCGCAAGCTGGCCGGAATTTTGATCGAGACCGCCAATTGGTGTGACAACTCGGCCATTCGCTACGCGGTGGTAGGGGTGGGGATCAATATCGATGAACCCGATGGTGCCGGCCTGTCCATACCCGCAGCCTGGTTGCGCGAGATCTGGCCGAACATTGACGCACCGCTGGCCCTGCGGCGAATTGCCGAACCGTTGCTGCAAACCATTAAAGCGTTTGAGGCGCATGGGTTTGCGCCCTTGCAGCAACGCTTTAACCAGCGCGATGCACTCGCGGGCGTGGCGGTGACTCTTAGCGACGGCACCGTGGGCACGGCGCTTGGCGTGGATGGTGTGGGTGCCTTGCAGGTGCAAACTGCACAAGGGCTGAAAAAAATTACCAGCGCCGAGGTTAGCGTACGAGTTCTGCCCGCACCGTTGTACGAGTTTCTTTGAACCACACTGCTTATGTTGCGACTTCTTGTATTGATGCTGATGCTGATCAACGGCACGTACCTGGCATGGTCTCAAGACCTGCTGCTTGGGTTGGGCTGGGCACCTGCGGCGCAGACCGAGCCGCAGCGCCTGGTTCAGCAGATCAAACCAGAGGCACTGCGGCTGCTGAGCCCGCAAGAATTGGCGCAGGCTGAGCCCTCTTCACAAGCCGCGTCAAAACCAAACGAGTAGGTTTATCAGGCGGTGCGGACACGCAGCGGTTCGGCAAAAAAGCGCACGCTAAAGCGCGCACCGGGTGGAAATTGACCCGGCTGGGTTTCTTCCAAACTGACGCTGGCATGGTGCTGATGGGCAATTTCCATCACAATGGGCAAGCCCAGACCGGTGCCGTCGGCCTCGGTTCCAAGGGAACGGTAAAAAGGCTGAAAAATCAGCTCTCTTTCAGCCTCCGGCACGCCCGGGCCGGAGTCTTCCACTTGCAACACCAAGGTCTTGCCAAACAGGTCGGTCAGGACACGCACTGTGATCACACCGGGTTGCCCAGCGTTTGAGGGCGTGTAATTGATGGCGTTGTCCAGCAGATTGCGAATCAATTCCTTGATGAGAGTCGGGTTGCCTGACAACTGACCGCCGGGCGCGCCCGGTTGCGTGCCCTCAAAGCCCAGGTCGATATGCCTTTCCAGGGCGCGTGGCACACAGTCGCGCACCACCGACATCGTCAGCTCTGCCAAATCGCAGGGACGGTGATTGAGCGCAGCGCCACTGCTTTCAGCATGGGCCAGCGCCAGCAACTGGTTGACGCTGTGGGTGGCTCGAATGCTGGCACGACCAATTTGACGCAATGATTGTTTGAGCTCCGCAGCGCTGGCGCCTTCGCGCAATGCCAGGTCTGCCTGCATGCGCAAGCCCGCCAGCGGCGTCTTGAGCTGGTGCGCTGCATCAGCCAGGAAGCGCTTTTGAGTCGCCAGGGAATCCTGCAAGCGCAGCAAAAGATCGTTGACCGAATAGACCAGCGGGGCCACTTCCAGCGGCACCGTCTGGGTATCAATCGGACTCAAGTCATCGGGCTTGCGGGCACGTATGCGTTCTTCGAGCTGATGTAAGGGCTTGGTGGCTTGAACCAACGCCAGCCACACCAGCAACACCGCCACCGGCAGGATAACAAACTGCGGCAGCATGACACCTTTGACAATTTCAGTCGCCAGCACGGAGCGTTTCTCCAGCGTTTCGGCCACTTGCACCAAGGCCGGACGCGCTCCTGGCAGTTCCAGCTTGACCCAGGTGTAGGCGATTCTGACGTCAACATCGTGGACAACATCGTCGCGAAGTCGAACCTCGCCGAATATGATTTTTTCATTTTGCGGTGGAGTGGGAAGCGCACGTTCGCCACTGAGGTACTCGCCGCGCGCACCCAATACCTGGTAATAGACCGTGTCGGCGTCATCGGCACGCAGCAATTCGCGGGCCGATAGTGGCAGGTTGAATTGAGCCCGGTTATGGCTGGTGGTAATTAATTGGGCCAGCGCCCCAACGTTGTACTCCAGCGCCCGGTCATAAGGCTTGGCGGCAATGCCCTGGGCAATGATCCAGGTGAAAACCAGACTGGCCGGCCACAGTAGCAGCAGCGGCGTGAGCATCCAGTCCAGGATTTCGCCGAACAGGGAGCGTTGCTCACGGTGGAAGATGTTCACGTCGTCGTCAGCTCCCAATCAACTTTGTATTTTCTCCAGACAGTAACCCAAACCCCTTACGGTGGCGATGCGAATCGGCCCCTTTTCAATTTTTTTGCGCAAGCGGTGAATATAGACTTCAATCGCGTTGTTGCTCACCTCTTCGCCCCATTCACACAGCCGCTCGACCAATTGATCTTTGCTGACCAGACGTCCGCTACGCTGCAACAACACTTCAAGCAAACCAAGCTCGCGTGCTGAGAGTTCAACCATGACGCCGTCGATAGTGGCAACTCGCCCCGACTGGTCGTAAATGAGCGGCCCGTGTTTGATCGTGCTGCTGGCTGCGCCCATACCGCGTCGGCTTAAAGCACGCACGCGGGCCTCGAGCTCTTGCAAGCTAAAGGGTTTGGCCATGTAATCATCGGCACCGTAGTCCAGCCCTTTGACGCGTTCTTCGACACTGTCGGCAGCGGTCAAAATCAAAACTGGCAACGTAGAGCCACGGGCGCGGAGTTTTTTCAGCACTTCAAGCCCGTGCATTTTGGGCAGCCCCAAGTCCAGAATCAGCAAATCGAACTCGGTATTGGTCATCAGTGCGGCATCGGCCTCAGAGCCACTGGCAACGTGATCCACCGCAGCACCTGAATTACGCAGGGTGCGCAGCAGTCCATCGGCCAGTACCTGGTCGTCTTCCGCAATCAAAATTCGCATGTCCGTCTCCTTCTTGGGCTGATCGTCAGCTTGTCAGGTGATTGTCAGGTGATTGTCAGGTGATTCTAGGCGACATAAGCTTCCAACCCAATCGCAATCACGGTGGCAACTTCTGCGCCCACCGCCGCCGCGAGCTCGGCCTGCGCCTGCGCCACCGCCTGCTCGAACGCCTCTAGCCAAATCCGCCCTGCCGGCGTAAACACAATGCGCCGGGCACGGGCATCATGTGGGTAGTCCAGCCGGGTGACCAGCCCCCAGGCTTCGCATTCCCCGACCAGCTTGCCCATGGCCTGCTTAGTCATGTTGGCGCACTGTGCCAAATCAGTTAGTCGTGATCCCTCAAGTGCCAGATGGCGTGTAATGTGGATGTGCGAGGCACTCAAATGCCCGCGCGCTGCGAGGTTCGACAGCGCCAGTGGCATCTCTTCATTGCGCGCCATCAGGGACAGCACCCGGGCGTCGAATTTTTGCAACGCCAGATTCATCCAGCGCCCCACATGCGTAGCCCGGAAATCGGGGATGCCGACCGCCTTTGCACCCTGCGTCAATGAATGGACCGGCACCCGGGAGGCATTGGAAATTTCAGGGATTTTTACCATGCTGTTAATAGTAAGCCAAATTGACTAAAAAACTTGTTTACACAATCCAATCCAGCAAGATAAACTACTGTTCAAGCATCCAGCCTGTCGTTAAAACCAGAGGATGCGGCAGGTCGAGTCAAATTTAACCCATTGCTATTGAAGGAGATTTTTATGGACGCCGTCGTACCTCTTAAAACCGTCAACCCCAGCCCCATTAACAGCGAAAAAGCCAAAGCGCTGCAAGTAGCGCTAGCCCAGATCGAAAAACAATTTGGCAAAGGCACCATCATGCGCCTGGGCGAGGGTGAGGTGATTGAAGATATTCAGGTAGTTTCCACCGGCTCGCTCGGGCTCGACATTGCCTTGGGCGTGGGCGGTCTGCCGCGCGGTCGAGTGATTGAAATTTACGGGCCCGAGTCGTCCGGCAAGACCACACTCACCTTGCAGGCCATTGCCGAAATGCAAAAAGAAGGCGGGCAATGCGCGTTTGTCGATGCCGAGCACGCGCTTGACATCCAGTACGCGCAAAACCTCGGCGTCAACCTGCAAGAGCTGCTGATCAGCCAGCCCGACACCGGCGAGCAGGCGCTTGAAATCGTCGATAGCCTGGTGCGCTCCGGTGCGGTCGATCTGATCGTCATCGACTCGGTCGCAGCACTCACGCCCAAGGCCGAGTTGGAGGGCGAAATGGGCGATTCACTGCCCGGTTTGCAAGCCAGGTTGATGAGCCAGGCGTTGCGCAAACTCACCGCCCATATCAAAAAAACCAACTGCATGGTGATTTTCATCAACCAGATTCGCATGAAAATTGGCGTCATGTTTGGCTCCCCCGAGACCACCACCGGCGGCAATGCGCTGAAGTTTTACGCCTCGGTGCGGCTCGATATTCGCCGCATCGGCACCATCAAGAAAGGAGACGAAGCGATCGGCAACGAAACCCGCGTCAAGGTCGTTAAAAACAAAGTGGCACCGCCGTTCAAAACGGCCGAGTTTGATATTTTGTTCGGCGAAGGCATCAGTCGTCAGGGCGAGATCGTCGACATGGGCGTGACAGCCAACATCATCGACAAATCGGGTGCCTGGTACGCCTACAACGGTGAAAAAATCGGCCAGGGCCGGGATAACGCGCGTGATTTTTTGCGCGAAAACCCGGAGCTATCCAAAGAGATCGAGAACAAGGTGCGCGCCTCGCTGGGCATTCGGCTGCTCCCGGGCGCAACCGAGCCTGAAGTCAAAACCAAAGCCCCAAGTAAAAAAGCGGCTTGACCCATGTCGTTCGCGCAAATTTCCCTGAAAGGCCGGGCCTTGCGGCTGCTCAGTGGACGCGAATATTCGCGCCTTGAGCTGGAGCGAAAGCTCAAGCGCTTTGAGGAGGAGCCGGGCACACTGGAGCGGGCTCTTGATGAGCTGCAGGCCAAAGGCTTTATTAACGAGCAGCGCGTGATCGAATCGGTGCTTTATCGCCGCGCGGCCAAATTAGGCAGTGCCCGCATCAAGCAGGAATTGCAAGACAAAGGGCTGGACCGGCAAGTCGTCAGCGCGGCGCTGGCGGGTTTACAGGCCAACGAACATGAGCGGGCACTGGAAATTTGGCACAAAAAATTTAGCGCGCTGCCAACCAATGCCCAGGCTGCGGCCAAACAAATGCGCTTTCTGCTGTCGCGCGGATTTAGCGCCGATGTGATCCGGCGCGTGGTAACAGACGCATAACGCTATTCCCGTCAACACCTACAAATCAGCGCCAACCAAAAGACAGTATGCTCAACAACGAGGCCAACAAAATCAAGCCGCCCCCAAGCAGAGTACGCAGCGACAAGACGCCCGTACCCAGCAATACCGAGGAGGCGCTGGCAAACACCACTTCGGAGAGCATGATGAGCGAGGTAGCGCTGGCGCTCAAGTGCGCCGCACCGTATTGAAGCGCAAGGTTGCCGACTAAAAAAGCCAGACTGACGAGCAGCACCAGACCCACTCGTGTCATGTCAGGCAGGGGCGGTGGTGTAACCACACCCAGCCCCAGGCCCAACCCGGCAGCGCCGAGCGCCAGCACGGCACCGCCGCCGAACATGGCCAGCATACGTGACTCGCCCGGGGTCTGATTGAATTTGCGCAGCAGGATGTTGGTCAGGGCAAAGCTGAAGCCGCCCATCAGCGCCAGATAGTCCGCCAGGCTTTCGGGCACCGGCCAGGACGTAGCCGGGGTTTTGAGCACAATCACCAAGCCGCTGAGCGCCAGTGCCAGCCGCAGGATTGACCCGGCGCTGGGCTTTTCACCCAACAGCGGCCAGGCCAACAGCACCGACCAGGCGGGCATCAAATAAAACAACAAGACCACGCGCACCACGTCGCCCACCGTCACCGCCCAGTTGAAGCCGACATTGGTCAGGCCTGCCGCCAATAACAACCACCACAGCGCCGGCTGCTGCACGAAACCGCGCCAGGCACGCGGGCGCATCAGGCCGAGACACGCCAAGGCAAACAAATAAATGAAAGCCGTTGCCCACAAAGGATGCAGACCGTGGCTTTGCAACGCGCGAAAAGGCCACCATGAGATACCCCAGACCAGGGCGTTGAGGAGCAACGCTGTGGCTGCCAGCATCTTGAAATGTTGGGGACAGCGCTTGTTCGCTTCGCGTAACTGCGGTCTGTCCCGCAAAGTATTCTTATTCATCCAATTTATCGTTACGGGC
>PKWM01000014.1 GCA_003133245.1 Rhodoferax sp. | reverse complement strand
CAGGCAGGAATCGTCTCAAAACGACGAACATCAATGCGGTCATTAAATCAGGTGAGGCCCAGAACACAATCAATTTATTCTTTCCTATTTATAAGTTTTTCTTAGCAATAGCCATTTCAGATCAAAATGGGCCTCTGTGCAATCACGAAGGGGTTTCGATGAACATTGGGGTCAAACATTTGCGTGCATTCGTGGAGGTATATAACTGGCGCAAAGTAAGTACTGCCGCTGAACGTCTGTTTGTCACGCAATCAGCGGTCAGCTTGCTGATCAAGCATCTTGAACGAGAGATCGGTGTTGTTCTTTTCGAGCGGACGACCCGCTCGATAAAGGCGACGCAAGCGGCTCACGATGTTATCCAAATTGCTGAGCGTGTTCTTCGGGATTTGGCTGCCATTGGCACAGACTTCCATAATCTGCGGACTTTGCGCACGGGGGTTGTCCGTATTGGTGCGACACCTGCCGTTGCAGCCCATCTCATGCCATTGGTCATCATGCAGTTCGAGGCTGACTATCCGGGAGTACGTCTCATCATAGATGACTGCGCTCCAGACAAATTGCTATCACTGGTCGCCGGAGATCATTGCGACCTTGCTGTAGGCACGCCAGATCAGCTTTCCTCAGAAATCGAATCGGAAGTTCTTGTACACGACTACTTAAGCATCATCTGCCACAAGGATGACCCCTTGACCAAAAAGCGTACCGTTCGGTGGACTGACCTACGCCAGCAACGCATCATCACGGTGAAGCAAGGAAGTGGCATTCGTAGACTAATCGACCAAACACTCTCGGACATTCGCCTCGATATCCGGCCAGCCTACGAGGTCAACTTTCTCAATACCGCGCTGGGCATGACATCAAAAGGGCTTGGCATCTCCATTTTGCCATCCTATTTTCTGGACTACTCCACCGGCCTCGATCTGGTTGCCCTCAAATTAACCAAGCCTGCGGTAGAGCGCAACATATTGATGTTGAGAAAGCGATCGCACACACTTTCCCCCGCGGCAGAACAATTCCGGACACATTTGCATAAGGTGCGCGATAAAACCGCGCAGCGCCCCTGAACTTGGCGGTTAAGGACTGGATCGGATCAATTGGCCGGTTTGTGGTTTGTGTCTTCAAGAGTCAGTCGCCCTCGTCGAAAGCTGCCCGATGACATCAATATGTACCTACTTAAATGAGTGCGGAAGGCTTCTGGGCAAGCAAGCCGAGACAAGTCAACTGACCCCGTCAAGCGTGACCAAGGGGGTGGCCGTATCTGTGGAGTTTGGTGATCAAGCGGCTTGATAGTTAATTGAGGCAACCTGTAATTCGGCTTTGCAGCGCTTGCTGACGGCCACGACGGGCGCTATTTTTGGAGTCAACAAAACGGGCGTCTTTCCCGTAGCCCCTTGGAAAAGTAGTTCGGCCCGTTACGGAATGTCATCATTCCCTCTTCCATAGAGGAATGAGGTTAAACGACGAACCGTCTTGCGACGACTTGAGACGGTCTGAAAAGTTCGATGCGAACGGGCACTTTCTCCCCCAGACATTGACTTCAACTGGCTACCAAATGACAGAAGTCGCTCTGAGCCCGCACCATGCGAGGTTTTTTGCATTGGGCTCCTGACTTCGACTTTTGCCCTACACGCCAAAAAGTGGTCTCAAAGCCGGTTTGTCTCAAAACCTCCTGGCTTATTAGGGTGCGGCACGGTTATCAGACCACAATCTTTGATTTGGTGATGATGCGGAAATCTGCCATACCTTGAATCAACCCCCGGATGATCCGGATTTCACTTGGTTCCAGATTTCAGGCGTTGTGTGCGTTGCGCTTCTTGGCATCGCGCGGCACAAAAACCTTGCCACCATTGCCGGGCTTCACGCCCATGGGCTTGCCAAACGAGGGCTTGCGCGGTCCAAAGTCACCACGCGGTGCAGCAGTATCGTTACGAGCACCGGCAAAACGGTCATTGAAACCGCCCTTGCGCTCGTAGCTAAAGCCATCGCGTTGACCCGGCTGGCTATCACGTTGACCGAAGCCGCTGCCAGCATTGTTTTGATAGTTGCCAGCACCAGCATCACGATGGCCCGGTGAATTTCTATCGGCAAAGCCACCGCGGTTCCCGGCAAAACCGCCAGTGCGCCCTGCACCACCGAACTTGTGGTCGCGGGAATGCAAGTCATTGCCGGCACCACGCGTCTCGCGGCCGCCAAAATTGGAGTTGGGGCGCGAATCCGGGAAACGCTGCTGCGGCTCCAGGCCGGGAATGGTTTCGGCCTTGAACTGCTGGCGGGTGAATGCCTCGATATCAAAAATCTTGCGGCGGTCGCGAAACTCGGCAAAGGTCACGGCCAGACCGTCACGTCCAGCGCGGCCGGTTCGGCCAATGCGGTGCGTGTAGTCCTCTGCCTTCATCGGCAAGCCGAAATTGAACACGTGCGTGATGGTGGGCACGTCTATGCCCCGGGCCGCCACATCGGTGGCCACCAGGATCTGCACCTGACCTTGGCGCAACGCCATCAAACGGCGGTTGCGCAGGCCCTGGCTCAGGGCACCATGCAAAGCCACGGCCGAGAAACCTTCTTGCTGCAAGTCATTGGCCAAACCATCACATTCAATTTGGGTGCTGGCAAACACCAGTGCCTGGTTGATGCCGGCGTCGCGCAACCAGTGGTCGAGCAATTTGCGTTTGTGTTGCGCGTTGTCGGCCCAAAACAGCGCCTGCTTGATGTTCTGGTGCCGTTCCTGCGGGCTGTCGATCTGCAAGCGTTGCGGTTCGCGCATCACGCGTGCGGCGAGCTGCTGGATACGCGGCGCAAAGGTGGCGCTGAACATCATGGTTTGCTTGCGCGCGCTGGTGAGCTGGTTGATTTCAGCCAGGTCATCAGAGAAACCCAGGTCCAGCATGCGGTCGGCTTCGTCCACCACCAGAAACTGCACCTGGTCGAGCTTGATTTGCATGGAGTGTTGCAGGTCGAGCAGGCGCCCAGGGGTGGCGACCACCAGATTGGCATTTTGCAACTTGGCGATTTGCAATTGGTAGGGCATGCCACCGATGATGTTGGCAACGCGCAAACCGCGGCAGTGCTGCACCAGATCAATCGCGTCGTGCGCGACTTGCTGGGCCAGCTCACGCGTCGGGCAAACCACCAGCGCGCCGGGGATGGCGGGCGAGAAATGACGCGGATTGGTCGGGTCTTTGCGTTTGGCACGTTTGGGAGGTGCTTCGCCCTTGGCTGCGGCCTCGGCCACAGCTCGTTCAAAATCAGCGCGCTCTTTGGCCTCGGCCTGGGCTTGCTGGGTCAACAAGGTGTGCAACACCGGCAGCAAAAAAGCTGCGGTCTTGCCGCTACCGGTTTGGCTGGAGACCATCAAATCGATAAAACGCGCGGCACCCTCAGCGCCAGCCGCGCCCTGCATCGCCAGTGGAATCGTTTTAAGCTGCACCGTGGTCGGTTGAGTGAAACCGAGATCTTTGACCGCCTGAATTAGCTCGGGGGCCAGGCCCAGGGTCAAAAAGCCGTTAGGAGCCTCGGCAACCGTCTTAACTGCCAGCGGCGCTGCAACAACGTTTTGCGCCGTCTCGACGGTGTCATTGGAAGCAATGGAAAGTGTATCGGCAAGCGAAATATCGCCTGTCGTTGAATCAACGTCAGTCATGAATTTACTCACACGCGAGCGCCGCCGGGGAGGCGACTGCTCCGTCAATGGTTAAAAAACATCAACCATCAAACGGAACCTGCTCTGACTCACAAGGAGTTCAATCAGCGCTGGGGGCTCTTCTTAAGGAAGCTTCGCTATTTTTCTACAGCGAATTCGCTTTGAGCCCGGTGAATGAGGGGAGATGTACAAATATGCGCTGCGGTTTGCAGTGCTGTCTGGATTATCGCATGGATTCGGGTTTCTACTTATCACTCCAGTTTCAGGAAGTGTTCCCGGTAGTGTTCCATCTCGTCGATGGACTCGTGCACGTCCGCCAATGCGGTGTGGCGTTGTTTTTTTTTGAATGATTTATAGACCTCGGGGCGCCAGTGTTTGGACAGTTCCTTGAGAGTGCTGACATCAAGGTTGCGGTAGTGAAAAAAAGCCTCCAGCTTGGGCATGTATTTCACCAAGAAGCGTCGGTCCTGACCGATGCTGTTGCCGCACATCGGCGAGCCCTTCTTGGGCACGTACTGACGCAGGAAGTCAAGCAACCGGGTTTGGGCATCTTCCTCAGTCAAAGTTGATGCTTTAACCTTGTCAATCAAACCACTTTTGCCGTGCGTGCCCTTGTTCCAGCGGTCCATCTTGTCAAGCAATTCATCGCTTTGGTGGATGACCAGAACCGGACTTTCAATGCGTGGTTCGAGTTTGGGGCCGGTGACGATGATCGCAATTTCAATGATCCGCTCAGTCTCGGGGTCCAGTCCCGTCATCTCGCAATCAAGCCAGACCAGGTTTTGATCAGATTTGGCAAGCAACGCTTCGGATGGTGGAATGTTTGCAACGTTCATGTGCTGAATTGTCGCCGATGCCCTAAACTCGCACGCCATGCTTGGTTCGATTCCTTCTCCTTCGTTGCTACTGACCTGCGCCTTTGCACTGGCACTGTTCGTTGTTCTGATATTCAAATATTGGCTCAGCTTGCGTCAAATCCGGTATGTGGCGCAGCACCGTGGCCAGGTTCCCTCTGCATTCGCTCAAACCATTACCTTGGCCGCGCACCAAAAAGCGGCTGACTACACCATCGCCAAAGCACGCCTGGGTTTGTTGGAACTGGCTATCGGAGCGGCAGTATTGTTGGTGTGGACGCTATTGGGCGCGCTCTCCAGCCTGAATCAGGCGCTGCTGAGTTGGCTTGGCGGCGGTATGCTGCAACAGCTGGCCCTGCTGACCGCCTTCGTGCTGATCAGCGCCCTGATTGACTTGCCCTTGACCCTGTACCAGACCTTCGTGGTCGAAGAACGCTTTGGTTTCAACAAGATGACCGTCAAGCTGTGGCTGCTCGATTTACTCAAATCAAGTCTGATGGGTGCCGCCATTGGCTTGCCCGTTGCCGCGCTGATTCTGTGGCTGATGGGCGCTGTGGGGGCTTGGTGGTGGCTGTGGGCCTGGGGCGTCTGGATGGGCTTTAATTTACTGCTGCTGTTGATCTACCCCACCTTTATCGCACCCCTGTTCAACAAATTTGTGCCACTCAAAGATGAAGCACTCAAGGCACGGGTCACCGCGTTGATGCAGCGTTGCGGTTTCGCTGCCAAGGGTTTGTTCGTGATGGATGGCTCCAAGCGCAGCGCCCATGCCAATGCCTATTTCACCGGCTTTGGCGCATCCAAGCGGGTGGTGTTTTATGACACGCTGCTGGCCAGGCTGTCAGCGGCTGAGGTTGATACCGTGCTGGCGCACGAACTGGGCCACTTCAAGCACAAGCACGTCATCAAACGCATTGTCTTGATGTTTGCCTTGAGTCTGCTTGGTTTTGCGCTGCTGGGCTGGCTGGCGACGCAAGCCTGGTTTTATACCGGGCTGGGCGTGCAGCCCAACCAGGGCGCACCCAATGATGCGCTAGCACTGCTGCTGTTCATGCTGGTGGTGCCGGTTTTCAGCTTCTTCATCACACCACTTTTTGCCCACCTCTCGCGTCGGCACGAATTTGAAGCTGACGTCTACGCGGTGGCTCAAACCAGTGGCATCGACCTGGCCACGGCGCTGCTCAAGCTATATGAGGACAACGCCTCGACGCTGACGCCAGACCCGGTGTATGTGAAGTTCTATTACTCGCATCCGGCGGCGTCGGAACGGCTGGACCGGATATTGGCATGAACATCCTTGCGAAGGAACTTGAGGGACGACTCAACCACGGCCTGATTGTGGCCAATTATGGCCACCATTTTCTGGTGGAAACACCCGATGGAAAGCGCCTGATCTGCCACTCGCGGGGCAAGAAAAGTCAGGGTGTCGTTGGCGACCGGGTGCTGTGGCAGACGTCAACCGACGAAGGCACCATTGAGAAAATCGAAGAACGCCGCAACCTGTTTTACCGGCAGGATGAAATTCGCACCAAGTCCTTTGCCGCCAATCTCGACCAGGTATTGATCCTGATCGCAGCCGTTCCAGAATTTTCCAGCAGCCAACTCGCGCGCGCCCTGATTGCCGCCGAGGCCCAACACATCACGCCCATCATCGCGCTCAATAAAAGCGATCTGGTGGAGCCCTTTGAGCGGGCTTGGAGCTGGCTGCTGTCGTACCGGCAAATGCATTACGGCGTACTGCCGCTGTCACTCAAACAATCAAGGGATGTTGATCGCCTGGAACTTCTCAAGTTGCTGCACGGCAAAACCACGCTGGTGCTGGGACCGTCCGGCGCTGGCAAGAGCACTTTGATCAACCTGCTGGTACCCGGCGCGCTGGTGCAGACCGGTGAAATTTCCAAAGCCCTGAATTCGGGCAAACACACCACCACCAGCACCACCTGGTACTGGGTGGACGCAGACAAAACGACGGCCTTGATCGACTCACCCGGTTTCCAGGAGTTCGGCCTGAACCACATCGACCCGGCGCAACTGGCGGCCTATATGCGAGACCTCAAACCCCATGTTGCCAACTGCAAGTTCTACAACTGCAGCCACCTGCATGAACCCGGTTGCGGCGTGATGGCAGCCGTCAAATCGGAGGCCGGTCAAAATCAAATAAGTGCCAATCGCTACAAAATTTACAGCGATCTATATGCCGAATTGAGTCAACCTAAAAAGTACTGAGCTACCCCAGCAGACGGGCCAGGGTCAAGAGGGCAAGCAACAACATCCACATCACCACAGTGCGCCAAACCAGACCGACGATGACCGCAAGGTGCGCTAGCTCAGGGGTTTGTTCCAGCACTGATTGAATCGGCATATCGGTCTCTGAACCAGGGGGCGTTGCGCCAATGCCATCAGCCGGAAACGCCGCGACGCTGGCGATGCCGCCCAGCCGGATATTGACGGCACCCGAAGTTGCCGCCAGAATAACGCCATCGTTGTCCGCTTCATGGCTCGACTCATAGTTGCGCCAGCTATCAATGGCCTCCTCAAAACTGCCAACCACGCCAAAACCAATAGCCGTGATGCGGGCGGGAACCCAATCAATCACCGCCCATGCGTTGCCAGCAGTCTGTTGTAGTGCGTCACTGACCGGTTGCAAGTGCCTTTTACTCTTGTGCTGCCAGTAGCGCACGACAAATTCACTCAGTCGGTACAACACCGCACCCGCTGGGCCAAATCCGAAAGCCGCCAGCACAGAAAACCAGGCCAGAACACCGAAGACGTGACGATGAGCCGCCAGCACCGAATGCTCAATGACCTGGCGCACAATTTCACTGCGCGGCAATTCGCTGACATCAATTTGCTGCCAGTTTGCCAGCAGATCGCGCGCCCGATCTTCATCACCATCAGCCAAGGCATCCCGGATCTGGGTAAAGTGGAAACTGAACTGCCGGAAACCCAAACTGGCATAGAGTACGGCTGCGTTCCACAGCAGTGCCACCGACCAGGACACAAAAATATCAAGTATCAAATAAATGGCCAACGCTGCCAAGGCTGGTCCACCCACTGCGAAGCCCCAGGCAATCCAGCCATGGAACGACTTGCCAGCATCAAAATTTCTGGCACTCCAACGTACCCAGGCGCGCACACTTGCATGCACCAGGTTGCCACGCCTCAAGGGCCGTGCCTGTTCCAGCAGCAAAGCGAAAAGCACTGAAATGAAACTCATGTGACGATCATAGCGGCAGCACGCCTCAGGCCACCAACATTCGATAAAAATTGCGCAGCATGCCCGCGGTTGCACCCCAAATAAAGCGCTCGGTCGCTCCATCCTGGTAGGGCATTGAGAACCATTCACGGCGCAACCCTTGCGTCTCAAAAACGTGACGCTGATGATGCGCCGGATTCATCAGGAATTCCAACGGCACCTCAAAAATATCGGCCACTTCATTGGTATTGCGGCTCAACGCGAAACCGGTTTGCACCAAAGCAACCACCGGCGTGATAACAAAGGCAGAGCCGGTCACGTAATGTGGCAAGGTGCCGAGCACCTGCACAAACACGGGGTCCAGCCCAACCTCTTCCTGCGCCTCACGCAAGGCAGTCGACACCGCATCGAGATCGTCTGCGTCCACCTTGCCGCCAGGGAAAGCAATTTGCCCGGAGTGAGTTGAAAGGTGCTTGGTTCGTTCGGTTAGCAAGACACACGGATGCTCGCGCATGATGATCGGCACCAACACCGACGCGTGCAGCGGTGTCCGATCAGAAAACCGGATCTCCGAGCGCACTTCGGGCCGCCACTGCGGCGGTGCAGCAAAGCGCTGGCGCAAGGCTGCGGGTTGCAACGCTGCCAAAGCCACCGACGGCAAATGTGAATCAACACTTGCGACCGGGACTTGACGCGGGTCAAAGTTTGGCAAGTTCGACAGAGAAGTTGGAAAGGAGTTTAACGGCATGGACAATTATTCAAAAAAAAAACCGCCACAAGCACAAGCCCGGGGCGGTTTACTGGAAAAACAGCTCGTGTTATGCGTTAACAGCAGCGCTGACAGTTTTTCTGGCCGGTAGTTTTTCTTTGATGCGTGCCGACTTGCCGCTGCGTTCACGCAGGTAATACAGCTTGGCCCGGCGCACGTCGCCGCGACGCTTGACCTCGATGCTGGCAATCAAGGGGCTGTAGGTTTGAAAAGTACGCTCGACACCTTCACCGCTGGAAATTTTGCGAACCGTAAAAGCGCTGTTGAGGCCACGATTGCGCTTGGCAATCACAACACCCTCATAGGCCTGCACACGTTTGCGCGCACCTTCAACCACGTTAACGCTCACAATCACCGTGTCACCGGGGGAGAATTCGGGAATTGTTTTCCCAAGACGAGCAATTTCTTCTTGCTCAAGAGTTTGAATCAAGTCCATGATGTCCTCAAATGATCTTGGATGCGCCAGCGTCGGGATTGACGCAAAGTGTGTTCGTATGTAAATACAGCAGAACGGCCAGCCAGAGGATCGGTAAGTTGGGCATTATACCCAGGTCAGAAGCATCTCCCTGAGGATGCACCCGCCCAACCCTCACCCCAGTCCGGCAAGAAATTCTTCGTCAGCAAGGCTCAAACGCCCGTTCAAGCGCGCCTGCGCTATCAAATCGGGCCGCAAATTCAAGGTGAGTGCGAGCCGCTGCTCGCGCCGCCAGCGCTCAATCTGAACGTGGTGACCGGACAGCAGCACTGCCGGCACTCCACTGCCAGACCAGCTTTCGGGACGCGTGTATTGCGGGCAATCAAGCAAACCGTCAAGCGCCGGGTTAAAACTATCCTGGCTGTGGCTCTCGGGGTCGTTCAACACACCCGGCTGTAGCCGTGCTACAGCATCCAACAAGGCCATGGCTGCAATTTCTCCGCCCGAGAGCACAAAATCCCCGAGGCTGATCTGCTCGGTGACCTGCTGGTCGATAAAACGTTGATCCAGTCCCTCGTAACGCCCGCAAATCAGGATCGCTCCCTGGCTCCGTGACCAACGTTGAACCATGGCGTGATCAAGCGGCTTGCCTACCGGGGAAAAAAGTAATACCGGGGCAGCGTCAGCACGTTGCGTCTGGATGTTGTTCAGGCATTGGCTCAAAGGCTCCGCCATCATGACCATTCCTGGGCCACCACCAAAGGGCCGATCATCGACCCGCCGGTAATTGCCTGAGGCGAAATCGCGCAGACTGGTCAGTCGGACATCCACCTGACCTGACTCAAAAGCGCGTCGCGTAACGCCACTGGTCAAAAATGGCGCAAACAACTCAGGAAAGAGCGTCACAACGTCAAAACGCATGGCATCACGCTTAATAGTCAGCTTGCCAGTCCACCAGAATGCGTCGGGCGGGCAAATCAACCTTGTCAATGTAGATCGACACAAAAGGAATCATCCGCTCCTGCGCCTTGCCATCCTGTTCGTAATCGAGCACCAGCACGGTTTGTGCCCCGGTCGATAGCAGTTCCCTGACCACTCCTAGTTCAACGCTCTCGCGATTAACAACCACCAGGCCAATCAAATCAACCCAGTAGTACTCGTCTTTACCGGCCGTTGGAAAACTTGATCGCGCTATAAAAATGCGACTACCCCGCAACGCCTCGGCGGAATTGCGATCATCAACTGCGTGGGCGCAAGCGACTACCGTGTCGGAGTGATTCTTGGCTTCCTTGATGGCCAATTTGACAACCCCAGAAAAAGTCTTTTGACCTTTTTCTGTGGGCAGCAAATACCATCGTTTGGAAGAAAAAAGCGCCGCAGGATTGGCGCTATGCGGTAAGACTTTAAACCAGCCCTGGAGCCCCCACGCATCTGCAATGCGCCCAACTTCGACGCCGTCCGTCGGCAGCTCGGCGGCTTCAAGGCCAGGTATCATCACCGAAGAAGATCAGGCCGCTTTTTTGGCCGCTTGATCGATCAGGCGTTCCACTGTGGGCGATGCCTGTGCACCAACGCTTCTCCAGTAAGTCAGGCGATCCTGAGCGATCCGGATGCTCTCTTCGTTGGTCGTGGCGATCGGGTTGTAAAAACCCAGACGCTCAATAAAGCGGCCATCACGACGGGTGCGCTTGTCAGCAACGACAATGTTAAAAAATGGGCGTGCTTTTGCACCGCCACGGGCGAGTCGAATGACGACCATAATTGATCCTTTGGGAGGCGGAGTTTTATTTCCGTCGTTTAATTCAGTATTTAATCCAGCATTTGAGACACGCAACATGACCACCCGGCCAGCGACACGCTGAATATTTTTTCATTATAACGTTTCCTATTTATATGACCATCATCCATCCCAGTCGTGCTGAAGATCTCCCGGCAATCACCGCCATTTATGCCCATCATGTGTTACACGGTGCTGGCACTTTTGAGCTTGAACCGCCCGCCGAGAGCGAAATGGCCAACCGCCGCGTCGAGGTACTCGCCAAAGGTTTGCCCTACTTGGTAGCAAGCGAGGGCGACAAGGTACTGGGCTTTGCCTACTGCAACTGGTTCAAGCCGCGTCCGGCCTATCGGTTTTCGGCCGAAGACTCAATCTACCTGGCCCCTGAAGCGATTGGCCATGGGCTGGGCCGAGCGCTGTTAGCGGAACTCACCACTCAAGCAGAAAAAGTTGGTGTGCGAAAACTGATCGCAGTCATTGGTGATTCAGCCAACACCGCTTCTATTGGTTTGCATCGGTCGGTCGGATTTTCCTTGGTTGGCATTCTCGAATCCTGCGGCTGGAAATTTAATCGATGGCAAGACGTGGTCATGATGGACAAACCCCTGGGTCTGGCCGATACCTGCGCGCCGCAGGACTCTAAAAAATCAACAGGCTAACCCAGTAAGCAATCGCCCCGACCAACGCGGTAACCGGAATCGTGAGCACCCAGGCCCAGATGATGTTGCCGGCCACACCCCAGCGCACGGCACTGGCACGCTGCGTGGCACCAACGCCCACAATGGCTCCGGTAATGGTATGGGTGGTGGAGACTGGAATTCCCAAAACCGCAGCAGTGAAAAGCGTTATGGCCCCGCCCGTTTCAGCGCAAAACCCGTGTACTGGTTTGAGCTTGGTAAGCCGTTGGCCCATGGTCTTGACGATCCGCCAGCCCCCGAACATGGTACCCATGGCAATGGCCGTGTAACAAGTCAACACCACCCAGGTTGGCGGTGATTTATCACTGATCGCGGTATAACCGGTGGCAATCAGCAGCATCCAGATGATGCCAATGGTTTTTTGTGCATCATTGCCGCCGTGACCCAGACTGTAGGCACCCGCCGACACCAACTGCAGGTGACGAAACCAGCGGTCAACGCGATTGGGCGTACTCCGACGCATGGTCCAGGAAACCACGATCAGCATTAAGGAACCGAGCAAGAACCCCATCAACGGTGACACGAAGATGAACACGACCGTCTTCATGATGCTGGCAAACACCAGTGATGAAGCTCCTGCTTTAACCAAGACCGCACCCACAATGCCACCCACCAATGCATGCGACGAGCTACTGGGAATGCCGTAATACCAAGTGATGAAATTCCAGATAATGGCACTGATGAGCGCGCCAAAAACGATGTGTACATCGATCACACCAGGATCTGCCAGCCCTTTGCCAATGGTGGCTGCAACGCTAAACTGAAAAACGAAAACGGCGATAAAGTTGAACACCGCAGCAAAAAGCACGGCCTGCCCCGGCTTGAGCACACCGGTGGACACCACTGTGGCAATTGAATTGGCGGCGTCATGAAAGCCGTTCATGAAATCGAACAAAACGGCGAGTATCACCAGCAAAACAACCACCCACAACCCGACCTGAACCGATGCCATGGCAGATTGATCTCAGGAATTCTCGAGGACGATGCCCTCGATCACGTTGGCAACGTCTTCGCACTTGTCAGTGATGGTTTCCAACAATTCATAAATCGCCTTGAGTTTAATCACTTCCCGCACATCCGGCTCCTGGCGAAAAAGTTTGCTCATAGCGCTGCGCATGATGCGGTCGGCGTCCGACTCAAGCTGATCGATTTCTTCACAAGTTTTCAGCGCTGCCTCTGCTGTTGCCGGGTCGGCAATTTTGGCCAACATCTTCACCGCATCGCGCACCCGCTCGCAGCATTTCACGCTGACGTCGGTCAGCCGCACAATATCCTCGGTCATATGGTGAACGTCATACAGTGCCATGGTCTCGGCCGAGTCCTGAATCAAGTCAGCTATGTCGTCCATGGTATTGATCAGGCAATGAATCTGCTCACGATCAATTGGCGTGATGAAGGTCTTGTGAATACCTTTATTGACTTCGTGTGTCACCCGGTCGGCCGCGCGTTCGGCGATGTCAACGTCAGAATTGTATTTTTGACGCAGGTGCGGATCACTGTAATTTGCCACGAGTTTGGAGAATGCGTGGGCGGCCTCCACAATCCGTTCGGCGTGCTGGTTGAACATTTCAAAAAAATTACCGTCACGCGGTAGTAATTTGGCAAACAGCATTGTTCACTCCAAGTGATAATTTCTCGTCAATTGACTTTTTCGTATGGGTCCGAAGTGTAACCGCGGCTCTAGGGATGCTCTGCATCTCTAGCTCGTGCCAGGCCAAATCTTCCCGAAAATTCTCAAGAGCTGCGGAAAATGAAATAGACCGCGCCCACCATGCACAGTGCCGCCCACAAATAGTCCAGTTTGAAGGGCTGTTTGAGATATAGCATGGCAAATGGCACGAACACCGTAAGCGTGATGACCTCTTGCACGATCTTGAGCTGCGCCACCGAGTAGCCCGCCTGCTGGAAACCAATGCGGTTAGCGGGCACTTGCAAGGCGTATTCAAACAACGCAATGCCCCAACTCACAATTACTGCGAGGTACCAGGGTGCCGTCGCCAGGTTTTTGAGGTGGCCATACCAGGCGAAGGTCATGAATATGTTGCTCCCGACCAGCAACAGCACGGTTTGCATGGATAGGGGGACTGACGCAAAAAAATTCATAGCCGCGAATTATCGGGTATGCGATGGGATTTGTCTTGTCTGGTTATGCGTTTGCCAGCGCGGGCAAGCTGGGTTTCGCCCCGGCGGCCGAATCACTTTCTCTTGCTTCGCAAAGAGCAAGTAAGCAAAGAGAAGGCGGGCCGAATTCGTCGCCCGGCTTCGCCGGTAAGCTGCGTTGCTCAGGTTTGCCGGGGTGCGCGCAAACTCGCTTCGCTCAAACATACGCGCCTCTGAGCCGCCAAACCTTGCGCTACTCGCCTTCCTCATTACGGCGTAGAAACCAGAACGCCAATACCGAAAACCGAATTTCCAATTCCAAAATCCATTTCCGTTTTCAACAGGCCTATGCGCGTGTACTTTTTTCGTTCAAACTCGCGGCCAAATGTGGCCGTTGGCTCCTTCTTTCCGCCCGGCGGGGCGGGAAGAAGGCGGGGGTGAATGGGTGGGGGCCAAAATGAAAACGAATACATCCCCATCAACCCCTCCCCCTGCATCGCAGTTCGATGCCACAGTCGTTGGTGAACACGGGCTAAACAAACCCAAAGCAAAAAACCCTAGGCGGTGGCACTCTCTTTCACCGACGCTGCCGCGTCCACGTAGTCTGGCACCTTGTCGAAATTGAGGTACTGGTAAACCTTGCTGCTCGCCGCCGTCAAAACCCCCATATCGGCCATGTACTCGGCTTTGGTCGGGATGCGCCCCAGCTTGGAGCAGATTGCCGCCAACTCCGCGCTGCCCAGATACACGTTGCTGTTCTTGCCCATGCGATTGGGAAAGTTGCGCGTGGAAGTCGAAAACACGGTGGCACCCTCTTTCACCTGCGCCTGATTGCCCATGCACAAGCTACAGCCCGGCATTTCAATGCGCGCACCGGCCGAACCCAGCACGTTGTAATGGCCTTCTTCACTGAGCTGTCTCGCATCCATCTTGGTCGGTGGCGCCACCCACAACTTGACCGGAATATCGTGCTTGTTTTCCAGCAGCCTGGAGGCGGCGCGAAAGTGACCAATGTTGGTCATGCAAGAACCGATGAAGACTTCATCAATTTTTGTACCGGCCACTTCGCTCAGGGTCTTCACATCATCCGGATCGTTCGGACAAGCCAGGATCGGCTCGTGGATGTCGGCCAGATCAATCTCGATGACTGCAGCGTATTCGGCATCGACATCGGGCTCAAGCAGTTGCGGATCGGCCAGCCAGGCTTGCATCGCCGTGATCCGACGGCTGATCGTGCGGGTATCCTGATAACCCGTCGCAATCATCCATTTCAATAGGGTTATGTTGCTGTTGATGTACTCCTGAACCGGCCCTTTGTTAAGCCTCACAGTGCAACCCCCGGCGCTGCGTTCGGCTGACGAATCGCTGAGCTCGAACGCCTGTTCCACCTTGAGGTCAGGCAGACCTTCAATCTCCAGAATGCGACCTGAAAAAACGTTCTTCTTGCCCTGTTTTGCCACCGTCATCAAACCGGCTTTGATTGCGTACAAGGGAATGGCGTTGACCAGATCGCGCAGTGTTATCCCAGGCTGCATTTTGCCTTTGAAGCGCACCAGCACGCTCTCTGGCATATCCAGCGGCATGACGGCGGTGGCGGCACCAAAAGCAACCAGACCAGAACCCGCCGGAAAACTGATACCGATGGGAAACCGCGTGTGACTGTCGCCGCCGGTGCCGACGGTATCGGGCAACAACATGCGGTTCAGCCAAGAGTGAATGATGCCGTCGCCCGGGCGCAGCGCAATGCCACCGCGGTTGTTCATGAACGCGGGCAGTTCGTGGTGCATTTTTACATCGACCGGTTTCGGATAGGCCGCCGTGTGACAAAACGACTGCATCACCAAATCGGCACTGAAACCCAGGCAGGCCAGGTCTTTCAACTCGTCACGAGTCATCGGGCCAGTCGTGTCTTGCGAGCCAACGCTGGTCATTTTGGGCTCGCAATAGGTACCGGGGCGAACGCCCTGCTGTTTACCAGCAAGCACCGGAAAACCACAAGCCCGACCGACGATTTTTTGTGCCAGCGTGAAACCTTTGTGGGTATCAACCGGGTTTTGAGGCAAGCGGAACAAGGTGCTGACCGGCAAGCCCAACGCCACGCGCGCCTTGGCGGTGAGAGCACGGCCAATGATCAGCGGAATGCGTCCGCCGGCGCGCACTTCGTCAAACAACACGTCGCTCTTGAGCTTGAACTCGGCAATGACTTTGCCATCTTTCAAAGCCTGGCCTTCATAGGGGCGCAGTTCGATCACGTCTCCCATGTTCATTTGGCTCACGTCGAGCTCAATCGGCAACGCACCCGAGTCTTCCATCGTGTTGTAAAAAATCGGGGCGATCTTGCCACCCAGACAAACACCGCCGAAGCGCTTGTTAGGTACAAACGGAATATCTTCACCGGTGAACCAGAGCACCGAGTTGGTGGCTGATTTGCGGCTGGAACCGGTGCCCACTACATCGCCCACATAAGCGACCAAATTTCCCTTGGCTTTGAGTTGGTCAAAAAACTTGACCGGGCCGCGCTTGCCGTCTTCTTCTGGCACGATGCCAGGCCGCGCATTTTTGTGCATGGCCAGCGCATGCAAGGGGATATCGGGGCGACTGAAGGCATCAGGAGCCGGAGACAGATCATCGGTATTGATTTCACCGACTACTTTGAAAATCGTCAGCTTGATTGATTTCGACACCTCGGCTCGCGAGGTAAACCACTCGGCATCAGCCCAACTTTGCAAAACGGCTTTGGCCTGGACGTTGCCCTTTTCGGCCTTTTCCTGCACATCATGGAACTGATCGAACATCAACAGGGTTTTCTTCAACCCATCAGCCGCCACTTGCGCCACCGCCGGACGATCAAGCAAATCAACCAGCGCACTGATGTTGTAGCCGCCGAGCATGGTGCCCAGCAATTCTGTGGCCTTTTCACGGGAAATCAGCACGCATTTTTCGGTGCCATGCGCAACAGCCGCCAGATAGCTGGCCTTGACCTTGGCCGCATCATCGACACCAGCGGGCACGCGGTGCGTCATCAGTTCCAGCAAAAACGTCTCTTCGCCTTTAGGCGGGTTTTTCAGCAACTCCGTGAGGTCACCGGTCTGTTTGGCAGACAACGGTAAGGGCGGGATGCCGAGGGCGGCGCGCTCAGCGACATGGGCCCGGTAAATTTCCAACATGGTCTATTCCTTCTTATTCAACAAAAATTTTGAGCCTGTCAACTGACTCAATCAGTGATCCATTTCTCGGCAACCCGATTTGGAGCATCAAAGCAGGCTGGGCGCTGGATGGCTGATTAGCATCTGAGCCACCTTGGCCTGCTCCGGACTCATGCATTCATCGGCCAGCCGTTGCCCAAGTTTCTGATTCATCAACATCGACTTATTTGACAATTGCAACCAGACTGCCCCGGCCTGATGGTCTTCAAGCCGGATGGCGCCGGTGCTGGTGATCACCGGGAACATACGGTATTTGACGTTCTTTATCTGCACCTCGAAATAGCCCGGTGTTCTGGCATCTGCCGTCAAAGTGACGAATGCGCCCAGCTCGCACGGGAACCTGCCCCGATAAATCCGCTCCGCGATAGCCAATTCAGCAGGCGTCAACGCCGCTTCGGCAGCTCGGATGCCGGATGCCATTTGGTTGGCCAGGGTTTCGGCTTCAATCCGGCTCTTGCTTAAAACCTTGGCCTTATGGCTGACCTTCGCAGTGGTCTGCGCGAGCAGTGCCATCGGAAGTACCGCCAATAAAACCAACGCAAGAAGTTTTTTCACCATTCGTAACCCCAGTGATTGGCGTAACACCAAAATAATGATTCAAACGACCCGCGAACCGACGGTCAGGCCACAGCGTTGCTGCGCTAAAAAGAACGCAACAACGCCATTCATCGGGTCAAGGCTTTACAACAAATGCACGACACCGGCTTGCTCGTCTTGCAACTCTTTGAGGGTCTTGTTGATGCATTCCTGACTGAACGCGTCAATCGGCAAATCTTGCACCACTTTATACTGACCGCCTGAGCAGGTGACGGGGAAACCAAACATGGTGTCTTTGGGAATGCCATACTGACCATCCGATGCAATACCCATGGTGACCCACTTGCCGTTGGTACCCAGCACCCAGTCGTGCATGTGGTTGAGCGCCGCGTTGGCAGCCGAAGCGGCCGACGAGACGCCACGCGCGGCAATGATGGCCGCACCGCGCTTGCCCACGGTCGGCAAAAAGGTATTGGCGTTCCAGTCCTGATCGTTGATCATGTCCTTGACGCTGGCACCGTTGACGGTGGCAAAACGGTAGTCAGCGTACATGGTGGGCGAGTGGTTGCCCCAGACTGCCATTTTTTCAATATCAGCCACGGCCTTGCCGGTCTTGCTGGCCAACTGGCTCAAGGCGCGGTTGTGGTCCAGACGCAGCATCGCAGTGAAGTTCTTGCGCGGCAGATCCGGCGCACTCTTCATGGCAATATACGCATTGGTGTTGGCCGGGTTGCCCACCACCAGCACCTTGACGTCGCGGCTGGCCACCGCATTGAGCGCTTTGCCCTGTGCCGTGAAAATGGCGCCATTAACAGCCAGCAATTCGGCCCGCTCCATGCCGGGGCCGCGTGGACGCGAACCAATCAGCAAAGCATAGTCAGCGTCTTTGAACGCAGTCATCGGGTCACTGTGCGCTTGCATACCCACCAGCAACGGGAAAGCGCAGTCTTGCAGTTCCATCATCACACCCTGCAAAGCCTGTTGGGGCTTCTCCATGGGAACTTCCAACAATTCCAAAATGACGGGTTGGTCTTGGCCCAACATTTCGCCCGCAGCGATGCGAAACAGAATGGCGTAACCGATTTGACCTGCGGCACCGGTAACGGCTACGCGGACGGGCTTTTTGCTCATGGTAAATTCTCCAGAAGTGTTGTGAAATGGGTGTTGCTGCTGGCCCCAACGAGTTGTCCGAACCACACAGAAAGCCGGACAAGTTTACTCTGGAAAACCCTCATTCGTCAAAGTGACTTATGTCACATACAAGAGCTTGAGGATGCACATTGCCCCAGTATTTGCATGCCCGCCAAGTAGCGTCTGTGCGACTACTACAGCGGCGCTCATTACTACTACCACAACAACTTGCACCGGCGTGGCCAATCTCGATTGCATGTTATTTGTTACAGATCAAGCTCTGTTCAGCTTAATCCAGGTTCGACCAGGCATTGCAATAGAATGTTTCGCTGTTAAGTCTCGGCCAGTTGCCGAGTAGTTATTAAAAGCAAAGGAAGCAAAGCATGTCTGAATCTGCAACGAAAAAAAGCCCCGAGTTCTACAACATTGATGGCGGCGATCTCATCAGTTACCGATGGCCACTGGCATCCATCGTATCCGGCATGCACCGCGTCAGCGGTGCCATTCTGTTTTTCTTGATGCCCTTCATCATCTGGATGTTTGACAACTCTATTTCATCCGAAATCTCATTTGAAAAATTCAAGTCCGCATTTAACGTGGGCATGCTGGGTATCCCTGGCGTACTTTGGAAGCTGGTGGCGCTAGGCCTGATCTGGGCCTATCTGCACCACTTTTTCGCCGGTTTTCGCCACCTCTGGATGGACACTCACCATGAAACCTGTACTACCAAAGAGTTCGGCAAATCTTCGTCCGTTGTCGTTCTGGTTCTCACTCTGGGTTTAACGCTGATTCTCGGTGCCAAGCTTTTTGGCCTTTATTAATAAAAAATCTTGCGGGTCAGGCCTTTTTAGCGCCGACCCCTGCTGAAAAGGAAACTCATCATGTCTGTCAATTTTGGTTCCAAACGTCTCGTTGTTGGTGCTCATTATGGTATGCGCGACTGGCTCTCTCAACGCGTCACCGCAGTCCTGATGGCCCTCTTCACGGTGCTGGTTCTGGCTGAACTTGTTTTCAGCAAAGGCCCGGTCGGTTATGAACTCTGGGCTGGCATCTTTTCACCCCAATGGATGAAAGCCTTGACATTCACCGTGATCATTGCCTTGCTCTACCACGTTTGGGTCGGAATGCGCAACATCTTCATGGACTACGTCCATCCCTACGGTGTGCGTTTTGTCCTCGATGTCTTTGCCATCGTCTGGCTGGTGGCCTGCGCTGGCTGGGGTATTCAAGTGCTGTGGCGTCTGTAAGGCCCTGGTACCCAACGTCTGTGCAAAACATTCTTATAAATGGTTCTCAAGCCTTCGCTTGGCCTAACCAATAACCAGGACTCAATATAAATCATGACTGCAACTTCAAAAATTACCAAGCGCAAATTTGATGTCGTTATCGTCGGTGCTGGCGGCTCCGGCATGAGCGCTTCGCTGCAGCTGGCCAACGCCGGCCTGAACGTGGCGGTGCTCTCCAAAGTCTTCCCAACTCGTTCGCATACCGTGGCGGCGCAAGGCGGCATCGCGGCTTCGCTGTCAAACATGAACGAAGACAACTGGGACTTTCACTTTTACGACACCGTCAAGGGCGGCGACTGGCTCGGCGACCAGGACGCGATCGAATTCATGTGCCGTGAAGCGCCCAAAGTGGTCTATGACCTCGAACACTATGGCATGCCGTTTGACCGTAACCCGGATGGCACCATTTACCAGCGCCCGTTTGGCGGCCACACCAGCAACCATGGCGAAAAAGCGGTACAACGCGCCTGCGCTGCGGCTGACCGCACTGGCCACGCCATGCTGCACACCCTGTACCAGCAGAACATCAAATCCAAAACCAACTTCTTTGTGGAGTGGATGGCACTTGATCTGATCCGTGACGCTGACGGCGACGTGGTCGGCGTCACCGCGCTGGAGATGGAAACCGGAGACGTTCACATTCTCGAAGCCAAGACCGTGCTGCTGGCCACCGGCGGTGCCGGACGGATCTATGCCGCCTCCACCAATGCCTATATCAACACCGGCGACGGTTTGGGCATGGCAGCGCGCGCGGGCATTCCGTTGCAAGACATGGAATTCTGGCAATTTCACCCCACGGGGGTGTACGGCGCTGGCGTGCTGTTGACCGAAGGCTGTCGCGGTGAAGGTGCCATCTTGCGCAACAGCAACGGCGAACGCTTCATGGAGCGTTATGCACCGGCGTACAAAGACCTCGCCACGCGTGACTTCGTCTCTCGCTGCATGGACCAGGAAATCAAGGAAGGTCGAGGCTGCGGTCCGAATAAGGATTACATCAACCTCGACATGACCCACCTCGGGGTTGAGACAATCAAATTGCGTTTGCCTTCTGTCTTCGAGATCGGTCACAACTTTGCCAACGTCGATATCACCAAACAGCCGATTCCGGTCGTGCCCACCAACCACTACCAGATGGGCGGCATACCGAGCAGCATCACCGGGCAAGTAGTGGCGCCCAAGAACGGAGTCAGCGAAGTCGTCAACGGCCTTTATGCTGTGGGCGAGTGCGCTTGCGTCAGCGTCCATGGTGCCAATCGACTGGGCTGCAATTCATTGCTCGACATCATTGTGTTCGGCTTCGCTGCAGGCAACCACATTATTGAAACCAACCAAAAGAACAAGAATCACAAGCCGTTGCCAGCCGATGCTGCCGACGCGTCGCTGGAGCGCTTGAACCGGCTCGATGCCAGCACTTCAGGCGAGTACTCGCAAAAAGTGGCTGATGATATCCGCGCCACCATGCAGTTGCACGCCGGTGTTTTCCGCACCCAGGCCAGCATGGACGAGGGTGTGGAAAAAATCGCCAAACTGCGCGAACGCGTTGGCGGCATCACGCTGGCCGACAAGTCAAAGATCTTTAACACCGACCGGATTGAAGCCCTCGAAGTCGATAACATGATCGAAGTGGCGCAGAGCACCATGGTGTCGGCAGCGGCACGGCACGAATGTCGCGGTGCGCACAGCGTGCTCGACTACGACCGTCCCGCCGATGATGCCACCTGCCCACTCGGGCGCGATGATGTCAACTGGCTCAAACACACACTCTGGGACAGAGAAACCAACAGCCTCAGTTACAAACCGGTTGTTCTCAAACCATTGACCGCAGCATCCATCCCACCCAAAATCCGCACATTTTGATAAATGCGGGACAGACCTTTAGCTTCGTCCCCAACTGACCAAGAAAGCAAATCATGGCAAAACGCACTTTCAAAATTTATCGCTACAACCCAGATACTGATAGCAAACCTTATATGCAAACCATCGAGGTCGAACTCGATGGCAGCGAGCGCATGTTGCTCGACGTTTTGATGAAACTAAAGGCGATCGACCCCACGTTATCGTACCGGCGTTCCTGCCGCGAGGGTGTCTGCGGCTCAGACGCAATGAACATCAACGGCAAGAACGGTCTGGCCTGCCTGGTCAACATGCTGACCTTGCCAGACACCATTGTTCTCAAGCCGCTGCCGGGCCTGCCGGTGGTGCGCGACTTGATTGTCGATATGACCTTGTTCTTCAAGCAGTACCATTCAATCAAGCCCTATTTGATCAATGAGACTCGGCCGCCGGAAAAAGAACGCCTGCAAAGCCCCGAGGAGCGCGATGAACTCAACGGCTTGTATGAATGCATTTTGTGCGCCAGCTGTTCCACCAGTTGCCCGGTTTTTTGGTGGAACCCCGATAAATTCGTCGGTCCGGCTGGCTTGCTGCAAGCCTACCGCTTCATTTCAGACAGTCGCGACGAAGCCACCAGTGAGCGGCTCGACAATCTGGAAGACCCGTATCGACTGTTCCGTTGCACCAGCATCATGAATTGTGTTGATGTTTGTCCTAAGGGACTCAACCCAACCAAGGCGATTGGCAAGATCAAGGAAATGATGGTTCGTCGCGCCCTCTGAACCGGCCTGGAACTGAGCACCGTGTTACAAGAAAACGAATTGATCGATCAAAGGTCACTGAGCAAACTCAAATGGCGCTGCCGCCGTGGTTTACTTGAGAACGACATATTTATCAATCGTTTTTTTCAGCGCTTCGAGTCGAGCCTGACCATCAAACAGGGGCACAGTTTGAGCGCCTTGATGGAACTCGGCGACAACGATCTACTGGACTTGCATTTGAACCGTAAATCGTTGGGGCAAATTAGTACTGAGCTTGATCGCGCTGAAGTACGTGAAGTTTTGTGTATGTTAAAAAAACCCGTTGAAAGGTAGAAAATGAAATTAGCTGACAACAAAGCCACCCTGTCGTTTAGTAACGGCACACCTAATATCGACTTGCCGGTGTACCAGGGTACGGTCGGACCAGACGTTATTGACATCCGAAAGCTGTACGCACAGTCGGGCATGTTCACTTACGATCCAGGTTTTTTATCCACCGCTTCGTGCCAATCGACCATTACCTACATTGATGGCGACAAGGGCGAGCTGTTGTACCGTGGGTACCCGATTGAGCAATTGGCAACCCAATGCGATTTCATGGAAACCTGTCATTTGCTGCTGTATGGAGAGCTCCCCAACGCAGCAGCCAAGGCTGCCTTCAGCGCGCGCGTTTCCAATCACACCATGGTCAGCGAGCAGATGCAGTTTTTCCTGCGCGGTTTTCGCCGCGACGCGCATCCCATGGCCATCATGACCGGGCTGGTCGGCGCCCTGTCAGCGTTTTATCATGACAGCACCGATATCAATAATCCAGAGCATCGTGAAGTAGCTGCGCTGCGGCTGATTGCCAAGATGCCAACCCTGGTAGCCATGGCCTACAAGTACAGCGTTGGTCAACCCTACATGTACCCGCAAAACAATCTGAGCTATGCGGGCAACTTCATGCGCATGATGTTTGCCACACCGTGCGAAGACTACAAGGTCAACCCGGTCATCGAACGTGCCCTGGATCGCATCTTTATTCTGCATGCCGATCACGAACAGAACGCCTCGACATCGACCGTGCGCCTGTGCGGCAGTTCCGGCACCAACCCGTTTGCCGCCATCGCCGCTGGCGTTGCCTGCCTCTGGGGCCCAGCGCACGGGGGAGCCAATGAAGCTTGCCTGAACATGCTGGGCGAAATCCAGAAAATGGGCGGCATTGCCAAGGTTGGTCATTTCATGGAACAAGTCAAGGACAAGAACTCCGGCGTCAAGCTGATGGGCTTTGGACACCGGGTCTATAAAAATTATGACCCACGCGCCAAGCTCATGCAGCAAACCTGCAAAGAAGTTTTGGGCGCCCTCGGGCTTGAGAACGATCCCCTGTTCAAACTGTCCATGGCGCTTGAGAAAATTGCGCTCGAAGATGATTATTTTGTTTCACGCAAGCTCTATCCGAATGTCGATTTCTACTCCGGCATCGTGCAACGCGCCATCGGCATCCCGGTCAACATGTTCACTGGCGTCTTTGCGCTGGCACGAACAGTCGGCTGGATTGCCCAACTCAACGAGATGATCAGCGACCCCGAGTACAAAATTGGCCGTCCGCGTCAACTCTTCAGTGGCAACGTTCAACGTGACGTGTTGCCGATTGCCAAGCGTTAAACCTAAGTCCGGCTTCATTCTGACGCCCGCCGGATGGCAACATCGGTGGGCGTTTTGTTTGAGAACGCAAGCGCCCGCTGCGATGTGCCGTTTAAAATTACCCATTGACAAGGAAAAACCACATGGGTAGTCTAAATATTCAAGCTCCACGCACGCTCTACGACAAGCTCTGGGATGAGCACGTCATCTACAGTGAAGAAGACGGCACTGCCATCCTCTACATCGACCGCCATCTGGTGCATGAAGTCACCAGCCCACAAGCTTTTGAAGGACTACGTCAAGCTGGTCGCAAGTTGTGGCGTGTCAGCTCAATCGTCGCCACTGCTGATCACAACACGCCCACCACCGGCTGGGAGCTTGGGTACGACGGCATTACCGACCCAACCAGCAAGGAACAGGTGCAAGCTCTGGACAAGAATCTACAGGAGTTCGGTTCAGCGGCCTACTTCCCGTTTCTCTCCAGGCGCCAGGGCATCGTTCACGTCATCGGGCCGGAGACGGGTGCCACACTTCCGGGTATGACGGTAGTCTGTGGTGATTCACACACCTCCACCCACGGCGCTTTTGGCGCTCTTGCTCACGGCATTGGCACCAGCGAAGTGGAGCACGTCATGGCGACCCAAACGCTGTTGGCGAAAAAGGCAAGAAACATGCTGGTTCGAGTCGATGGCACGTTGCCCCGCGGCTGTAGCGGAAAAGACATGGTGCTGGCCATCATCGGCAAGATCGGCACTGCTGGCGGCACCGGCTACACGATTGAATTTGGCGGCACCGCCCTACGCGCCTTGAGCATGGAGGGCCGCATGACCGTGTGCAACATGGCCATTGAAGCCGGTGCGCGTGCCGGCTTGGTGGCGGTGGACGAAAAAACCATCGCCTACGTCAAAGGCCGCCCGCTGGCACCCGGTCACAACGCGGCCAGTGGCACTGCGGCCGCCGTCGAATGGGAGCAGGCGGTAGCATACTGGCAGACACTGCATTCCGATGACGGCGCCAAATTTGACAGCGTGGTTGAAATGGATGCCAGCCAGATCGTGCCACAGGTCACCTGGGGTACTTCGCCCGAAATGGTGTTGGGCATCGACGGTCGTGTACCCGATCCTGACAAAGAAAAAGATGCCAACAAGCGCAGCGCCATCGAACGCGCACTCGACTACATGGGATTGGTGCCAGGCAAAGCACTGAGTGATTTGTATGTGGATAAAGTCTTCATCGGCTCCTGCACCAACAGCCGGATTGAAGATCTGCGCGACGCTGCCACGCTGGTCAAGAAGCTGGGTCAAAAAGTTGCCGCGAACGTCAAGCTGGCCATGGTGGTGCCGGGCTCGGGCTTGGTCAAGGAACAAGCCGAACGTGAAGGTTTGCATGAAATTTTCAAGGCAGCAGGTTTCGAGTGGCGCTCGCCCGGCTGCTCCATGTGCCTGGCGATGAACGCTGACCGGCTGGAGCCGCTCGAGCGCTGCGCCTCCACCAGCAACCGCAATTTTGAAGGACGCCAAGGTGCGGGCGGCCGCACCCATCTGGTCAGTCCGGCGATGGCGGCCGCGGCGGCCATTTACGGTCATTTTGTTGACATCCGCAAATTGGTCTGACGACTTCAGGAACAGAACATGCAGAAATTCATTCTTCACAAAGGGTTGGTGGCCCCGCTAGACCGTGAAAACGTCGATACCGACGCCATCATTCCCAAGCAGTTTCTCAAGTCGATCCGCAAGACCGGCTTTGGCCCAAACCTGTTTGATGCGTGGCGCTACCTTGACCCTGGCTTTCCAGGGCAAGACCCGGGAAGTCGTAAACCGAACCCTGACTTTGTCCTCAATCAGCCGCGCTACCAAGGGGCCTCTATCCTGCTGGCGCGCAAAAACTTTGGCTGCGGTTCATCGCGTGAACACGCTCCTTGGGCGCTCGAACAATTTGGCTTTCGTGCCATCATTGCACCCAGCTACGCCGATATTTTTTTCAACAACAGTTTCAAAAACGCCCTGTTGCCCGTTTGCCTCAGCGAGGCCCAAGTCAGTCAACTCTTTGATGAGCTTGCCGCCTTCCCCGGCTACCAACTCACGATCGACCTGGAACGCCAGGTCGTCGTTAAACCGGATGGCGAGGAATGGTCTTTTGAGGTGCAGGCATTTCGCAAATACTGTCTGCTGGGGGGGCTCGACGAGATCGGCCTGACTCTACGTCATGCCGACAAAATAAGAGCCTTCGAAGCCCAGCGCCTGGCCGAAAAACCCTGGTTGGCCCATACGCTGCTGGTGTAACTAGTGACTTATTTATGGCTCTTTTCCAAAATGATGACATGCCAAACCCCGCCCGGCATGCGGTGAGGATCAGGCCGCTGGGGCACTCAGCGCTGCGGCTGTCCCCCGGCCTTTGGCCTCCGCCTTTATGCCGCTGCGCTGAGCACCCCACCAGCCTGATCCTGCAAGTAGGGTTGGTGTGCGTCCTGCGCAAACTGCCAATGCTGCTTGCCGAAGGCAGCGCGGTGGGTGGCGTAGCGAAATCAAGGAGGAGGCCGCAGGCCGGGGGACATTCGCGGAGCCACCCGCTGCGCCGCCTTCGGCCCACCCACGCCCGAAGCATAACGTTATCGTGAATTTCGCAACTTTCAATAATAGCCAACAGAAATCATTATGAAAATAGCAGTATTGCCCGGTGATGGCATCGGTACCGAAATTGTCGCGGAAGCGATCAAGGTTTTGAACACGCTGGACCTGAAGTTTGAAATGGAAACCGCCCTGGTCGGCGGTGCCGCCTATGAAGCCTACGGCCACCCGCTGCCCGAGGCCACCCTCAAGCTGGCCAAAGAAGCCGATGCCGTTTTGTTTGGTGCCGTTGGCGACTGGAAATTTGACCAGCTTGATCGTCACCTCCGACCGGAGCAAGCGATTTTGGGTCTGCGCAAAAACCTGGGGCTGTTTGCCAACTTTCGTCCGGCCATCTGCTACCCGCAATTGGTGGGCGCGTCGAGCCTGAAGCCGGAACTTATCGCCGGCCTGGACATTTTGATCATTCGCGAATTGACCGGCGACATTTACTTTGGCCAGCCGCGCGGACGCCGCGTTGCCAGCGACGGAAACTTCCCCGGTACCGAGGAAGCGTTTGATACCATGCGCTACGCCCACCCCGAGATCGAGCGGATCGCGCACGTGGCTTTTCAGGCAGCCCGCAAGCGTGCCAAACGCGTGACCAGCGTTGACAAAGCCAATGTGCTGGAAACCTCGCAATTCTGGCGCGACATTGTCATTGAAGTCAGCCAGCAATACACCGACGTCACGCTCGATCACATGTACGTGGACAACGCCGCCATGCAACTGGTACGGGCACCCAAGAAATTTGATGTGGTCGTCACCGGCAACCTGTTTGGCGACATTCTGAGCGATGAAGCGTCCATGCTGACTGGCTCCATTGGCATGCTGCCTTCGGCCAGTTTGAATGCCACCAACCAGGGCTTGTATGAGCCCAGCCACGGCAGCGCGCCCGACATCGCTGGCAAAGGCATTGCCAACCCGTTGGCCACCATTTTGAGCGCCGCCATGATGCTGCGCTTTAGCCTCAAGCAGGAGGTAGCGGCAGAGCGTATTGAGGTCGCGGTTAAAACCGTTTTGACACAGGGCTATCGAACTGCGGACATTTTCAGTGAAGGCACCCACCAGGTCGGTACCGTGGCCATGGGCGATGCGGTGGTGGCAGTACTCAAGGCTCAGTCTTGAGCAACAGTTTTTTTGACTACGATTGAGAGAGGTTTTGTGATGAAGATAGGAAATTTGGTCGGTCTGGTCGGCTGGCGTGGCATGGTGGGCTCGGTCTTGCTCGACCGGATGCAAGCCGAAGGCGACTTCGACTTGATCGAACCGGTGTTCTTTTCAACTTCGAATGCCGGCGGCAAAGCCCCGGCGCAGGCAAAAAACGAAACTACCTTGAAAGACGCATTTGACATTGCCGCACTCAAAAAATGTGACATCATCATTAGCGCCCAGGGTGGTGACTACACTTCGGAAGTATTTCCCAAGCTGCGCTCCGCAGGCTGGAGCGGTCACTGGATTGACGCCGCATCCACCCTGCGCATGAAAAACGACGCCATCATCATCCTCGACCCGGTCAATCTGCCAGTCATCCAGAATGCCCTTGGCAAAGGCGGCAAAAACTGGATTGGTGGCAACTGCACTGTGAGCTGCATGCTGATGGGCGTAGGCGCTCTGTACAAAGCGGGCCTGGTCGAGTGGATGACCAGCATGACTTACCAGGCCGCCAGTGGCGGTGGTGCCCAGCACATGCGCGAATTATTGACGCAATTCGGCACATTGAACGCCGAGGTCAAAGGTCTGCTCGACGATCCCAAGTCAGCCATTCTGGAGATTGATCGCAAAGTTCTGGCAAAGCAAAAAACCTTGACCGCTGCTCAAACTACCAATTTTGGCGTTCCGCTGGGCGGCAATTTGATTCCCTGGATCGACAAAGATCTTGGGCTTGGCAAGCAGAGCGACGAGAGCGGCTGGGGTATGAGCCGCGAGGAATGGAAAGGTAGCGCCGAGACCAACAAGATTTTGGGCCAGGGCGCAGCCTTTGGCACCGCTGAAACACCGGTCGATGGCTTTTGTGTGCGCGTGGGCGCCATGCGCTGCCATAGCCAGGCCTTGACCTTCAAGTTGAAGAAAAATGTGGCCAGCGCCGATCTCGAAGCTCTGATCGCAGCTGATAACGCCTGGGTCAAAGTGGTTCCCAACAATCGCGAAGCCAGTATGCGTAATCTGACACCGGTGGCGGTGACCGGCACATTGGACATTGCGGTGGGGCGCATCCGCAAGCTGGCCATGGGCGAGCAATACGTTGGCGCCTTCACCGTGGGTGATCAGCTCTTGTGGGGTGCTGCCGAACCACTGCGGCGCATGCTGCGCATTTTGCTGGCGGCATGACAACATTAGACTGGGCAGTTTGAGCCAAGCCGGGAGATCTTGCTAGCTTGTCAGTCCAGGACATTGATGTTATGGTAGTTTTTCAGTCGCCGCCCACCGGAGTCCATAAATTGAATGCCAAATCCTATCGCTTGCAAAAAATCGTAGTGGCAGTTGCCACTGTCGCATTTTTTGGCCTCTCAGGATCAAGTGCGGCGGCGCTATCGCTCGGACGCATCATTGTCCAGTCCGCCTTGGGCGAACCGTTGCGCGCGGAAATAGAGGTGCCCAATATCAATGCCGAAGAAACCGCTTCGTTGAAGGTATCAGTGGCCTTGCCGGAAGCTTATCGCTCTTCAGGTCTGGACTACAACCCGACCCTGGCGGGCCTGCAAGCAGCGTTGCAAAAACGCGCAAACGGGCGCGTCTTCATACGGCTGAGCAGCGATCGACCCATCAACGACCCGTTTGTGGATCTGATCCTCGAGGTCAATTGGGCTAGTGGTCGCCTGGTTCGCGATTACACCCTGTTGCTTGACCCCCCCAGTCTGCACCAAGGAACGCTGCTGACACCAGTCGAACCCAGCCTGCCCCAAATCCCGGTTCAACCAGTACTTGGTCGACCGGTTTCACCGCCGCCAGTGGCAACGGCTCCGCCCACTACAGCGCCGTCGCGAGTGACAACACCAGACGTACCAGCACGCCAACGCACGGCCAAAGCGCCGATTCGGCCGACGCTCGACCCATCGGTAATTCCTAAGGCCAAGCAAGTCAGCGTTAAATCTGGCGACGCGGCCAGCAAAATTGCTGTAGCAAACAAACCCACCGGCATCTCGCTTGATCAAATGCTGGTGGCGCTGCTGCGCGCCAATCCTGATGAATTTATTGACCATAACGTCAATCGCATCAAGGCGGGCACGGTCATCAGCATACCAACGGCAGAACAAGCCGGTGCCATACCCGACGCCGAGGCAACGCAAATTATTTTTGCGCAAAGCAAGGACTTTAACGATTTTCGAAGAAAGCTTGCTGACAACACACGGCCCGCTCAAGTCGACACCGCCGACCGTAAAACCAGCGGTAAAGTTCAAGCCAGTTTGCAAGAGCAGAAACCCCGCACCACCACCGACAAGCTGACACTATCAAAAGCTGCCAGCCCGGGCAAGCAGACTGAAGATCAGCTCGCCCAAGAACAAAGTGCAAAAGTAGCGGCCCAACGGGCGGCTGAAATCGCCAAAAACATCAGTGATCTGAATCAGCTAGGCTCGTCATCGAGCGTCGTCGCGCCCGTCCTGAGAGCCTCCGCCGCAACGTCGGCCAGTCCAATTGTCGAAACCGCCTCCACCCCCAAGCTCGCTGCATCGCCAATCGTCAAACCGCAGTCAGATGTGCTGCAATCTGAACCCAGCCTGATCCATGAACTCACTGAAAATCCCTTGATGCCAGCGGGTGCCGTGGGCTTGATCGTTCTGCTGGCAGGCCTGGGCTTTTACCGAGCCCGCCAACGCAAAAACACCGCCCCGCATAACGTCTCCTTCCTGGAGGGCCACGTGCAACCCGACTCTTTCTTTGCCGCCAGTGGCGGCAAAAGTATCGATACCAATGAGAGTCCGGCAACCGGCTTACCTTCACCCAGCCAGCCTGCTGCCACGGATGGGGTTGATCCGGTCGCCGAAGCCAATGTCTACCTGGCTTATGGCCGTGATTTGCAGGCTGAAGAAATTCTCAAGGACGCGCTGCGCAGCAACCCTGAACGGATCGCAATTCATCACAAATTGCTTGAAATTTTCACCAAGCGACGCGATGCCCATGGCTTTGGCGAGATTGCCGCCCAGACTTTCAAAATAACCCGGGGCGAAGGTCCAGACTGGCAGCGCATTTGTGAACTTGGTTTGAGCATTGACCCGGATAACCCTTTCTACCAACCCGGCGGTCAGCCGACCAGCCCAATTGAGGCACCTTTGCCGCCAACTTCCGAGTACAACACTGAACCATCCACAGAGAGTGCTGATTCGTTAGCGACCCAACTTATCGCGCCAGCGCTGCCTGTGCCGATGGATCTTGACTTGGACCTCGACTTTTCATTGCACGAAAAATCGGACAGCCACGAAACCCTGGCCGACTCAACACCAGCACCCGAGCCGAACTTGGAATTTACACATGACGCGGAGCTTCCTTTGGAGCCAGCGCCCATGGCGGCACCGGCGAGCCCTGACCTAAGCCTGCTTGAGTTTGATTTGGGTTCCTTGTCGCTTGATTTGGATCTCCCACTCAAGACCGGCGCTGCGGTGCCGAACGAACCCGAAGACGCGCTAGCAACCAAGCTGGCACTGGCGCAAGAGTTCCGCTCCCTTGGCGACGATGAGGGCGCACGCGTACTGATCGAAGAAGTCATCGCCGAGGCCTCGGGCGACATAAAAATCAAGGCGCAAAACGCGCTGAGCAGTCTTTAAACCATCGGGTTTGCAGCGTGCGCTTGGCTCTGGGCATCAGTTACAACGGCCAGGCCTACCAAGGTTGGCAAAGTCAGTTGTCACGGCAAACCGTGCAGGATCAGCTTGAACTGGCTTTGGGCAAGTTTGCCGCGCAAAGGGTCTCAACACTATGTGCCGGTCGCACCGATGCCGGTGTTCATGCGCTGATGCAAGTGGTTCATTTTGACACCTCGCTGGAGCGCGCGCCCTTCTCCTGGGTGCGCGGAACCAACGCTTATTTGCCGCGTGACATCGCAGTGCAATGGGCCCAGCCGGTGCCCCCTGCGTTCCATTGCCGTGCCAGTGCGCGGTCACGCCGCTATGCTTATATATTGCTGGAGTCCCCGGTGCGCCCGAGCGTCGATCACGGCCGGGTCGGCTGGGTTTTCAAGCCGCTCGATTTGAAGGCAATGCAGCAGGCTGGCGAGCACCTGCTCGGCGAGCATGACTTCACCTCGTTCAGAGCCTCCGCCTGCCAGGCTTTGTCGCCCACCAAAATACTTCAACGCGTTGATATTTCCAAACGAGGTGCTTACTGGCGCTTTGAGTTTGAAGCCAATGCGTTTTTGCACCACATGATCCGCAACCTGATGGGTTGCCTGATTGTGGTGGGCCAGCACAAGCAACCGCCCGATTGGGTACGCGATGTGCTGCTGGCGCGCGACCGGGATGCCGGCGCACCGACCTTTTCACCCGACGGCCTGTATTTTCTTGGGCCTCGATACGCAGCGCACTGGGGTTTGCCCGATAACACATCGGCTTATGATGGACTGCCATGACAGCAATATTCGCCCCACGCACCCGGATCAAGATTTGCGGCTTGACCCGGGAACGAGATGTCGATGCGGCCGTGGCTGCCGGGGCTGATGCCGTCGGCTTTGTGTTGTATCCAAAAAGCCCGCGTTATGTGTCGCCGCAAAGAGCGGCCGAGCTGGCGCGACGGCTGCCGCCCTTTGTTACACCGGTGTTGCTGTTCGTCAATGAAAGTGGCGCCAATATCATTGCCGCTTGCGCCAGCATCGCAACTGCAGTCATTCAATTTCATGGCGACGAAACGCCTGAGCAGTGCCTGCTGACCACAGGTTACGGTGCTCGGCCATTTTTGCGCGCCGCTCGCATTCCGCTGGGGGACGACGCACGCCACTTCGATCTCGTAGAATTCGCGTCTCATTACTCACAAGCCCAAGCCATTTTGCTCGATGCCCAAGTTGACGGCTACGGCGGTGGCGGGCAAACTTTCAATTGGTCACTGCTACCTCCAAACGTCAACGCTCACCTCGTCTTGAGTGGTGGGCTCAACGCTGCCAATGTCGCCGATGGCATTTTGCAGATACGCTCGCGTTGTAAAACGCTGGCGGTGGACGTGAGTTCGGGGGTGGAGGTGTCAGGCCCTGGCCATCAAGGCATCAAAGACCCCGAAAAAATCAAACAATTTGTCGCTGCCGTGAGGGCCGCGGATCAACTATGAATCATTACCTTCAACCCGACGCGCGCGGTCACTTTGGCATCTATGGCGGCAGTTTTGCCGCCGAGACGCTGACGCACGCTATCAACGAGCTCAAAGACGCCTACGCCCGCTACCAGCATGACCCCGCGTTTGTCACCGAATTCAACTACGAGATGACGCACTTTGTCGGTCGCCCTTCGCCGATCTATCACGCGGTGCGCATGAGCAGCGAAATGGGCGGCGCGCAAATCTTTCTCAAGCGCGAAGACCTGAACCACACCGGCGCGCACAAGATCAACAACACCATCGGCCAGGCCATGCTGGCGCGGCGCATGGGCAAAACACGCGTGATCGCTGAAACCGGCGCCGGTCAGCACGGCGTCGCCACTGCGACCATCTGCGCCCGTTACGGGATCGAATGCGTGGTCTATATGGGCAGCGAAGACATCAAGCGCCAGAGCCCCAATGTCTATCGCATGAAACTGCTCGGCGCCAGCGTGGTGCCGGTGGAGTCCGGCAGCCGCACCCTCAAGGACGCCCTGAACGAAGCCATGCGCGACTGGGTTGCCAATGTCGATAACACCTTCTACATCATCGGCACGGTGGCCGGCCCGCACCCCTACCCGATGATGGTGCGCGATTTTCAAAGCGTGATCGGCAAGGAATGCCTGCTGCAAATGCCCGAGATGCTGCACGATGCACATTGCAAAACTGGGCAGCCCGACGTGGTGGTGGCCTGCGTCGGTGGCGGCTCCAACGCGATGGGCATTTTTTATCCTTACATTGAGCACGAAGCGACCCGTCTGATCGGCGTCGAGGCGGCTGGCGAAGGCCTGGACAGCGGCAAGCATTCGGCCTCGATCCAGCGCGGCAGCCCCGGCGTACTGCACGGCAACCGCACCTATGTGCTGCAAGACGACAACGGCCAGATTACCGAAACCCACAGCATCAGCGCTGGTCTGGACTACCCCGGTGTTGGCCCCGAGCACGCCTACCTCCACGACATCGGTCGCACCCACTACGTCGGCATCACCGACCAGGAGGCGCTGGGCGCCTTTCATTACCTGTGCCGCACCGAGGGCATCATCCCGGCGCTGGAATCGAGCCATGCCGTTGCCTACGCCATGCAACTGGCAAAGACCATGCGTGCCGATCAATCGATTCTGGTCAACTTGTCAGGCCGGGGCGACAAGGACATCGGCACCGTTGCCGACCTCTCGCACGCCGATTTTTATTGCCGCCCGAGCTGCCAGGGCCAAGCGGTCAAGGGCAGCAGCATGACGGATGCTGTTGAACAAATTGTGAAGAGGTCGAAATGAACCGCATCGCAACAACCTTTGCCAACCTGAAGGCACAGGGCCGCAAGGCGCTGATTCCTTTCGTCACCGCTGGCTTCCCGTTTGCAGATGCCACGCCGGAACTGATGCGTGCTTTTGTTGCGGGCGGCGCCGACGTGATTGAGCTGGGCGTTCCGTTCTCCGACCCCAGCGCCGACGGCGCCGTGATTCAAAAAGCCGGTGACCAGGCACTCGCCGCTGGCATCGGCCTGGTGCAGGTACTGGCCATGGTGCGCGCTTTCCGTCAAACCGATGCCAGCACGCCAGTGGTACTGATGGGCTATGCCAACCCGGTGGAGCGCTACAACCAGAAGCATGACCGGCATGACGGCAAGAGCGCCTTTGTCATTGATGCTGCCAGCGCTGGCGTCGATGGCATCCTGATCGTCGATTACCCGCCCGAAGAATGCGAAGACTTCGCCGCCGAACTCAAAAACGCTGGCCTGGATCTGATATTTTTACTGGCACCCACCTCGACCGATGCGCGCATGCAGCAAGTCGCCCGGCTGGCCAGCGGCTACGTTTATTACGTCTCGCTCAAGGGGGTCACTGGCGCCGGTACGCTCGACACCGGCGCGGTCGCGGCCATGCTGCCGCGCATTCGCCAGTACGTGAGCGTGCCAGTCGGTGTCGGTTTTGGCATCCGCGATGCCTCCAGCGCACGCGCCATCAGCCAGGTCGCTGATGCGGTGGTGATCGGGAGCAAAATCATTCAATTGATTGGCGACCAATCGCGCTCGCATGTTGCAGCCGTGGCGCAGGATTTTCTGCGTGAGATCCGTACTGCGCTGGATTCATAATTCACCCCACTTACCTCTGATTAACGGAGAAAACAGATGAGCTGGCTCGAAAAACTACTGCCCCCAAAAATAGCTCACACCAACCCGGCTGACCGGCGCAGTGTGCCTGAAGGCTTATGGATCAAATGTCCAAGTTGCGACTCCGTGCTCTACAAGACCGATCTGGAGCAAAACCAGAACGTCTGCCCGACTTGCAATCATCATCATCGCATCGGTGCGCGTGAACGGCTCAATGTGTTTCTGGACAACGAGGGGCGCTTCGAGATCGGGCAGGAAGTGTTGCCGGTCGATGTACTCAAGTTCAAGGACAGCCGCAAATACCCAGAGCGACTGAAAGAAGCCATGGAACACACCGGCGAGACCGATGCGCTGGTGGTCATGGGCGGCGCCGTCCTGAGCATCGGCCTCGTCGCCGCCTGCTTTGAATTTGAATTCATGGGCGGCAGCATGGGATCGGTGGTGGGCGAACGTTTTGTGCGCGGCGTGCATACCGCAATCGAACAAAAGGTGCCCTTTGTGTGTTTCTCATCGACCGGTGGCGCCCGGATGCAGGAAGGCCTGCTGAGCCTGATGCAAATGGCCAAAACCAATGCGGCGTTGACGCATCTGGCCAAAAAAGGCTTGCCCTTCATCAGCGTCCTGACCGACCCGACCATGGGCGGCGTCAGCGCCGGTTTTGCGTTCTTGGGTGACGTGGTGATCGCCGAGCCGAAAGCGTTGATCGGTTTTGCAGGACCGCGAGTGATCGAGTCCACCATGCGCGTGACGCTGCCTGAAGGCTTTCAACGAGCCGAGTTCCTGCAAACCAAAGGTGCCATCGACCTGATTTGTGACCGGCGCGAACTGCGCAAAACCATCGCCAATACCTTGTCCATGCTGACGCGGCAAAATGCTGACGCCGTGAGCTGAAAATCAGTTCAAGTCGGCAAAAATACCGCTTCCAGACGCTGCCGTTTGGGCGGCAGGCCCGGATGTTTTTCAACACGGAAGCCAAGTTCGGTGAGACTCTGGCGCACACTGTGCGCCACACTGTAGCTGGCCAGTCTGGTACCCGGGTGACACAGCTGTGCGACCGCCTGCAAGGTGTCGGGCGACCACATGTCGGGATTGAGCGCCGGACTGAAACCGTCCAGGTACACCGCGTCAGCCAGACCGGTAGCGCCGACCTCAGCGGCCAGGCGCTTGAGCATGGCGGCAACATCGCCCACCGCCAGCGTCAACTGCACACGACCATTGGCAAAATTAAAGCGATGCAGGCCGGGGGACGGGTCGCGCCAGACCCGGGAGAGTTCTCGAGCCAGCACCGGCAAGCGTTGCAGCAGATCAGCCTCGACCAATGGGGCCTCGGGCTGGTCGGCCATCTTGAACGGGCCTGGTGCCAGCGCGCTGCGAACGATATCCATCGCTGCCACCGGATAAGCTTCTACCGATACAAAATGCAGCACGTCGCAACGCTGTGCGTCAGCCGCCCACACCGCCCAGGTGGTCAAAAAGTTTAAACCCAAGCCAAAGCCGGTCTCCAGCACGGTAAATTGGGTAATACCACGCCAGCCTTCGGGCAAGCCGCAACCAGCGAGAAAAACAGCCTGCGCCTGCGCCAGACCACCGGAGCGCGAGCGGTATCGGTCACTGAAACGCGGGCTGTGCGGACTTCCATCATCCAGCCATGCGACCGTCTCGCTCATCGACAATCCGAGCTCAAGGCTGACCAAAGCCAAAGCGCTGAAAGACCGCCTGCGCAGACGGTGCCAGTAGCGATTGTGCAAAGGAAATGGCAGACTTCGGCGCATCGGTGCGCAGCGTCAGACCATAGGCCGCACCAACCTTCAACTCGGGTGGCAGTTGCACCACTTTCAAACGTGGCACCTCCTGTTGCGCTGCCACCGCGTTGGTGCAATAGGTCAGAAACACATCCAACTGAGCTTCGTCCATGATCCAAGCATAGGCCAGACGACCCTGCGGCGGCTTGGGGGAATCGACCTTGCCCACCAGCTTGCGCGCCTTGGCATCAAGCGTGGCGTAAGCGCCAAGTTTGAGGGCCTCAGCCTTGTGAAACATCTCCCAGGTGTAGTCATCTGAAGGATCTGATTTGGGTGTCGATGTGCCCAGACGCAACGTAGGCCGCAACAGGGTATCGAGCAAGGTGGCAGGGCTTGCATTGATGTCGGCACCTGTCAGGGCGCACAGGGTGTTGCGAACAAACATCCTGGGTGCCTGCTAGCCGCCCTGCTTGGCCAGACGTTGCGGGTGATCGGTATCTGCCGAAGCGAACACCTGCGCCGCTGCACCCTTTTCAATTTGCTCACGCAACAGCCCCGAGGCATCAAAAGTCAGCGCAATTTTTTGGCCGGTTTGGGCTTCATAGTCTTTGGCGATGGCTGTCATGGCACCACGCAGGCTGCCTGCTGCAAACACTTGAACAGGAGCCGCTGCCAGAACCGCCACTGGCGCTGGTTTTTCAAGGTTGGCACAACCAGTGATTGTCAGAACAGCAACTGCCAGAAGCGGAAATTTCATAACATCTTTCAAGACTCCAACTCACTTGGCCGCGTTCGGAAAAAACAATTGCTCGCCGCCAATCTTGTAGCTCGCAATCACGCCCTGACCGGCGGGCGAAATCAGCCAATCAATAAACTTCTGACCTTCTGTGACCTTCACTTGGGGGTGCTTGGCCGGGTTGACCAGCATCACGCCATATTGGTTGAAGAGGCGCTTATCACCTTCGACCAGCACTTTGAGCTCACCCCGGTTTTTGAAGTTGAGCCAGGTGCCACGATCGGTCAACACATAAGCATTGCTGCTCGATGCCATGTTCAGCGCCGGCCCCATGCCGCAGCCGCATGATTTGTAGCCAGTGCCGTACTGGTTGCTCAGGTTGGCTGTTTTCCAGAAACGCAACTCAGCCTCGTTAGTGCCGCTTTTGTCGCCGCGCGAAATGAATTCGGCATTGGCAGCGGCAATTTTTTTGAGTGCTGCCACCACATCATTGCCCGCCACTTTGACTGGATCGCTGCCCGGACCCACCACGACAAAGTCGTTGTACATGACCTCAAAGCGCTTGACGGCAAAGCCCTCGGCCACAACTTTCTCTTCGGCTACTTTGTCATGCACAAACAGCACGTCGGCATCGCCCCTGCGGCCCAGGTCAATCGCTTGTCCGGTGCCCAGCGCCACCACTTTCACATCAATGCCGCTGGCTTTTTTGAACGCCGGCAACAGATATGGAAACAGGCCCGACTGCTCGGTCGAGGTAGTGGAGGCCACCACAATCGATGGCGTTTGGGCGCTTACCGACAAGCTCACTGACGCGATCAGAACAGTTGCAACCAGCGCTTTTTGCACCAGGGCTATAGGCTTAAAAGACACATACGATTTCATACAAGTTCTCCTTTGACAAACAAATGGGCCGCCGGATACTGCTGTTGCAGCAACGGCCCGCTAAAAAAATCATCGACCGGCAAATCGGCCAGCACGCGCCCATGTTCCAGGTAAATCACCCGGCTCGCCAATCGCTTGACCTGGCCGAGGTTGTGACTGGCAAAGACCAGCGTCATGTCGCTCTGACGGGCGAATTCAGCAATCAAGGCTTCCACTTCGTGCTTGGCGTGCGGGTCGAGGCTGGCCGTGGGCTCGTCAAGCAGCAGTACCTGCGGCTGCAATGCCCAGGCTCGCGCCATCGCCACGCGCTGCTGCTGACCACCCGAGAGCTGACGAGCGTTGCGCCCAGCCAGCTCAGTCAGCCCCACCCGCGCCAATGCCGCCAACGCTGATACCTTGGCATCACGCCACGCAGCGCCACTCAGCCAAATACCCAGGGCGATATTGCTTTGCACCGTCATGCGCATCAAGTGTGGCTTTTGAAACAGCATTGCCTGACGAACATTACCGGCACAGTGCACTTGGCCTGCGGTGGCGCTCGCCAGCCCGTGCAACAAGCGCAGCAAAGTGCTCTTGCCACAACCGTTGGCCCCCACCAGCGCCACGCGCTCGCCGGGATAAATCGTCAGCGTGAGCTCGGACAGGGCCTGCACGGCGCTGCTGGGACGGCCAAAATGCACACTCGCTGCGGCCAGTTCAAAGACTGCTTTCAAACTGCTCCTCCCAATGACAACGCACTCACGTTGCCGGTTTCATGCACCTCACGCCAACGGCGTATCAACGCAATCAGCACATTCAGAAACAACACCACACCGAGCAAAATGAGACCCAGGCCCAGCGCCAACGGCAAATCGCCTTTGCTGGTTTCGAGCGCGATGGCCGTCGTCATGACACGGGTAAAACCGTCAATGTTGCCGCCCACAATCATCACCGCACCGACTTCTGAAATGGCCCGGCCAAAGGATGCAATCAGCACGGTGAGCAGCGCATAACGCTCATCCCAGGCCAGCAGCAAGCTGCGCATCAAGGGCCGCGCACCAAGCGACTGCAATTGCTCGCCATGCAGACCTTCAGCGTCCTCCACCGCTTGCCGCGTCAGCGCTGTCACAACTGGCAGCACCAGCACGGCTTGCGCCAGCACCATCGCCTTGAAGCTGAACAACCAGCCCAAATAGCCCAGTGGCCCGCTGCGTGAGAGCAATAAATAAATCACCAGCCCCACCACCACCGAGGGCACAGCCAGCAAGGTATTAAGCAGCGTCAGAATGATGCCGCGCCCGGCAAAGCGCGCTACGCCCAGCCAGGCGCCCAGCACCAGTCCCAGCCCACAGCTCAAGACACAGGCGCTGGCGCTCACAGACAAAGAGCGGCCCACAATGGTGAGCAGTTCCGGGTCGAGGCTGGTGATGAGTTGCAGCGCGGTGGCAGCACTGTCTGAAAATGAGGTCATCGCGATGCGTTGGAGTTGATGTATCGTAGCCAGCAATCCAATCACTGACAATATGAACCATTGTGCATAGGCTCCAATTCCACTACACCCTTTCGCGTGACAGCAGTCCGGCGCTGGTGCGCAACCCGCTGATTGATCTGCTGCAAGCCGTCAGCAGCGCGGGCTCCATCTCGGCCGGCGCGCGCGCGCTGGGCTTGTCGTATCGCCACGTCTGGGGCGAGCTCAAACGCTGGGAAAACGAGCTCGGCAACGAACTGGTGATTTGGGAGAAAGGCCAGGCAGCGCGCCTGACTCCGTTTGGCACCAAATTGATGTGGGCCGAGCGGCAAGCGCAAGCCCGGCTGGCACCGCAAATTGAAGCCCTGCGCGCTGAGCTGGAGCGCAGCTTTGCGCTGGCCTTTGACGAAAGCGTGCATGTTGTCACGTTCTACGCCAGCCATGACGCGGCGCTGAGTACCTTGCGCGAGTACGCTTCAAATCAGCAACCGGGTCGCCTGCATCTGGACATCCGCTTCACCGGCAGCGTCGATGCGATTCGCGCCTTGAACGAGGGCCGCTGCGTCATGGCAGGGTTTCACACGCTGCTTGGCAGCGGTAAAAAAACGCTCACCGAACACACCTACAAACCGTTGCTTAAGCCCGGGCTGCACAAGATCATCGGCTTTGCCCAGCGCACCCAAGGTCTGATGGTGGCCAGGGATAATCCGCTGGGCCTGCATTCGCTGCAGGATTTGGCGACCCGTCACGCGCGTTTTGCCAACCGCAGCCTGGGTTCAGGCACGCGCGTGGTGCTGGATGAATTGTTGGCGCAAAACGCTCTGTCCAGGACCGACATCTACGGCTATGAACACACCGAACCTTCGCACGCCGCCGTGGCCAACGCTGTGGCTGCCGGTCAGTGTGACGCCGGTCTGGGTATTGAAGCCGCCGCGCACAACGCAGGGCTCGATTTTGTGCCTCTGGCCAATGAACGCTATCACCTGGTATGCCTCAAGTCCGCGCTGACTCAACCTGGCATCGTGACCCTGCTGCAACTGCTGCGAACGCCCACTTGGGCAGCACAGGTGGCACGCATCCCCGGTTACGCCGCCATGCAAAGCGGCGAGGTTCTTTCGATGCGCCGAGTTTTGCCTTGGTGGGATTTCGCACGGAAGAAACCATGAAAAATTCACTTCGCTTGGTTTGGGCAGTCTGCTGCCCTGGCAGGCTCTGAAATCTACAGTCAACCGAGAAAGTTCAAAGCACCGTATTTAGCGGTGTCAGCGGCCTTTTATTGATCAAATACCCAATCAAGTTATCGGCCGCCAAATTGGCCATGGCCAGGCGCGTTGGGAGGGTGGCGCTGGCGATATGGGGGGTCAGCACGACGTTTGGCAGTGTCAACAACTCAGGATTCACTTTGGGCTCGCCTTCAAACACGTCGAGCCCGGCGGCGGCAATGGTTTTGTTGCGCAGGGCAGCCGCCAGCGCAGCGTCATCGACGATGCCGCCGCGCGCAATGTTGACCAGCGTGGCACTCGGCTTCATCAGTGCCAGTTCGACCGCGCCGATGAGGTGATGCGCCTGTGCCGAGTAGGGCAACACCAGAATGATATGGTCAGCCGTCTTGAGCAGTTCTTCTTTGCTGACGTAGCTGGCCTTGCACTGTGCCTCAGTGGCAGCATCCAGGCGCGAACGATTGTGATAAATCACCTTCATGCCAAAGCCGTGCGCGCCGCGCCTGGCGATGCCCTGACCGATGCGACCCATGCCGATCACCCCGAGCGTGCTGCCATGAATGTCGGCACCGGCGAGCATGTCGTAGCTCCAGCGCGTCCAAAGACCGGCGCGCAAAAATCGTTCACCTTCGGCCATGCGTCTGGCGGTGGCCATCAGCAGGGCAAAGCCAAAATCAGCGGTGGTCTCGGTCAGCACATCGGGCGCGTTGGTGGCGAGCACACCGGCGGCGGTCATGGCGTCGAGGTCGAAGTTGTTGTAGCCGACCGCCATGTTGGCACAGATTTTCAGCTCCGGGCAAGCTGCCAGCAACGCCGCATCAATGCGCTCACCACCCATGGTGAAAGCGCCCTGCATGCCTTGCAGTTGCGCTATCAACTGGGACGGTGTCCAGAGTTCATCGGCCTGGTTCGGCGTCACCTCGAAGTACTTCGCCAGTTTGGCAACAATCTCCGGAAACACCGCGCGGGCAATGAGTATTTTAGGGCGAATGATCATAGGGTCTTAGCTGCATCGGCCGCTATGCGGGGCGACATTGACTTTTAGTCTGAAGTTAATAGCCAGAAAGCGCAGTGTACGTGACTAGGATCGAAAATCTCCACCCAAGTGGCCAAAAATTAGGGCGCGACTGCCAATCAACCTACCCATGAGCCACACTACAATCCCCACGCTCTTCGCTGACCATACCCACTGGCTACACAACATACGAATAATTAGGAGACAACGTGGAGTCATCCCTTGCTATTGAAACTGCAAAGCATATATTGCAAACTTTTGGCACCGTTCTCGCTGGCGGCATGTTTTCTGGACTCATTGCCAAAAAAATAAAAATCCCAGACGTTGCCGTATTTTTGATTGTTGGCATACTGGTCGGCCCAGAACTCCTTGGTTTGGTCAATGTCAAAGCCGATTCCGCTCTTAACCAATTCATCCTCATTTTTGGATCAAGCTACATATTATTTGATGGTGGTGCGTCGCTTCGGTTAACGGTACTCAAGGAAGTTTGGATCACTATCTTCGCAATTTCGACGGCTGGCGTACTTATCACCGCAGCCGTCACCGGCATCGCTGCGCATTACTTTCTTGGCGTACCAATGATCGTTGCCTTGCTGCTGGGAGCCACACTTGCTTCGACTGACCCGGCCACGTTAGTTCCAATTTTCAAACAAGTTCCGATCAAAGACCGCGTTGCGCAAACCGTGATGAGCGAGTCGGCTTTCAACGATGCTATGGGTGCCATCGTTACATTTACAGTCCTTGCCATCGCCACGGGTACCAGTGAGTTTTCACTCGGTAAAGCCTCTTTGGATTTATTGCACCAAGCTGGCATTGGCCTCCTCATCGGAGGCGTTGCGGGCTATGTAGCGGCTTTTGTTATCGCCCATGAAAAATATGACTTTCTGGTGGAATATGCGCCGCTGGTTACTCTCATGGCGGTGGTGGGAGCTTATATGACGGCCGATCGCATGCAGGCCAGTGGCTTTATGGCCGTTTTTGTGTTTGGCATCATCATCGGCAACAAGGACATCTTCGGCTTCAAAATGAAAGAAGGTGAAGAAAAGCGGTTGGACGAATACGTAATGACCACTGCGTTAATCATGCGTTTGTTTATCTTTATTCTGCTTGGCGCTCAAGTCGATTTTTCGCTCATGAACAAGTATCTGATCAGTGGAGGGGCCGTAGTAGGTGTACTCATGTTAGTTGCCCGACCACTTGCTGTATTTGCCTGTGCCGGCCCAGATCGTCGCACTAAGTGGGAACTGCGCGAACTGATTTTCATGTGCTGGACTCGTGAAACCGGAGTCATCCCTGCAGCACTGGCTGGCTTGTTATTAGGCTTGAAAGCGCCGGGCGCAGAAATGATTGCCTCTGTCACATTCATTGCCGTGCTCATGACTATACTGATTCAGGCTCCGACCACCGCTTGGCTGGCGCGCAGGCTCGGTCTATTGTTAGAGTGACGCTGCGGTTAACTTATAGCAGTTAAGTGGCATTGGCTGGAAGTATCAATCCCGCCAGCGGGTAAATCTTTCCTCCGCCACCCGGTGCATGTGAAAGGTAAATGCAATGAGCATGGACGTGGTACCTCGGGGGATGGAACTCGAAGGAAGACTGAAAGATCAAAATCATGCCGTATGAGTGATGTCAAATACCTGACGCAGGTAGGCCACGTACTTTTCATCGTCACACATATCTTTGGACGGAGCATCTGACAATTTGGCCACCGGCTGGCCGTTGCAGCGCACCATCTTGATGACGATTTGCAGCGGCTCATAACCGAGGTCGTTGGTCAGGTTGGTGCCAATGCCAAAAGCCAGTTGGCAACGCCCCTTGAACTGCTGATACAGCTCAATGATGCGCGGCACCGTCAGGCTGTCGCTGAAGATCAGGGTTTTGGTGCGCGGATCGACGCGGTGCTGTTGGTAGTGCGCAATCATGCGTTCGCCCCAAGCAAAAGGGTCGCCGCTGTCGTGCCGGGTGCCGTCAAAGAGCTTGCAAAAATACAGGTCAAAGTCGCGCAGGAAAGCGCCCATGCCATAGACATCGCTGAGGGCAATGCCAAGGTCGCCGCGGTACTCCCTGGCCCAGGATTCAAAGCCAAAAATCTGGCTGTCGCGCAGCCGTGGCCCGAGCGCCTGACAGGCTTGCAAGAATTCATGCGCCATCGTTCCCAGCGGCGTCAAGCCGAGCTTCATGGCAAACAGCACGTTGCTGGTGCCCGCCAGCTGGCCGCTCACGCCAGCGGCATTCCCCGGGCTTTGCGCCGTGCCAAGACGGGCCACCAGTACGCGCAAAATTTCTTCATGCCAGACCACCGAAAAACGCCGCCGGGTACCGTAATCGGCAATTTTGATATCACTCAAACCCGCTGAACGCAGTTGCCCAATCTTGATGTCAAGGCGTCTACGACCTTCGATCAAATCCGGCAGCTTTTGCGTGTTGCGGAAATAGACCTCGTTGACGATGGCCAATACCGGAATTTCAAACAGAATGGTGTGCAGCCATGGACCGCGAATAGTAATGTCGATCTCGCCCGAAGACAGCGCACTGACCGTGATGTATTTCTCGTTGAGCTTGAACAAGCCCAAAAAATCGATAAAGTCGCTTTTGATGAAGCGCAGCGTTCGCAAAAACGCCAGCTCGGCATCCTGAAAATGCAGGCTGCACAGGGTACGGATCTCAGCGCGAATTTCGTTGACGTAAGCAGCCAGCGGTCGTCTGGCTTGACTGGTGACCGGATCAAGATCAGCGTTACGGCACTTGAACTTATATTCGACCCGCGCACCCGGAAACTGGTGCAACACCGCTTGCATCATGGTGAACTTGTAGAGGTCGGTATCGAGCAAACTGGTGATGATCATGCGTTGAGTTTAAGGTCAAATTGGCCGGCAACCAGCGTAACAATCCTTGATGCTGGGCTGGCCAGCAGGGAGTTCTGCTCGGCTGCCAGTATAGAAATGCCCTGTGCCTGCAGTGCCAGCAGTGCCGCCACGATGCGCTCGACCAGCACCGGTGCAATCCCTTCGCAGGGTTCGTCGAGCAGTAGCAAAAAGGGCGAAGTCATGAGAGTGCGGGCGATCGCCAGCATCTGCTGCTCGCCGCCGCTCATTTGACTGGCTCTGCGGTGCAGCATGGGCTTGAGCGCCGGGAACAGGTCAAGCACCCGTGCCTCATCAAAGCTGACGTCGTAGGCGAGCACAGCGCCGCTCCCGGACCCTTGCCGCAGCGGATCGGGTCCAGGGCGGCGCGCTGCCAGCCGCAGGTTCTCCAGCACCGTCAAGTCAGTAAAAAGGCGCCGATCTTCGGCCACATAGCCCAAACCGGCCTGCGCTCTTTGATACGGTTCCCATGCAGAAATGTTCTGATTTTTATAATTTATCACACCCGTGACACGGTTGCTTAGGCCCATGATGGCTTGCAACAATGTCGATTTCCCAGCGCCGTTAAGACCCTGCAGTACCACCAGTTCGCCCTGGCCCACCTGCAAGGATACGTCAAACAGTGCCTGCGCCGCGCCATACCAGACGCTGACGTGTTCGACCGCCAGAACGGGTTGTAGTTGAACGCCTGCCAGACTGTCGACTCCCTCACCCCCTGGGAGAGGGTTGGGGTGAGGGCTGCCTTTGGACGGTGGGCGCATCGACAGAGCTGCCGCCCCAGCCATTCCAAGATAGCCCGTCTGCACCACCTGGTTGTGGGCAATCTCGTGCGACGACCCCTGCGCTGCCAAAGACCCCTCCATCAGCACCAGCACCCGATCCGCCACACCAAAGACAGCGTCCATATTGTGTTCACTGTAGAGCACGGCTAGACCCGTTGCCGTGTCGTCGGCATCCGCTTGCCCATGCGCCAGCGACTTCACCAGTTCCATCAGGTCGGCACGCTCGGCACCGGCCAGGCCAGCGGCCGGTTCGTCCAGCAGCAGCAGCCGCGCGCCTGACGTTCCTGCCACCCCGGCCAGCGCCAGTGCCAGCTCCAGGCGCTTTTTGGCACCGTAGGGCAAGCCCAACACATCAGCATGAGCCAGAGACTGGAGCCCGACCTGCGCCAGCAATGCACAGGCAGGGTCGAGTTGCATCGAATCAAGCCGATTCCAGGCCGCCAGCCCCAGTGGCGCTTGCAGCAGCAACTGCACATTTTGGAGCACCGTGAGCGCCTCGAAGGTTTGCGCCACCTGAAAGGTTCGCGTCACGCCACGCCTGAGTCGCTGCGCCGGACTCAAATGATCGATGCGCTCACCGGCCCACCAGACCTCGCCCCCGTTCAAGTGCTGTTGCCCGGCGATGCAGGCAAACGCAGTCGATTTGCCGGCGCCATTGGGGCCAATCAACGCCACGCACTCGCCCACACCAAGATCAAAACTCAGTCCCTGGAGCGCATGAACACCATCAAATTGCTTCACCAGACCTTTGACCTGCAACGTCATGATTTTCCAGGCTCCTTCAGCAAGCCCAGTAAACCCGACGGTGCTGCCACCATGATCAACATCACAAACAACCCCAGAACACCTCGCCAATAGTCGAAACCACGGCCTAACTCGGCCTGCGCCCACACCAACAGCGTGGTGCCCACCACCACGCCCCAGAGTTGGTGCATACCGCCCAACAGCACCGCCAGCAGCGCATCGAGCGAGGTAGAGACCGCCGCACTGGAGGGAAACACCGCCCCCTTGTGCGCCGCAAACAAACCGCCGGCCAAAGCGGCCAGCACAGCGCTCATCACAAAAATGCGGTATTTGATCCAGCTCACAGGCAAGCCGCTGGCCGCAGAACGCTGTGGCGCATCGCGTACCGCCTGCAATGCAGCACCCAGGCTGGACTGACTCAAGCGCCCGAGCGCCCAGACACTGAGCAATGCCAAGCCCAGCAGCAAGAAATAAAACGCCGTGCGGCTCTCGAAAGCCACCAGATTCAGGCCGATGATGCCGTTGTCACCCCCCGTCAGACCGACCCACTGACTGGCTAATGCCCAGACCACCTGGGCCAGGGCCAGCGACAGCATGGCCAGATAAACCCCACCGCTGCGCACCACCAGCGCTCCAAACACGCCTGCCACCACCAATGACAACGTACAACCGGCCAACAACGCCAACGGCAGCGACGCCCCCCACACGCTGTGCGCCAAAGCTGCCCCATAAGCACCCAGCGCAAAAAATGCGGCATGACCAAAACTGACCAGACCACCGAGCGCCAGCATGGCTTGCAGGCTGATGCCAAAGATCAACAGGATCAGTCCGTCGGCAGCGAGCGACTGCCAGTAAGGCCCGAGCAGGCCGACGCCGATAACAAGCACCGCAATTGCCATGAAAATCAGCGCTGTCCAGGCACTTTCTCGCCGACCTGTTTGCCTGACCCAGGTCAGAATAAACTTTTGCGCGATTTCCTTGCGCCCCAGCTCCAGCGGCTGCCCCAATAGCCCCGTGGGGCGCAATACCAGCACCACGGCCATGGTCAAAAAAACCAACATCAAAGTTGCTTGCGGAAACAGGCTGATGCCCAGTACGTGAATCAAGCCGATCAGCAGCGCCGCAAAAAATGCGCCAGCAATGCTGCCCAGACCACCCGTGACCACTACCACAAAAGTCTCCACTACCATGTTTACATCCATCTGTAAATTGGCCGGTTCGCGCGGCAGTTGCAAGGCACCGCCCAAGCCCGCCAGCAAACAACCCAGCACCACCGCACTTAGCATCAGCGGTTTGGGGTTAACGCCGAGCGCAGCGAGCATGGTGCGGTCTTGCGTGGCAGCGCGCAACCGCTGGCCAAACCCGGTGCGATGCAGCAGCAGATGCAAGCCGAGCCAAAGCAGCGGCCCGAGCGCAATGGTGAGCAACTGATACTGCGGAAAATACTCGCCCCATAGCGCCACCGAGCCCTCGAGCCCGGGGAAACGCGGGGCAAAAACCTCGCCCGGGCCAAAACTCCAACGCATGGCATCAGCGAGTGCCAGGCTCAACCCAAAAGTGGCCACTAATTGATACAGCTCGGGAACAGCGTAGAGCCGCCTTAACAAAACAAATTCCGCCACTGCCCCGACCAAGCCGGCACAAACCGCACCAATAAGCATTGCCAGCGCATACAAGAAGGCACTCTCACCCCAGGCCGGGAACCAGTTTGTCACCCAATGCGCCGTGAACAGCGCCCCCAGCATGAAAAAACTGCCATGAGCAAAATTGACGATGCGAGTCACACCAAAAATCAAGGTCAAGCCCGCCGCCATCAAAAACAAGGTGGTGGCGTAGCTCAGGCCGTTGAGAAACTGAATCGCAAAGAAAGTCATCTGCTTGCTTTATGAACTCGTCACTGCGAGCACAGCACGGCAATCAATCAAACCAATGCGTGAACTCGTCCACACTCACACGCGGCGTATGAAAAGTGTTGACCAATGCACTTTCATCGGCGTAACCCAGCGCCATGCCACAGACCAGCATCTCGTTGGCAGCGGCACCAATGTGCGGCAGGATGATCTTATTGAAAAGGTTCCAGGCCTGCTGCGGACAGGTGTGCAGATCACGGCCCCGCGCAGCCAGCATTACGCTTTGCAAGAAGGTGCCATAGTCCAATAACGAGCCCCGCCCCATGGCCCGATCAACCGTGAACATCAGGCCGACCGGTGCATCGAAAAATTTGTAATTGCGTTGCAATTGAGCATGCATCTTGTCCTTTTCAGTCTTGCCGATGCCGAGCAAACCATACAGGCCCCAACCGTTCTCGCGGCGACGATCAATGTAGGGGCTGGTCCATTTTTCGGGGTAATAGTCGTACTGCTCGTGGTACTCGCTGGCCAGCGCCGGATCAGCACGCAGCCCGTCGTGCGCGGCACATACCTTGGCCACCAGAGCCGCACGGCTGGCACCGGTCAACACATAGACTTGCCAGGGTTGGGTGTTGCTGCCCGAAGGCGCACGGCTGGCCACTTGCAGCAAATCGGTGATTGTCTGGCGCGGTACCGGCGCTTGGATGAAAGCTCGCGTAGCCCGACGCGATGTGATGGCGGCGTCCACGACAGCGGCATTCAAGCGCGTCGCCTCGATATCATTTGAGCTCATGCCAGTTTCTCCAGAACAGTTTTCAAATTGAGCGGCAAGGGTACCGGGCGGCGACTTTGTTTATCCACATAGACGTGGATAAAGTGCCCGCTCGCCGCTGTCAGTGGCGCGCCTTTGGCAAACAGACCGATTTCATAGCGCACACTGCTGGCACCCAGCTGGGCAACCCGAAGACCGGCCTCGACCGTCTGCGGAAAAGACAGAGGCGCAAAGTAGTTGCAGTGGGTTTCAACCACCAAGCCAATGGTCTGGCTGCTTTCAATGTCAAGCGCACCCTGTTCGATCAGATAGGCGTTGACCGCCGTGTCAAACCAGCTGTAATAGATCACGTTGTTGATGTGTCCATAGGCGTCGTTGTCTATCCAGCGGGTGCTAATCTCACGAAATACCCGAAAATCCTGACGGGACACTGGCTGGGGACGATCAGAGGTCTTAAGCATTGATTTTCTGCCGATAGCTAATTTGTTTATTTTGCTTGAAATACCAATAAAAAAGGCCGTTAACTTTAGCTTGTTAACGGCCTTTGTACTGTCTCCTGGTCGGTGTGAAAGGATTCGAACCTTCGACCCCTTGCACCCCATGCAAGTGCGCTACCAGGCTGCGCCACACACCGAAACTGGTAACAAGTATAACCGGTTGCCCTTGAAAATTTCAGGCTGCTATATACAAGAGATCACGAATATCAAGCAGTTCCTGCCGCAAAAAAACGGGTTCACTATTAAAGGCTGAGATGGGCTGGCTATCTCTCAAATTAGTCAACACAGGATCGCTGATCTCGATGACTTCGACACCTTCAAGCAGCATCTCGCCATTGTGTTTTTTGTCGTGTTCAGCCTGCAGGAATTCCTGCATTTTGTTGCGAGCACCAATGATGGTGAAACCCTGTTCATAAAGCAAATCGCGAATACGGCGAATCATCAACACCTCGTGATGCTGGTAGTAACGCCGATTGCCGCGCCGCTTCATCGGTCGCAATTGCGTAAATTCCTGCTCCCAATACCGTAGCACATGAGGTTTGACACCGCACAAATCAGCAACTTCACCGATCGTGAAATAGCGTTTAGCAGGAATGCCAGGGAGGGGGTTCTCCATTTAAATCAAAGCCGTGAGAGAGAGGATTTGGAGGTTACTCCAAGTTGCTACGCTATGTAAAGAAACGTTTTGATACTTTTGACGTTGAACACAAAAACCGGCATTAAGTCAATGAAAATGCATGACCTTCATGTTGAATTTGTTCTTTGAGTTTGTGGCTGGCATGAAAAGTTACCACCCTGCGCGACTCGATCGGAATAGCTTCGCCAGTTCGGGGGTTGCGCCCTGGCCGCGGAGCCTTGGTGCGAATTTGAAAATTGCCAAAACCTGACAATTTGACATCAACGCCACTGACCAGGCTGTCGGCAACAAGATCAAAAAAGGCGTCAATCATTTCCTTTGATTCGCGCTTGTTCAAACCAATTTTCTCAAACAGAAGTTCTGCCAGCTGCGCCTTGGTCAGCGCAGGGATTTCAAGACTTTCAACCGCAATGTCCATAGAGTCCTCGTTTCTTGCTCAAACCGCCGGTAAACAATCAGGTACGCTGACGGGCACCCAAGGTGCTCGCCAGAGAATTGACCACCGCTTGCACTGTGGTGTCGATTTGATCTTCGGTCAGACTGACATCGTCGCTGTTGAGTGTCAGGCGCAGTGCCATGCTTTTTTCCTGACTTGGCACAAGCGCAGCATCCGGACCTTTCGCCGCCTGCGCGCGATAAATGTCAAACAAAGTCGCACTGCGCAGCAAGTCGGCTGCGGGAGCGGCCCAAACAACGTCCATCAATGCGTCATGCGTAACCGTCTCATTGACCAGCACTGCGATGTCACGCGCCACGGCTTGTTGTTTGGCCACGGCTTTAAACACGCTGACCTCGCGCTGCAACAGCGCATCCAGTTCGATCTCAAACATGACCGGTGCCTGCGCCAGGCCGTAGCCCTGGCACCACTTGGGATGGAGTTCCCCGACAAAACCAATCGACTCACCACCCAGCCAGACACTGGCACAACGCCCCGGGTGCATGGCCGGATGCTCGGCGGCGACAAAGGTGGCCTGGCGCGGCGACAGCAAGGTCTCCAGGTCGCCCTTGACATCGAAGAAATCGGCGTCCTTCTCTTTGCGCCCCCATTGCAGCATATCGGTGCTGCCGCACACTAAACCCGCCACCCGCATGGGCTGATCAAAGCCATCCACCGTGGTGTCGGTATTTTTGACGCTGGCATCGCGCAAGAAGACACGGCCAATCTCAAAGACGCGCACGCGCTGGACTTTGCGGTCGAGGTTGAACTTCAGGACTTGTAGCAAGGAGCCAAGCAAAGAAGATCGCAGCACACTCATCTGGCTGGCGATCGGGTTGAGCAGCCGGATCGGGTTGGCGTTACCGCCAAGCTCATGCTCCCAGCGCTCTTCAACGAAACTGAAATTGATGGTCTCCTGATAGCCCAAGTCTGCAATCATGCGGCGCAAGGCAAACGCACTGCGCTCACTCTCAGGTCGGATTTTTGCGGTAATGGGTGCCAAAGGCGGCGTCTGCGGCAAGTTGTTGTAGCCCACCATGCGCGCCACTTCTTCGATCAGATCTTCTTCGATTTGCAGGTCAAAACGGTAGGACGGCGGCGTGACAGTCAGAACGCCATCGCCTGGCGTGACCGGCAGCCCCAAACGCGTCAATGCATCAACACATTGCGCTTGCGTGAGCGCCATGCCGAGAATCTTGCTGGCACGCGCCACACGCAGCTTGACTGGCGCAGCCACTGGCATGTTCACTTGCTGGTCGTCCACCGGGCCACAGACAGTTATGCTGGTACCGCAAATGTCAATAATCAGTTGCGTGATGCGCTCAAGGTGCTCGACGGTCTGATTCGAATCAACGCCGCGCTCAAAACGATGACCGGCATCGGTCGCGAAATTAAAGTGACGTGAACGCCCGGCGATGGCTTTGGGCCACCAGAAGGCGGCTTCCACAAAGATGTGACGGGTATCGTCAGAGACGGCGGTCGCATCGCCGCCCATGATGCCCGCCAGCGATTCCACTTCGGTGTCATCCGCAATCACGCCCACCTTGTCGTCCAGCGTCACCGTGGTGCCGTTGAGCAGCTTGAGTTGTTCGCCAGCGTGGCCCCAGCGCACGTCCAGGCCGCCATGGATTTTGTCCAGATCAAAAATATGCGAGGGGCGACCCAGCTCGAACATCACATAGTTTGAAATATCCACCAAGGCGGTGACGCTGCGCTGGCCGCAGCGCGCCAGCCGATCCACCATCCACTGCGGCGTCCTGGCGCGCGTGTTGACGTGACGAATGATGCGCCCTGAGAAACGTCCACACAGATCTGGTGCGCTGATTCGCACCGGTAACTTATCGAAGCTGCCAACCGTGACGACGGGAAAGCTGGGCAACGTCAAAGGGGCACCAGTCAAGGCGGCGACCTCACGCGCCACCCCGAACACGCTCAGGCAATGCGCCAGATTGGGCGTGAGTTTGAGGGTGAAAAGGGTATCGTCCAGGTTCAAATGCTGGCGAATATTTTGGCCCAGCACTGCCGCAGCACCGAGCTCCATCAAGCCGTTGTGATCTTTCGAGAGTTGGAGCTCACTGGCTGAGCACAACATGCCACAGCTCTCGACGCCACGCAACTTGCTGATTTTGATCAGGAACGGTTTACCGTCTTCGCCTGGAGGCAACTCGGCACCCACCAGGGCGCAAGGCACTTTGATGCCGGCACGGGCATTGGGCGCGCCACAAACGATATTGAGCAGCTCAGCTTGCCCAACATCAACCTTGCACACGCGCAGACGATCCGCATTGGGGTGCTGAACCGCTTCCACAATTTCGCCCACGACGATGTTGTTAAATGGCGGTGCAACGGGCTTGAGCTCTTCAACTTCGAGCCCCGCCATGGTGAGCGTTTCAGCCAGTTGTGTGGTTGACAAGGGCGGGTTGCAAAATTCGCGCAACCAGGATTCAGGGAATTGCATAGTGTTTAGATAAATTGCGACAAGAAACGAATGTCGCCGTCAAAAAACAAACGTAAATCATTGACGCCATAACGCAGCATCGTGAGTCGGTCGGGGCCCATGCCAAAAGCAAAGCCAATGTATTTTTCAGGCTCCAGCCCCATGTTGCGAATCACATTGGGATGCACCTGGCCAGAGCCCGCCACCTCAAGCCAGCGACCCGCCAGCGGCCCACGCTGGAACTGAATGTCGATTTCAGCACTGGGCTCGGTAAACGGGAAAAAGCTCGGCCGAAAGCGCAAAACCAAATCGTCTGACTCAAAGAAGGTGCGACAGAAATCGGTGAAAACAAACTTGAGGTCTTTGAAGCTGATGTTCTCGCCCACCCACAAACCTTCGCACTGGTGAAACATCGGCGAATGGGTGGCATCGCTGTCAACGCGGTACGTGCGACCCGGCGCGATGACGCGAATCTCGGGCATGACACCGGAAAAGAGCACTTCATCAACTTGCCCTGCGCTGGCGGTCGCGCGGTGCCGTTTGACGTGCTGCACGGCATAACGGATCTGCATCGGACTGGTGTGCGTACGCAATAAATTGGGTGCCGTAACGCTGCCGCCTTCAACGTAAAAAGTGTCGTGCATGGAGCGCGCCGGGTGGTCTTCGGGCGTGTTCAAGGCGGTGAAATTGAACCAGTCCGATTCGATTTCCGGACCTTGCGCCACATCAAAGCCCATCGAGCCAAAGATCGCTTCAATACGTTCCAGGGTGAGCGACACCGGGTGCAAACCGCCCTGCCCTCGTTTCCGCCCGGGCAAGGTCACGTCCAGCGCCTCGGCCTGAAGTTGTGCCTGCATTTGTGCATCAGCGAGTTTTTGACGACGCTCATTCAAGGCCAATTCAATGGCTTGCTTGGCCTGGTTAATCGCCGCGCCGCGTGATTTCTTCTGGTCCACGCCCAAGGCGGACAAACCCTTCATCAGCTCAGTAATACAGCCCGATTTACCCAGAAACAAGGCTTTCGCGTTTTCCAGTTCGGCCGGTGTAGCGGCCTGTTCAAAAGCAACTTTGGCGCTGTCAACAACGATGTTCAACTCGTGCATATTTTCTTTTGATCTCTCTGATGGAAAAAGGGCTAGTGCTCTTCCAAGCTCTAGCCCTTGTTTCTAGTGTAGCAACGTGAACTCAAGCCGCCAGCTTGGCCTTGACTTGTTCCACGATACCGGCAAAAGCAACCATGTCGTGCACGGCAATATCGCTCAAGACTTTGCGGTCGATCTCAATATTGGCTTTCTTCAGACCGTTGGCAAACTGGCTGTAGGTCAGACCGCATTGACGGGCCGCCGCGTTGATACGGGCAATCCACAACTGACGAAAGACACGTTTTTTGGTGCGGCGATCACGGTAGGCATATTGCCCGGCCTTCATCACCGCTTCTTTGGCGACCCGAAAGACATTACCGCGGCGACCGCGGAAACCTTTTGCAAGGGCTAAAACTTTTTTATGGCGGGCGTGAGCCGTTACACCACGTTTGACGCGAGGCATGTGAGTACTCCTTGTTCGTCGTTAATTAAATACCACGGCCGGGCAGCATCTGTGACATGCGACCCATATCGGTCGCATGCACTGCTGTTGCACCACGCAATTGGCGTTTATTTTTGGTGGTCTTCTTGGTCAGAATGTGACGTTTGAAGGCTTGACCGCGTTTAACGGTGCCACCGGGACGGACGCGGAAGCGTTTCTTCGCCGCGCTCTTGGTCTTCATTTTGGGCATTTTCATGCTCCTTCTTCATTGTGCTCGTGAGGCGTCTGCAAACGGTTTGCAGTCTTGTTGGCCCCGAGCCACTTGTATAAGTAGTGAGTTTTATCTCACCACTTTTTGCAGCACACCGGTTACCAAAACCGATGCGCCAAAATCTTCTACGCAGTCACTACCAGTGCCGGTGCCGATTCTGCTACCGGCTTGACCGCAATTTTTTTCTTGCCAGGCGCAATCATCATGATCATCTGGCGCCCTTCGAGCTTGGGAAACTGCTCAATCAAAATCAAATCACCCAATTCACTGCGGATGCGATTCAACAAAGCCATGCCCAGTTCCTGGTGCGTAATCTCCCGACCCCTGAAGCGCAAAGTAATCTTGCACTTGTCGCCTTCTGCCAAAAAACGCTTGATATTGCGCATCTTGATGTTGTAGTCACCGTCATCGGTGCCAGGACGGAACTTGATCTCTTTGATCTCGATCACCGTTTGTTTGGCCTTCGCCTCGGCTGCCTTCTTCTGCTCCTGGTATTTGAACTTGCCGTAATCCATCAAACGACAGACCGGCGGCACAGCAGTGGCAGAAATTTCAACCAGATCAACATCAAGCTCACCCGCCATCCGCAGCGCTTCCGACAGGCTAAGCACCCCAAGCGGCTCGTTTTCAACTCCAGAGAGTCGCACTTCCGGAGCCATGATTTCCCGGTTCAGGCGATGTTTGCGTTCTTCGCGGTGACGGCGGTCACGAAATTCAGTAGCGATGGTTCAGTCCTTCAAAAATCTGCCACACAAAATGTAGCCCTAACCGTTTTGCACACGCAAACAAACTGCAATCCTGCTTGATACAAGCTCAAACAACAGACTTGTGAGTGATGTCTCTGGAGATTATTTGCACGAATGCTTCAAGTGACATCACACCGAGATCTTGTCCACCTCGGGCGCGCACTGCAACGGTACCTGCTGCTTTTTCCTTGTCGCCAACGACAAGGAGGTAGGGCAGCTTTCGCATTGAATGCTCACGTATTTTATACGTTATTTTCTCGTTACGCAGATCAGTCATCACCCTAAGCTCTTGATTTGGCAGCGATTTCTTTAACTTTTCGACAATTTCACGACAATAATCGGCCTGTGCATCGGTGATATTGAGAACTGCCACCTGCACCGGCGCCAGCCAAGTTGGCAACGCACCGGCGCTTTCTTCAATCAAAATTCCGATAAAACGCTCCAGACTGCCCACAATCGCGCGGTGCAACATCACCGGACGATGACGCGCACCATCTTCGCCCACATACTCGGCATCAAGTCGTTCAGTCATGAAGAAATCGACCTGCATCGTTCCGCACTGCCACTGTCGACCAATGGCATCCTTCAATGTGTATTCAACCTTGGGGCCGTAGAACGCACCCTCCCCTACAGAAATTTCAAATTCGCAACCCGACGCCCGCAAACTTGTAATCAATGCCTGTTCAGCCTTGTCCCAACTTTCGTCAGAACCGATACGTTTTTCGGGACGGGTCGCAATCTTGTAGATAATATTCTTGAAACCAAAATCGGCATAAACCTTTTGCAACAGGATTGTGTAATTAACGCACTCTTGCAGAATCTGGTCTTCAGTGCAAAAAATGTGGCCATCGTCTTGCGTGAAACCGCGCACGCGCATGATACCGTGCAGGCTGCCCGAAGGCTCATTGCGGTGACATTGGCCGAACTCGCCGTAACGCAGCGGCAGATCACGATAACTCTTGACACCTTGTTTGAAGATCAGGATGTGGCCCGGGCAATTCATCGGTTTCAGGGCATATTCACGTTTCTCCGACTCGGTGGTAAACATGTTCTCGCGGTACTTGTCCCAATGACCGGTTTTCTCCCACAAAGATTTATCGAGAATCTGCGGGCCTTTGACTTCCTGGTAGCCGTTGTCGCGATAGACCTGGCGCATGTATTGCTCAACCTGCTGCCACAAGGACCAACCCTTGGGATGCCAAAACACCAGTCCCGGCGCATGGTCATCCACATGAAACAAATCGAGTTCACGTCCCAGTTTGCGGTGATCGCGCTTCTCGGCTTCTTCGAGCATCTTCAGGTGTTGCTGTAGCTCATCCTTGGTCGCCCAGGCGGTGCCGTAGATGCGTTGCAGCATTTCATTGTGATGGTCGCCACGCCAGTAAGCCCCGGCGAGTTTCATCAACTTGAAAAACTTGAGTTTGCCGGTGCTGGGCACATGCGGCCCACGACACAAGTCCTCGAACTTGCCTTCACGGTAGAGCGATACATCCTCACCCGCGGGAATACTGCCAATGATCTCCGCCTTGTAGTGCTCGCCCAAGCCCTTGAAATAGACCACCGCCTCGTCGCGCGGCAGCACCCGGCGGGTCACGGGTTCGTCTTTAGCGGCAAGCTCGACCATTTTTCTCTCGATTGCCGCCATATCCTCCAGCGTGAACGCTCGTTGATACGAGAAGTCATAAAAGAAACCGTTCTCGATCACCGGGCCAATCGTGACCTGGGCTTCTGGGAACAACTCCTTGACGGCATAGGCCAACAAGTGGGCGGTCGAGTGGCGAATAAGCTCCAAACCAGCGGCATCCTTCGCCGTGATGATGGCCAGCGGGCTGTCGGCCGTGATCTGGTAACTGGTATCAACCACTTTGCCATCGATCTTGCCGGCCAAAGCCGCCTTGGCCAGACCCGCTCCAATGGATGCAGCCACTTCGGCCACCGTCACCGGAACGGGGAAATCTCGTTTTGAACCATCTGGAAGCGTAATCTGAACCATTTTTCTCACTTCTAAAATCGGCATAAGGGCGGTCATTTTAGACTGCACCCTATGCGTGGCCAGCCGACGTACGGGTTCGTACAGGACGACTCGAAAAGTTGATGCCATGAAAATCCGGGGATGAAATCCATCATGGCAGGGATGGCAAAAACAAGGACTGCAAGTCGTTCAAAAAATCAAACCCGCGCGCACTGGGTTTGACGTGGCCCAAGTCACGTTCGATCAAACCTTGCCGTTCAGCCTGGTCCAAGGCTCTTTGGATCGAAGCCAAGCCTAAGCCGGTGCGCTCATAAAACAACTGCAAGGCAACCCCGTCTTTCAAACGCAAGGCGTTGAGCATGAATTCAAACGGCAGATCGGCAATACTGACTTGTGCCTCTTGCGTCAGGCAATGCCCGGCCAACGCGTTTTTCATGTATTGCCCGGGCTCGCGAAAACGCACTTGGCGCACCACCCGGTGGGCAAAACTAAGTTTGCTGTGGGCACCTGCGCCCAAGCCCAGGTAGTCACCAAACTGCCAATAATTGAGGTTGTGAAAACAACGGTGACCAGCACGCGCATAGGCAGACACTTCGTAGCGCTTCAAGCCAGCCGCGCCGGTCATGTCGGTAATGAGGTCCAGCATATCGTAGGCCTCATCTTCCCCGGGCAGCAGCGGTACAAACTTGGCAAAGTAGGTGTTGGGTTCAATCGTCAGTTGATAAATCGAAATGTGCGGTGGTGCCAGCGCCAGCGCAGTAGCCATGTCCAGTTTCAAGTCGGTCAGCGTCTGCCCGGGCAATGCGTACATGATGTCGAGATTGAAAGTATCAAAGGCCTGCACCGCTTCTTCCACGGTTGCCAGCGCTTGCGCGCGGTCATGCACGCGCCCCAGGGTTTTTAAAAAATCATCGTTGAAGCTCTGCACACCCACCGACAACCGGTTAACACCGGCACCGCGGTAGGCCTTAAAGCGTTCTTTCTCGAAAGTCCCCGGATTGGCCTCCAGCGTCACCTCGCAATCGGGCCGCAACCGCAGGCGGGAACGAATGCCGCTCAGCAAGCGGTCGATGGCCTCGGGCGAGAACAGGCTGGGCGTACCACCCCCAATGAAAATACTGTGCACCGTACGGTTCCAGATCAACGGCAAGGCCGCCTCCAGATCGGCCAGCAAGGCATCCAGGTAGCGCTGCCAAGGCATCTCGGCAGCACGCACTTCGTGCGAGTTGAAGTCGCAATACGGGCACTTTTTGAGGCACCACGGCAAATGCACATAGAGCGACAAAGGCGGCAGAGCAGCCAACTGGAGTACGCCGGGCCGCAGGTAGTATTGCAAATCATGCGGCGCAATTACCGATGCCTCTGTTGGAACGCAAGCTTGGTCAGTCACGGCAGCTACAGCCAACGTTCACGTATCAGTTCAACCATGGCGCGCGCCGCCTGGCCACGATGGCTGTTGGCGTTTTTCACCTCGACCGGCAACTGTGCAAAAGTCTGACCAAACACCGGGATGTACATCACTGGATCAAAACCAAATCCATTGTTGCCAGCTGGCGTGCGCGCAATTTCGCCCACCACACGACCGACAGCGATCAAGGGCTCCGGATCTTCAGCCGAACGCACTCCGACCAAGGTGCTCACCAGCGCGGCGCGACGATTGTCAACATCGCACATTTGCTCCAGCAAGGCACGTACATTGTTGTCATCCCCTTTGGCATAACCAAACCGGGTCGCGTAATAGGCTGTATCAACTCCGGGCAGGCCACCGAAGGCATCAACGCACAAGCCTGCATCATCGGCCAGAGCGGGCAAACCGCTATGCCGGGCGGCGTGGCGAGCCTTGGTCAATGCATTTTCGACAAAGGTGTGAAACGGTTCAGCCGCTTCTGCAATGCCGAGTTCGCTCTGGGCAATCAACTCAAGTCCGAGCGGCGCCAACATGGCGCGCAGTTCTGCCAATTTGCCTTGGTTATTGGAGGCCAGAATAATTTTCATGACAGTGGTCACCGGCCTTCGTAAAACACGTACGGATCGTGACTCATTGAAGCCGACGGCATCAGCTCTTGTTGGCCGCAATGCGACGGATCGACTCGTTGATCTCCGCAATAGAGCGCTCAATCGCGGCATCATCGAGCTCTCCCAACGCAGCGCCTGTTGCGTCAGCCTGAAAAGTTGATGCGAAAGCACCCTCGCTGACAGCGAACGCAGAGTCCCCTCCCAGCGTTGATTCAAACCCATCCGGGGTTTCCCACTCCAGCGCAATACAGGTCACATTGTCGCTGTTTTTCCCACCTTGACGCAGTGCTTTCTCCACCAGATCAGGAACCGCTTGCAGGACCGGCTTATGGGTCAGGTGATAAACAATATCTGCGTCGTTCAAACTGCCCCAAAGGCCATCCGAACATAACATCAGGCGGTCGCCCATTTGCAGTGCCAGCGGTCCTCCGACGTCAACAACCGGCTTGATGGGTGAACCCAGACAAGTGAACAAGACATTGCGATTGATGCGACGCTCTGGTGCTATAGCACTGCCGCCAGCAGAGCGATGCTGTTCGAGGAAAGAATGGTCCCGGGTGCGCACCAGCAATTCGCCCTGACGCACCAAATAAAATCTGGAATCGCCACAATGAATCCAACTGACACGGCCATCCTGCACAAGGGCTGCAACAATTGTGGTTCGAGGCGCGTCGGGCAGTCCTTTTTCAGTTGAATAATGCAGAATCTGGCGATGCGCCAGCATCACCGCCGTGTTCAAAAATGCGCCAACATCGGGAATTTCAGGCTTCGCCTCTTTTTGATACAGCGCGGCAATAGTTTGCAAAGCCAACTCTGCCGCCACCTCGCCCTGCGGATGCCCGCCCATGCCATCAGCCAGAAGAAAAATACCGGATTTGCGCGTGTAGCAATATCCCATCCGGTCTTCGTTGACCTTGCGGCCACCTTTGCGACTGACCTGAAAAATAGAAAACTTCATTTGAGTTGTTTGCCAACATCGGGCGTCTTGTGGATTGTCTTTTTGGTATCTGCAATCATCGTGTCAAGCTGCAGCCGAACTTTTTCTCCGACCGTGAGCTTGGTATAGCGGCGGGCTCCCGGTCGGCTCAACTCCTTTTGCAGGGCAAACACTGACTGCGGCCTTGACAGTGGATCAAGTGACATGCACCACTCAACCACCTCGATCAGATTATCCGAATAAATGCCACGCAAACGCGCCAGGGCGATGGCAACCCGGTCTTTTTCAAGACGTTGCGGAGCATCGTTGGGCGGGTAGCCCTGCATACAGGCATAGATGCACGCGCCAATGGCATAAATATCAGTCCATGGCCCCATGGCGGCGTCGCGCCGGTACATCTCGGGTGCGGCAAAACCGGGGGTGTACATCGGGCGAACAAAATTGCCTTCTTTGCTCAAGACTTCACGCGCCGCGCCGAAGTCAATCAACACGGCCTTGTTGTCATCCGTGATGAATATATTGGCAGGCTTGATGTCGAGATGCAGCATTTTGTGCTGATGAACAATACGCAAACCACGCAAGATTTCATCAAACAGGGAGCGAATCGTGGATTCCCGAAACACCTTGGGCTGCTTCAAATCCCGTGCCGTGATGATGAAATCCTGCAGGGAAGCTCCTTCCAGATAATTCATCACCATATAAACGGTTTCATTCTCCCGGAAGAAATTCATCACACTCACCACTGAGGGGTGTGATATCTGGGCCAATGATCGGCCCTCTTCAAAGAAACTCTTCAGACCAAGCCGGTACAAAGACAATTTCTCAGGGGCAATTTGAGGCAGCAACTCGCCCGCTGACCGCGCTACCAGAGACGAAGGCAGATACTCCTTGATCGCCACCTGCTGGCCTTGCGCATCTTGCGCCAAATACACCACACCAAAGCCGCCAGCAGCCACCTTGCGGACAATGTGGTAGCCACCTATGACGGTGTCTGGGGGTAAAGGCGCGGGCCTGACCTTTGACATAATACTGATTGGTTCCTCTGAGTCTGCCTGAATCGGCTTATTCTCAGGCTCATTGCTTTGATCGAAGAGTCCAAATGTCAGTTTACAGCATGACCGGCTATGCCAGCATCCAGCACAGCACATCCAATTCCAGTTCGGAGCACGAAGCCGCCGGTACGCCAGCCAGCCACCTTGAGCTGGAAATCCGCTCCGTCAACAGTCGCTTTTTAGACCTGTCGTTTCGTTTGCCCGAAGAGCTTCGCCAGTTCGAGCCGGCACTGCGTGAACTCATCATCGGTCAACTCAAACGCGGCAAGGTCGAAGTACGCGTTAGCGTTGAAAGCAACGCCCAAAGCACGGTACCCGATCCAACACCCCGGCTATTGCAGCGGCTCAACGCGCTGCAAGACAGCATTAAGGTCTGGCTGCCGCAGGCCAGGGTCCTGAGCGTCGCCGAGGTCATCGGACTCGCAGTCGGCGAACAAATCCCTGGCCGTGACTGGAGTCAAGACCTTCCAGAACTTGCCCGGCAAGCCTTGAAAGAACTGCTGTCAGCCCGGCAGCGCGAGGGCGAGCGGCTCGCCACCATGCTGCTGGAGCGACTTAGGTGCCTGCGCGACCTGGCCGCGCAGGCCACCCCGCTCGTGCCCCAACTGGTGGCGCTACAACGCCAACGCTTCCTTGACCGATGGCGAGAGGCCATGGCCCTCGCCGAGGGTGCAACGCTGCCAGAATCAGCACAAGATCGGGCGCTGACCGAGGCCACCGCCTTTGCCATTCGCATTGACGTTGCCGAAGAAATCACCCGCATCGAGTCGCACCTCGATGAGATTGAACGCCTGATTAAGCATGGCGGCGAACTTGGCAAACGACTCGATTTTTTGATTCAGGAACTGCATCGTGAAGCCAACACCCTGGGTTCAAAATCAGCAGCACTGGAGTTGACCCATATTTCGGTGGACATGAAAGTGCTGATCGAGCAGATGCGCGAGCAAGTGCAGAACATAGAATAAGCAAACTTGGTGAATTCCTTTAACAGCCGTTCTTTATGGACTATCCCGGAAATTTATTTGTCGTCGCAGCGCCCAGCGGCGCTGGCAAATCGAGCCTGGTCAATGCCTTGCTTGAACTTGACTCACACGTGCAGCCATCAATCTCACACACCACGCGCGCACCCAGAGGGCAGGAAAAACATGGGCGCGAGTATTTTTTTGTTTCCGAGCCAGAATTCGACGCCATGGTGCAGGCCGATGCTTTTGTCGAATGGGCAGTGGTTCACAACCACCGCTACGGCACTTCAAAAAAAATAATTGAAGAGCGCATGGCTCAAGGCTCCGATGTCATCCTTGAAATCGATTTTCAAGGCGCTTTGCAGATCAAACATATTTTTTTTAACGCAGTCAGCATATTCATATTGCCACCGAGCTGGGATGAATTGCGTTCTCGGTTGGAGCGCCGTGGCGAAGACTCAGCCGAGATCATTGAAGTGCGCCTTAAAAATGCCGCCACTGAGGTCGCCCAGGTGCATCAATTCGACTTCGTTATAATCAACGAGCTGTTTGACCGGGCGCTTTTTGACCTTAAGGCAATCGTTCACGCCCAGCGACTCAAGTTCTCGGCGCAACGTCGCGCCAGAGCAGAAACTTTCAAAGCTCTGCACATTTCCTAGTGCATTCCCCTTGGTCTTTCGGAGAATTTAATGGCCCGTATTACCGTCGAAGACTGCCTGACGCAGATTCCCAACCGCTTTCAACTGGTATTGGCCGCAACCTACCGTGCTCGCATGCTAAGCCAGGGCCACACGCCCAAGGTCGATTGCAAAAACAAACCCGCCGTCACTGCCCTGCGCGAAATTGCAGAAGGAAAAATTGGCCTGGAGATGCTTAAAAAAGTACCGTTCTAACGGCTTCTTTATAGGGTCCAAAAAGCACCGTTCACGGTGCTTTTTTATGCGTTTGCTTCAAACTGCCATTGGCGCGCTATATTCGCAGGGTGAGCAATACACTCAAATCATCCACCCCAAAGACCCCAGCACCGGCTGTGAAGGCGAAAGCGCCTGCGAGCTCCAGTGCAGCAGCGGCCAACGCTACTGCGGCCAGTTTTGCCAGCCTGACCGCCAAGCTCGACTACCTGGGTGCGTCTGACCTGGAGCAAGTGCGCCTGGCTTATCGGTTTGCCGATCAGGCCCATTTGGGACAATTACGCAACAGCGGCGAACCATTCATCACCCATCCAATAGCGGTTGCCGCCCGTTGCGCCGAATGGAAACTTGATGCTCAGGCGCTGATGGCTGCCCTGCTGCATGATGCCCTGGAAGACTGCAGCGTCACCAAGATTGAATTGGTAGAACGCTTTGGCGCACCGGTGGCTGAACTGGTCGATGGTCTGACCAAGCTCGACAAGCTGCATTTCAATACCCGTGAAGAGGGCCAGGCCGAATCGTTTCGCAAAATGCTTTTGGCGATGGCCAGGGACGTGCGGGTCATTTTGATCAAATTGGCCGATCGAACCCACAATATGCGCACCCTGGCTGACACGCCACACGAAAAATGGTCACGTATCGCTTCTGAAACACTCGACATCTACGCCCCGATCGCACACCGCCTGGGCTTGAACCAGACTTACCGGGAACTTCAAAATCTGGCCTTCCAGTATTTACGGCCCTGGCGTTACGCCATATTGTCCAAGGCGTTGACCAAAGCCCGTAGTCGGCGTCGCGATCTGATAAAAAAAGTGCAGTTCGAGGTGGACACTGCGTTCGCCAACAGTGGCATGGATGTCAGGCTCGCAGGACGGGAAAAAACCCTTTACTCCATTTACAAAAAAATGGAGGAGAAACATCTCAGCTTTGCCCAGGTCACGGACATTTATGGTTTCCGGGTTTTGGTACCCAGTGTGATTGACTGCTACACCGCGCTGGGCATCTTGCACCAGCTCTACAAACCGGTGCCGGGCAAGTTCAAGGACCACATCGCCATTGGCAAGCTCAACGGCTACCAGTCACTGCACACGACCCTGGTCGGTCCGGCCGGGATCAATATCGAGTTCCAGTTGCGTACTGAGGCCATGCACATGGTTGCCGAATCAGGCATTGCCGCGCACTGGCTCTACAAGGCCAAGCAACCGCAAGCCGGCAATTCCAGCGACTGGCAGGGCTCCAAGTGGCTGCAGTCACTGCTCGATATCGAGGACGAAACGCGGGATGCGGCTGAATTTTGGGATCACGTCAAGGTCGATTTGTTTCCCGATGCGGTCTATGTTTTTACCCCCAAGAGTCAAATCATGGCGCTGCCCAAAGGTGCCACGGTGGTGGACTTTGCGTATGCCATTCACAGCAACGTTGGCGACCGAACGCTGGCGGCCAGAATCAATGGCGAGCAAGTGCCTTTGCGTACCGAGATCAAAAATGGCGACGTGATTGAAATCATCACAGCGCCGGAATCCACCCCCAACCCGGCCTGGTTGGGGTTCGTGCGAACCGCGCGCGCACGCTCAAAAATTCGCCAACATTTGAAGACGCTGGCACAGGCCGAGTCGGAGGAATTGGGAGAAAAAATGCTAGCGCAGGCGCTGCGTCTCGAAGGCATCGAAAAATTGCCCGACGACACCGGCGTTAACAAGGTGCTTTGGGAGAAATTACTGCGGTTTAGCGGCAACAAAAATATATCCGAGCTTTTCATCGATCTTGGTTTAGGCAAACGCATTGCCGGTATCGTTGCCAAGCAGCTGCTGAGGCTACTGGCGGACCGTGGCGAAAAGCCCGATGCCTTGCTCCTCACAAGGGAACGCTACAGCACCAGCGAGGCAATCTCACAAGGCAGCGTTGTGCTCGACGGCAGTGAGAATGCCTCGGTGAAATTTGCACCCTGCTGTCGGCCGGTTCCGGGCGATGGCATTGTCGGTTACCTCGGACGCGGAGAGGGTTTGATCGTGCATGCCAGTGACTGTGCTGTAGCCCAGAAGCTCAAGCAAAAGGAATACGAACGTTTCATCAATGTGGAGTGGTCGGATGAACCGACGCGCACCTTCGAGACCGAAGTGGTGGTCACCGTCATCAACGGCAAAGGCGTGTTGGCGCGCGTGGCGGCAGCGTTAGCCGCCGCTGAGGCGGACATCACCCACATCGACATGGCCGATGAAGCCGCCCAGGACGCCACCGATTTACGTTTTGTCATTGCCGTGCGTAACAGCCAGCAACTCGATACAGCGCTGCACAATCTAAGAAGAACGCCCTCCGTACTGAAAGCACAAAGGGCCAAAATCAAACCCTAAGATGGAGTACTGTTTGCGGCGACAATCAGGCTCCATTTTTTATCTTCCAGCAGTTTCGCTGCCAATATTTTTTTCATGTCAAGTACGCCCAACTTCGAAGTCCGCCCAGCCACTGCGCGCGATGCCCAAGCCATTGCCAATATCGAAATCAGTGCCGCTCAGGCGGCCTACCAGGGTCTGCTGTCAAACCAACAGATCAGCGCCTTGGGCGCCGACAAACGCCAGGTCTATTGGCGTGAAGCGATCGAGTTCAGCGAGCCCCAGGTTTATGTGTCGCTGGACGGCGAAGAAGTCGTCGGCTTTGTCGGCTTTGATCGTTCGCGCGACCCTGGCACCCCACCCACCACCGGTGAAATTTGGGCGATTTACGTTGCCACCTCACACTGGGGACGGGGTGTTGGACTGGCGCTGTGGGACGCGGCGCGCGAAGGGTTGCTGGAAGAAGGCTGCAAAAAAGTTACGTTGTGGCTGCCACTGGGCAATGAGCGTGCCTTGCGCTTTCATGACCTGGCCGGCTTCAAGCGCGAAATGACCAGCATCAAAACTGTGCCCATGGGAACACTCAAGGTGGAACTCATCCGATTCAAACGCGACCTGGCTTGAGCGCTGGTTTAAATCCGAACCGATCAGGTGCGCCGCAACACCACGCTACCAATCGAATAGCCCGCCCCAAAAGAGCTGATCACGCCAACTTCACCCGCCTTGATGTCATCGTGGTGGCGATGAAAGGCAATGATCGAACCAGCCGAGGCGGTGTTGGCAAATTCGTCCAGAATGACTGGCGCTTCGTCGCGAGTGGCATCATGCCCGAGCAGCTTGCGGCCAATCAATTGGTTCATGGCCAGGTTGGCTTGATGCAGCCAGAAACGGCGCACGTCGTTGGGCACAAGACCGAATTCAGCCAGGTGCGTGCTGATGTGCTGCGCCGCCAACGGACACACCTCTTTGAACACCTTGCGCCCCTCTTGATAAAAAAGCATATCCCGGTCTTCCGGGTTGCGGTCTTCGCTGCGCCACATATAGCCCGCGTTGTTGCGGATGTTGTTGGAAAACGTAGTGGCCAAGCGCGTGCCCAACACTTCAAAGGCGCCAGCCGGAGCGGTTTCAAGCCGCTCAATCAGGATCGCGGTGCAGACATCGCCAAAAATAAAGTGGCAATCACGGTCTTTCCAGGCCAGGTGCGAAGAAGTGATTTCGGGGTTCACCACCAAAATAGCCCGAGCCGAGCCGGTCTTGACCGCGTTGACCGCCATCTCAACGGCAAAAGTGGCTGACGAACAAGCCACGTTCATGTCAAAGCCAAAACCTTGGATGCCCAGGGCAGCCTGAATTTCAACCGCCAGCGCCGGGTAGGCGCGCTGCATATTGGCGCACGCACAGATAGCGCCGTCAATGTCGGCAGGCTGTTTGCCTGCCCGTGCCAGCGCGTCGCGCGCTGCGGCCACGCCAATTTCAGCCATCAAAGAAATCTCACTGTCGGGGCGAACCCTGAAACGCGGGCGCATCCGCTGCGGATCGAGCACACCGGACTTTTCCATCACATAGCGCTGCTTGATGCCGGAAGCCTTCTCGATGAACTCAATGCTTGACTGCGGGATGGGCTGGCGCGTTCCAACGGCTATTTCGGCGGCGTGCGCGGCATTTTCAATATCGGCAAATTGGTTGAAGCTGGCCACCAACTCTTCGTTGCTGATGACGTAAGGGGGAACATAAAGCCCAGTACTGCTGATGGCGACACGCTGCATAAGAGTTATCCCAAAAAAATTCTGACTTCAAGGGGTTCAGCAAAGTTGCGATTATCGACGCAGTTGGAGCGTCGCTGGCAAGTCAGCCGCAATCGGCCAGTGGCTCGCCGGGCAATGCGCCACTCTTGCGACCACAGAACCTGGCATAAACTCGCACGCTGGCGCGGTAGCAAAATGAGGAGTATTTGAACCATGACAACCCTTACCCTATCTACACCCACTCCATTTTGACAGTGCACTCATGAAATCACTGGCCGACATCAAGTTAGCCTCAGCAAACAAAAGCATGAATAAGCCTATCTATGTGACGCAACCTTACTTGCCGCCGTTGGCGGAGTTCATCCCCTATTTAGAAAAAATATGGGACAACAAAATACTCACCAACGGAGGTCCGTTTCATCAGCAACTGGAACAGGCCTTGTGCGACTACCTGGGCGTCAAGCACCTAGCCCTTTTCACCAACGGCACCATTGCACTGGTCACGGCGCTGCAGGCTTTACGCATTAGCGGTGAAGTCATCACCACACCCTATTCATTTGTAGCCACTGCACATTCACTGTTGTGGAACGGTATCAAACCGGTGTTTGTAGACGTTGACCCCAACACCCTTAACCTGGATCCGGCCCGCATCGAGGTCGCCATCACCCCACACACCACCGCCATCATGCCCGTGCATGTGTACGGCCACCCGTGTGATGTGAATGCCATCCAGAAGATTGCCGACAACTACAACCTGAAAGTAATTTACGACGCGGCGCACGCGTTTGGTGTGCAAGACGAAGGCGGCAGCGTACTGCGCCATGGCGATCTATCGGTGTTAAGCTTTCATGCGACCAAGGTATTCAACACCTTTGAAGGCGGTGCCATCATATGTCCGGATGCCAAGACCAAGCAGCGCATTGACCACCTGAAGAACTTTGGTTTTGTCGATGAGGTCACTGTAGTAGCGCCGGGCATCAACGGCAAGATGAGTGAGATCAATGCTGCCTTTGGCTTGCTACAACTCAAGCACATTGACGGGGCGTTGGCCCGGCGCAAAGAGATTGACGCCACCTATCGCCAGCAACTCGTCGGCGTCAAAGGTATTCGCTGTCTGAACGATGCAGGCGAGAAGCTGGTCAACCACGCTTACTTTCCTATCCTGGTGCAACCAGACTACACGCAGAGCCGCGATGCGCTGTACCAAAAGCTCAAGGATCACGGCATCTATGCGCGCCGCTACTTTTATCCGCTAATTTCAGACTTTCCGATGTACCGCAGCATGCCCTCGGCGCAACACGCCAACCTGCGGGTGGCAAACGATGCCTCGTCCAAAGTCCTGTGCCTGCCGATATACCCGGCTTTGCGGCCGCACGAGCAGCAGCGCGTGATTGACATTATTCAGGGAGCCTGAGATGGCTATGCTTGACCGCGAGGCAATTGAATGCATGGGCTTTGCCAGCGTGGGCGAGAACGTCCAGATTTCGGATCGTGCCTCGTTTTACGGTGCCAACCGGATCAACTTGGACAGTAATATTCGCATTGATGACTTTTGTGTGCTGGCGGCAGGCGTGGGCGGAATTGAGCTCGGCAAGTACGTTCACATTGCGGTAGGTTCAACCTTGATCGGAGCCGGAAAAATCACGCTTTCCGACTTCAGTGGACTCTCTTCGCGCGTCTCCATTTATTCCAGCAGCGACGACTATTCCGGCGCAAAAATGACCAACCCAACTGTGCCGATCGCGTACACCGGGGTAACCCATGCCAGTGTGTTTTTTGGCAAGCACGTCATTGTCGGCAGCGGCAGCGTCATCCTGCCTGGAATCACGCTGGAAGAAGGCGTGGCGGTGGGAGCACTGAGTTTGGTAACCAAAAATTGCAAGGCTTTTGGCATTTACGCTGGCAATCCGGCGCGACGCATCAGCGAGCGCAAACGAGACTTATTGGAACTGGAATGGCAGTTCATGGCGAGCCAGTCGCCCTAGGCACAGCTTAATGTCTTTCAAGCGGAATATCCTTGCCAACTACGTCAGTCAGATATACGTAACGCTGATCGGTATCATCATGCTGCCCCTGTACATACGTTACATGGGCGCCGAGGCGTATGGACTGGTAGGCTTCTTTGCCATGTTGCAGGCGTGGTTCCAATTGCTCGACATGGGGCTCACTCCCACCATGGCGCGCGAAACCGCCCGCTTCAATGGTGATGCCACCGATGGCTTGAGCTTGCGTCGGCTGCTGCGGGCGATGGAGGGTATTTTCATCGGAGTCGCAGTGCTGGGAGGTGCTGCCATGATGGCTGGTTCTGGTGCCATTGCCGGCAGTTGGTTGAAGGTGCAGCAACTGCCGTTGCTTGAAGTGCAACATGCCATCATGTTGATGTCGGTCATTGTTGCGTTGCGCTGGGTAAGTGGCTTGTACCGAAGTGCCATCAATGGCTTCGAGCGCCTGGTCTGGCTCGGCGGATTCAATACGGTTCTAGCAACGGCCCGCTTTGCCCTGGTGATCCCGCTCTTCATTTATGTGGGGACCAGCGCGACACTGTTCTTCAGCTACCAGTTGTTGCTGGCATTAATTGAAGTTTTTGTGCTAGTGGTGCAAACCTACCGCCTGCTGCCCAAAGTTTCTCAGGCCGCGCGCACGCCTTGGCAATGGGCACCGTTGCGAAGTGTGCTCAAGTTCTCACTCAGCATCGCCTTTACCGGATCGATTTGGGTTCTGGTAACGCAAACCGATAAACTGGTGCTGTCAAAACTGTTGCCGCTGTCCGACTACGCTTACTTTACTCTCGCAGTACTGGTGGCTGGTGGTGTGCTGTTGATCAGCGGACCTATCAGCGGTGCATTGTTGCCGCGCCTGACAAAACTCTCTGCCACAGGCGACGATGTTGGGTTGATACGACTTTACCGTAATGCCACACAACTGGTTAGCGTCATCGCCATTCCTGCTGCACTCGTGCTTGCATTCTTTGCGGAACAGGTGCTCTGGGCTTGGACTGGTGATGCCGCCATTGCGCACAAAGCGGCACCAGTACTGACGCTTTATGCGTTGGGCAATGGCATCCTGGCCTTGGGCGCTTTTCCGTATTACTTACAATTTGCCAAGGGAAACTTGAGGCTTCACATGATCGGCAATGGGCTATTTGTGATCCTGTTAATCCCAGCTTTGATTTGGGCCACTATGCGTTATGGTGTTATTGGAGCCGGGTACGCCTGGCTGGGGTCCAACGCGCTCTATTTTCTGGCCTGGGTACCAAAAGTGCATGGCAAGCTTATCCATGGTTTGCACATCCAGTGGTTGCTGCAGGATGTAGTTGTAATCGCCTTATTGACGGCGGTGGGCGCTGAGATCGCGCATGCCTGGATGCAATGGCCGCAAGATCGAGCTCAAGTTGCCATGCGTGTTGCAGCAGTGAGTCTGATGCTGTTATTGCTTGCCGCAGCAGGTTCTTCATGGATTAGAAAGATGATCAGTGAGCATTGGCAGACACGCTTTGTCGGATCAAAATAAACGATGAAAATAACAAGAAAGAAACCACTGGTCTCAGTATGTGTTGTGACATACAACCAGGAGAAATACATTCATCAATGTCTACAAAGCATCCTAGATCAGAAAACTGATTTTGAATTTGAAGTTGTTGTTGGCGATGACTGTTCCACCGATAGAACCAACGCAATAATTTACTATTTCGTTGAACATTACCCGCAACAAATCAGGGTTTTCAATCAACTCAATAATGTCGGACCTTTTAAAAATTTGATAGATACTTGCGAAAAGGCAAAAGGCGATTTAATTGCACACTGTGATGGCGATGATTTCTGGCTACCCAATAAATTGCAAACGCAAATTATTCTATTGAAAAACAATATTGATATAACTGGCGTATTTACAAATGCAAAAACCAATCACAATCTTATAAATCCAATTCAAGATCATATTGCAGATATATCAGACGCACTGGAGACCATATTTACAAAAAGTCCATTTGTTAGATCCTCATTAGTTGAACGGAAATTTGATATGAAATCCATTCAAACTTATTTAACTACAAACAATGAAATTTATGATTTTGAAATGTATTGGTTGAATCATAGGAAAGGTAAATTAATGATTCTTGGAACCCCCTATGTCAATTACAACAGGAATTCGATGGGTATAAGCAAAAACCCTGAAATATTGGAAAAGTACGCCTCTGCAATTGAACGTCTCAAGGTTTGTGGTCTTCATGACGATACCTGCCAAGCTATGCGTTTAGATTTAAGTATTATAAAATATTTTATAAACCCATCCAAAGAAAATAAAATCAACCGACATTCTTATTTGAAATCACGAAACAAAAACATATTCATCCTAGTTAAACTGTTTTTACCAGTTTTCTTTTTTAATAGTTTTAGGAATTTAGTTAGATACTATCGGGCATTAATGGGATAGGAAATGCAGTGGTGATACATATACGACGAGGCGATTACGTGACCCATTCAGCTACAGCACAAAATCGTGGTTTATGCTCGCTCAAATATTACTGTGCAGCAATAGAACAAGTTTTGCCGCATACAGTTAAGCCCTATTTTTTTCATGTTTTCGGACAATCCTGCTTGGACTCGAAAGAATCTTTTACTGCTTGGTCCTGCAACCTTCATCGACCACGATGGTCCGGCCACTGCGTTTCAAAATCTGCGTCTGATGTCTCTCTACGATCATCAAATTACAGCCAACGGCAGCTTCAGTTGGTGGGGGGTTGAATCGGCGATTAAACAAGATTGTCGTATCACCCAAGCACTGGTTTGTTGATCACGACAGTACCAGATCACTGACGCCGGACGACTAGATTTGCATATGAAATCGTGGATTTTATTTAACTGAACAACGGTGCGGTATTGATGCCAGACTTATGAAGTTACTTTTCTGTTGCGAAAACTACCCACCTAGCGTGGGCGGCATTCAGGAGGTCATTCGCCAGATCGCTGAGCGGCTTGCAGCCAAGGGACACGCAGTGACGGTGGCAACCGGGATGCATTTAGCGCGGCCAGTCGATGTGATGTTGAACGGCGTGCGGGTATTATCTTTTGCGGTGTCGGGCGGCTTGGTCAAAGGCATGTATGGGGCCGTGGAGGATTACCAACGCTTTGTCGTCGGCGGCGGTTTTGACACCATCCTGATCAAGGCCGCGCAGCAGTGGAACTTTGATGCGTTGATTCCTGTTCTGGACGCAATAGTGGCGCGCAAGGTTTTTATTCCTTGTGGTTTTTCGGGTTTCTATCAGCCTGCGTTCAGGAACTATTACCGGCAGATGCCGAGCTGGATGGCGCGCTTTGATGCGCTGGTTTTTTACTCCAATGATTATCGGGACATTCGGCTTGCGCGTGAGCATCGGTTGAAGGGCATCGAGATTCTGCCAAATGGTGCCGACGAGCGGGAATTTGCGGACACAGTCGCGCCGGGCTTTCGAGATGAGATGGGTGTTGGGAAAAATGATCTACTGCTTTTGACGGTGGGTTCCTTCACTGGTGCAAAAGGGCAATGGGAGCTGGCGCGGGCGTTCGAACTGGCACGACTGAACAGCCCAGCGACGTTGATCATCAATGGCAACCACCCACGCCGCTCAAAGAAGGGGCTTGCTTGGCAGTTCCTGCGTGAGAGCTTGCAGGGTCGCGTGCCGTTGGCGACGCTGGTGCGGCGCATCAATGCGCGTCAAGGTGCGACCAAGCGCGTGATCATGAGCAATTTGCCTCGGCCAGATCTGGTGCGAGCCTTTAAGGCCAGCGACTTGTTCGTTTTGGCGTCGTATGTAGAGTATTCACCTCTCGTGCTGTTTGAGGCAGCGGCCGCGGGCACGCCATTTCTAGCCACACCGGCTGGCAATGCTGAGGAGATCGCGCGCTGGACCGGCGCTGGAGTGATATGTCCGGCAGCGCGTCGCCCCACAGGCATGTTGCAGCCTGATCCGGTGCGGCTGGCACGGGCAATGGAGGAAATCCTTGCTGAGCCGGGGCGTTTGGCCCAGATGGGCCATTCTGGACGACGAGCCTTTCTGGAGGAAGGCTTTTCATGGGAAGTCATTGTTGAACGCTATGAGGCCATTTTGTCCGGCACGTCGAATCCGAAGGAGGTAGAGCCGGAATCTCTGCCCTCAGTGACAGTCGCCATGCCGGTCTTCAACGCCGGCAAGTATTTGCGTTTAGCTGTGCTTTCAATTGTTAAGCAAACTTACCAAAACTGGGAGCTACTGATTTTTGATGACGGCTCTACGGATACTGCCTTTCAGGATATTGCCGACATCCATGATGCGCGAATCAAGATTTTGCGGGATGGGCAGAACCGTGGCTTGGCGGCGCGACTCAACGAAGCAATCGGTATGTCTCGCGGTGAATACTTTGCCCGCATGGACGCAGATGACATTTCTTATCCAGAGCGCTTGGCACGGCAAGTTGCAGCATTACAAAATGATGACAGTCTTGACTTGGTTGCAACCCGGGCCATTACGATTGACGAGCCTGACCATTTGACGGGATTATTCCCTTGCGCAATATCCCACCAGGAAATTTGTCTGCAACCCTGGCGCGGTTTTTATTTTCCTCATCCCACCTGGATGGGGAAAACGCAGTGGTTCCGAGTGCATCGTTATGCCGCTCCCGCACCCTATTGTTGTGAAGATCAAGAGTTGCTGCTGCGAAGTTATCATTCCAGTCGATTTGTGACACTCAATCAAATCTTGTTTGCTTACCGAATTCGGGACGATGTGGATTGGCAGAAATTGGCCAGAACGCGCCTTGCAATTGTCACTTTTCAATTGCGATACTTTATCGGTATGAAGCACTGGAGTTTTGTACTACTCGCGGTGGCAAGTTATGCCGCAAAAACGGGTCGTGACTTATTCAAAAGAATTTTTGGCGGCACGTTTTTCCCTGGGCGAGAAGCGCAAGCAAAGGCTGTTGTTGATAAGTGGTACCAGGTTCTGCGTGGACTGAAAAATGAAGCTGAAAAGCGATGAAGAAACTCTGCTACATCGCTACCATTCCCGCCGTTGTCAACGCCTTTTTGCGTGGGCACATTCAGGCGGCTGCGGAAAAGTATGAAGTCACGGTGATCTGCAATTTTGCTGACAGGGAACTGCTTGAGGGTCTTGATGCACGCCTCATTTTTTTGGCTATTGAACGCAAGCCCTCGCTTTGGCAGGACCTGGTGATTTTGTTCCAGTTGTTTGGACTATTTCGCCGTGAGCGATTTGATATCGTGCATTCCCACATGCCAAAAACCGGACTGCTAGGAATGTTGGCTGCATGGCTGGCCCGCGTACCGGTACGTATCCACACATTTCATGGTGAGGTGTGGGCAACGCGTGCTGGGTTGGAGCGCCGCGCGTTGAAAAAATTTGATCAATTGGTTGCATGGCTGGCAACAGATATTCTTGTAGTTAGTCCATCGCAGAGAGATTTTTTGGTGCAAGAGCGCGTACTGCCAGCAGGCAAAGCCAAGTTGATCGGGGCGGGGTCGGTTTGTGGTGTCGATTCGCTGCGCTTTCATGCCGATGCGCAAGCCAGAAAAGCAGTTCGTCACGACTTGGGGATTGCGCAAGATGCAAAAGTCATTCTGTTTGTCGGTCGGCTTAACCGCGATAAAGGCATGCTGGACTTGGCGGCCTCCTTTGATGCGATTGCCAAACACCATTCTGATGTGGTGCTCCTGCTGGTGGGTGCTGAAGAGGATGTGCCATTCAGTCAAATTCAGGAAATTTGTAGCGCGGAGCGCGAACGCCTGCATTATGTGAGATTCACAGCAACTCCAGAGCGCTACATGGCGGCGGCAGATATTTTTTGCTTACCAAGTTATCGCGAAGGGCTCCCAATGACCATCATTGAGGCGGCGGCCTGCGGTGTGCCCGCAGTGGCTTCGCGCATCTATGGCATCACGGATGCAGTAGAGGACGGCGAAACGGGTCTATTGTTTCCGGCGGGCGAAGTGGCAGCGCTCACATACGCCTTGTTGAAACTGATGACGGAAAACGAATTGCGACAACAAATGGGCAACGCAGCGCGAGTGCGTGCATTGGGGCTTTTCCCAAGCGAAAAGATTACCCGCAAGTTAATGACCTGGTACGACCGGTTGTCTGGAGAGCGCGGAGGCAAGCATGGCAACGAGCTTGATTGAGCAAGGCAATAGTCGCTTGCTTGTTACCGGTGCCACCGGTTTCGTCGGGCGAGCTGTATGTGCTGCACTCACCCAGCGACACAACAGCGTCCGTGGCGTGGTTCGTAACTTGCCACGACCCAGCTCTGAACCGTGCGAACTGATCAAGCTGAACGATATCGGACTTACCACCCAATGGTCTGATGCACTGGATGGTATGAATACCGTCATTCACCTCGCCGCCCGTACGCAGGTTACCCACGACAGCGCAGCCGACCCGCTGGCGGCATTGTGCGCCGTCAACGTGGCAGGCACGCTGAATCTGGCGCGACAGGCCGATGCAGCGGGAGTGAAACGTTTTGTCTTCATCAGCTCAGCCAAGGTCAATGGCGAGTGCACGCAAGCCGGGCAAGCGTTTACCGAGGCAGACCAGCCCAAGCCACAGGACGCCTACGCGCAAAGCAAGCACGAGGCCGAGCTGGGCTTGCGCGAGATTGCTGCGGCCAGCGGTATGGAGGTGGTCATCATTCGAGCGCCGCTGGTCTATGGCCCCGGTGTGAAGGGCAACTTTGCCGCCTTGATGCGCGCGGTGCGGCGTGGCTGGCCCTTGCCGCTGGGCGGCGTGCAGAACCAGCGCAGCTTGGTCGCGTTGGACAATCTGGTGGATTTCATCGTCACTTGCGCCGCCCATCCTCAAGCAGCCAACCAGACCTTTTTGGTGAGCGATGGGCACGACCTGTCCACTCCCGAGTTGCTGCGTGGCCTGGCCCGTGCCGCCGGTGTACCGGCGCGCCTGCTGCCCGTGCCAGTGTGGGCGCTGCAAGCCGGTGCCGCCCTGCTGGGCAAGAGCGACGCGGTGCAACGCTTATGTGGCAATTTGCAAGTGGATATTTCCAAAGCACGCAGCCTGTTGAGTTGGGTGCCGCCGCTGTCGGTGGATGAAGGGTTCGATCGGCTTCTCGGCGGAGACGACTAAACTCGCTTCGTTTCAACAGTATCTTGCCCATCCATGATTTTTGTCACTGGCGGTGCCGGCTATATCGGCTCCCACACTTGTGTCGAGTTACTCAATGCGGGGCAAGAAGTCACCGTATTTGACAACTTTTGCAACAGTCAACCCGAAGCCCTGGCGCGCGTGCAACGCATCACTGGCAAAACGTTAACGCTGGTGCAAGGCGACATTCGTGACGGCGCGGTACTTGCTGCGGCCCTGCGCATAAGCGGTGCCAGCGCGGTGATCCATTTTGCCGGGCTCAAGGCGGTGGGCGAGTCCGTGCAAAACCCGCTGGTCTATTACGACAACAATGTGGTGGGCACAGTCAGGCTGCTGCAAGCCATGACCGAGTGCAAGGTCAAAACCCTGATTTTCAGCTCTTCGGCCACGGTCTATGGCAACCCGCAGCACCTGCCGCTGACCGAGGACCACCCTCTGTCAACCACCAACCCCTACGGCCAGACCAAGCTGGTGATTGAAGAGATGCTGCGTGACCTCTACCGCAGTGAGCCGAGCTGGCGTTTTAGCATCTTGCGGTACTTCAACCCGGTGGGCGCGCATGCCAGCGGACTGATCGGCGAAGACCCCCAGGGTACGCCCAACAACCTGCTGCCGTTTGTGGCCCAGGTGGCGGTAGGGCGGCGCGAGTTTTTGAATATATGGGGCAATGACTACGCGACGCCTGACGGCACCGGCGTGCGCGACTACATTCATGTGGTGGATCTGGCGCTGGGGCACGTCAAGGCGCTGGAGCGCCTGCAACAACATGCCGAGTGCTTGGCTATTAACCTTGGCACCGGCGTTGGCTACAGCGTACTGGACATAGTGCGGGCTTTCGAGCAAGCCAGCGGCAGGCCGGTACCGTACAAAATGGCCAAACGCCGCGACGGCGATATTGCGGCGTGCTACGCTGATCCGGCGCAAGCCTTGGCATTGTTGGGATGGCGCGCTGAGCGTGGGCTCAATGCCATGTGTGCGGACGCCTGGCGCTGGCAAAGTCGCAACCCCAACGGGTATGCAACCTAACGGGCTGGGTGCCACCGATATCATGCGACTACGGTTTGCGGCGAACGCTGGGAATTGGATTGCATGAAAAGACTATTTGATTTGATCGTCGGCACTTGCGCCGCACTGGTCTTGTTGCTGCCCATGGCGCTGGTGGCTTTGGCGGTGCGCCTGACATCCAGAGGCCCGGTGCTTTACTGGTCCGAGCGTGTCGGGCGCGACAACGTGATTTTCAAAATGCCCAAGTTCCGCAGCATGCGAATCGGCACACCTGCATTGGCCACGCATTTGCTCAACGACCCGCTGGCCTGCCTCACGCCGATTGGCGGTTTCCTGCGCCAGAGCAGTCTGGATGAATTGCCGCAGTTGTGGAGCATTGTCAAAGGCGACATGAGTTTTGTCGGGCCACGGCCGGCGCTGTTCAATCAATCCGATCTGATTGAGTTACGCAAACAACTAGGCGTGCACAAGCTGCTACCAGGCCTGACCGGTTGGGCGCAAGTCAATGGTCGCGATGAGTTGGCGATTGCCGACAAGGTCAAACTTGATGCCGAGTATTTGCAGCGTCGGTCGCTCGGGTTCGATCTTCGCATTCTATGGCTCACCCTGGTCAAGGTACTGCGCCGGGATGGCGTGGCGCACTGAAGATTCAAGGAATCAAAGTGAGCTTGGCCACACTCAGCGCCAGCCACTTGACGCCGTGGCGCGGGAAGTTGATCTGGGCGCGCGCATCATCGGCCACCCCTTCCAGCACTTGCACCGCACCCTCGCCAAACTTGGCGTGAAAGACCTTCATGCCGACACGCAGGCCGTGCGCCGGCTCAGTTTTTTGCGCGGGCACAGGTGCTGCGTCAAACCTTGAATAATCCGTGCCGTAGGGGCTTGAAGCCGCCTTGTAGCCAGCTCTGGCAGCACTTGAACCGGCAGAAAAGCCAGAACCAAAACCCTGGTTTTTGGGGGTGATCCATTTCAAGGCTTCTTCGGGCAACTCGTCAAAAAACCGGCTCTTCATGTTGTAGCGCGTCTGCCCGTGCAGCATGCGGGTTTGCGAGTGGCTCAGGTACAAGCGTTTGCGCGCTCGCGTGATGGCCACATACATCAGGCGGCGTTCCTCTTCCAGACCGCCCTTGTCACTGAGCGAATTTTCGTGCGGGAACAAGCCCTCTTCAATGCCGGTGATAAAGACGCAATCAAATTCAAGACCCTTACTCGAATGCACCGTCATCAGTTGAATGGCGTCCTGCCCGGCCTGCGCCTGGTTGTCACCCGCCTCCAGCGCGGCGTGCGTCAAAAAGGCCACCAGCGGTGACAGGGTTTCGCCGGTCTGGGCGTCGGGGATCAGGTCGTTGCCGAACGGAGCATTCATGTCCAGACCTTGGCTGACCGGGCTTTGCGTCAAGGCCTGGCCCAGCTCATCGACTGGCAGCGCCACCGCATCACGGCCAAAGCCTTCGATCGAGACGAAACTCTCGGCGGCGTTGACCAGTTCCTCCAGATTTTCCACCCGGTCAGCGCCTTCGCGGTCGGCCTTGTAATGGTCGATCAAGCCACTGTGGTCGAGCGTACGTTCGATGATCTCGCGCAAGCTCAAGCCCTGTGTCTGCTCGCGCAATACGTCAATACCCGCCAAAAAAGCACCAATGTTGGCGCCCGCCTTGCCGCCCAGAGCACTGACCGCATCGCTGAGCGAGCAGGCGCTGGCACGCGCCGCGTCCTGCAACAACTCCAGACTGCGCAGGCCAATGCCGCGCGGCGGGAAATTGACCGCCCGCAAAAAACTGGTGTCGTCGCGCGGGTTCTCCAGCAGACGCAGATAGGCCAGCGCATTCTTGATTTCGGCGCGCTCAAAAAAGCGCAAACCACCATAAACTTTGTATGGCATGCCGGCATTGAAAAGCGCCGTCTCAATGACTCGGCTTTGCGCGTTGCTGCGGTAGAGCACGGCAATCTCTTTTCTTGGGGTGCCATCGCGCACCAGTTGCCGCATTTCATCGACCAGCCACTGTGCTTCGGCAAAATCGCTGCTGGCCTCGAACACCCGCACCGGCTCGCCCGGACCTTGCGCGGTGCGCAGGTTTTTGCCCAGACGTTTGCTGTTGTGGCTGATGAGCTCGTTGGCCGAATCCAGAATGTTGCTGCCGCTGCGGTAGTTTTCCTCCAGCTTGATCTGGTGACGCACCTTGAACTCGCGCACAAAGTCGGCCATGTTGCCCACGCGCGCGCCGCGAAAGGCGTAGATGCTCTGGTCATCGTCGCCAACGGCCATCACGCAGCCGGTCGGGCTGAAATCAGCCTCCTCAGACGCACCACTGGTACCGGTTCCGGCCAGCATCTTGATCCACGCATATTGCAGCTTGTTGGTATCCTGAAACTCGTCGATCAGGATGTGACGAAAGCGGCGCTGGTAGTGTTCTCGGATGGGGTCGTTGTCGCGCAGCAATTCAAAACTGCGCAGCATCAGCTCGGCAAAATCAACCACGCCCTCGCGCTGGCACTGGTCTTCATAAAGCTGGTAAATCTCGACCTTCTTGCGGGTATCCTGGTCGCGCACTTCAACCATGTTGGGCCGCAGGCCGTCTTCCTTGCAGCCGCTGATGAACCACTGCATCTGCTTGGGCGGGTAGCGTTCGTCATCAAGAGCAAACTGCTTGTACAGACGCTTGATGGCCGAGAGCTGATCTTGCGTGTCGAGAATCTGAAAGCTCTGCGGCAATGCGGCCAGCTTGTAGTGCGCACGCAAAAAACGGTTGCACAGGCCATGGAAAGTGCCAACCCACATGCCGCGCACGTTGAGCGGCAGCATCGCCGAGAGACGTGTCATCATCTCCTTAGCCGCCTTGTTGGTGAATGTCACGGCCAACACGCCGCCGGGCGAGACCTGACCGGTTTGCAGGAGCCATGCAATGCGCGTGGTGAGCACCCGGGTTTTGCCAGAGCCGGCCCCGGCCAGGATCAGCGCGTGTTCATTGGGTAAGGTAACCGCAGCGCGTTGCTCGGGGTTGAGATGGCGCAACAGTGGGGCATCATCGAAACCCTGCTGTGCGCCCTGGGATGAAATTTCTGGGAACATTCGGGCATTGTAGAAAGGCAGGTATGAAATCTTTTTTTATTCTGATAAGCGTGGCTGCCGGATTGGCACAAGGTGTCCACGCCCAGTCGGTGTGTTCCAGCGACGGTCAAGCCACGCCGGTGGTGTTGCTGGAGCGTTTCATCAGCGCCGACTGCGAAGCCTGCTGGAGTGCCCCGCCCGACACCACTGCGGCAAGCGGTGCGCTCACGCTGGACTGGATCGTGCCAAGCGACCAGGCTGACGAAGCGCCCTTGTCGGGAGCGGCCCGCCGCGAGGCGCTGGTGCGCCTGCAAGCGTTGGGGCAGCCGCTGCCCAGGACACAGTTGCAAACCAGCAGCCCGGTGGCTGCCAGCCCCGCCCAGCAGTTGCGCGTGGCGCATGGCTTGGTGTATGGCGGCTACATCGGCGCCTCGATTGGGCTCACCGCCGATGCCGCAGACAGGTGGCCGCCCCAAACGCAACCGGCGCTCACCGCCTATCTGGTGCTGGTGGAGAGCATTCCAGCCGGCTCAGAGGGCACACCGATTGCAAGAAATCTGGTTAGAAATGTCCTGCTGCTTGAATGGCGTCAAAGTGAGCCGTTGGCAAAAGCCGCACAAAACCCGTTTTATGAAATGCGTCCTTTGAATGTTTCGCCGGGCGCCAGTCCGCAGCGTCTGCGCGTGCTGGGTTGGGTGCAGGATGCCAGCGGCCGCGTGCTGAGCGCGGCGCAATCGGTTTGCACGCAGCAACCTCGATAAAATCAAACAAAGAAAGTTGGCCATGGAAATTTTTGACTACGACAATATCTTGCTGCTGCCCCGAAAATGCCGCGTGGAAAGCCGCTCGGAGTGCGATGCCAGCGTCGAACTGGGTGGTCGGCGCTTTCGCATCCCGGTGGTTCCGGCCAACATGAAGACCGTGGTCGATGAGGAGATCTGTATCTGGCTGGCGCAAAACGGCTACTTTTACGTGATGCACCGCTTTGACCTGGACAATGTGCCGTTCGTCAAGAGCATGAAGGCCCAAGGCTTGTACGCGTCGATCTCGCTGGGTGTCAAGCAGCCCGACTACGAGACCGTGGATCAATTGCTGGCACTCGGCTTGACACCTGAATACGTCACCATCGACATCGCTCACGGCCACGCCGACAGCGTGAAGGCCATGATTGGCTACCTGAAAGAAAAAATGCCCGCCACTTTCATTATCGCGGGCAACGTGGCCACGCCCGAGGCGGTGATTGATCTGGAAAACTGGGGCGCCGACGCCACCAAGGTCGGCATTGGCCCGGGCAAGGTCTGCATCACCAAGCTCAAGACCGGCTTTGGCACCGGCGGCTGGCAGCTCAGCGCGGTCAAGTGGTGCGCCCGCGTGGCGACCAAGCCCATCATTGCCGACGGTGGCATCCATGAGCACGGCGACATTGCCAAATCGATCCGCTTTGGCGCCACCATGGTGATGATCGGCTCGATGCTGGCAGGCCATGAGGAGAGCCCCGGCCAGACGGTGGAAGTCGATGGCAAGCTGTTCAAGGAATACTACGGCTCGGCCAGCGACTTCAACAAGGGCGAGTACAAGCACGTCGAGGGCAAGCGCATTTTGGAGCCCATCAAAGGCCGCCTAGCCAATACCTTGATCGAGATGGAACAGGACATTCAAAGCTCCATCAGCTACGCCGGCGGCAAGAAGCTGCTCGACATCCGCAAGGTCAACTACGTCACTCTCGGCGGCGACAACGCGGGTGAACATCTGCTGATGTAAAGCAGCCCGTCTGAGTGGCAAGCTGCCAGTCAACTGATATTTCGTGGAGACTCGAAACAATTGGACTGTCGCCTTGTAGGACTCCAACAGACACTTATGGATAGCTATGCATAAAGACTGTCAAGAGCCACTCAGCGATTAAGAATGCTTGCGCGATGGCTCAATCCATCCGGAAAGTAGAGTCATCCATTGCACCAATGACCAGCGCCCCGGCGTATCGGCAGATATGGGTTTCCTCTGCTTTAAGGATGAAGTCTTGCACCCGGCCCTCAAAGGTAAACCAGAGTGATCCGTTCAGGCAGTTGATTTCACGCGACAGCGGATGATCCACCCGGAGCGTGTGACCCTTTGCAAGTTTGATAATCGTCGGAGTTGCTGTGGTTGGCGCACGATGGCGACTGGCAACCAGTGCATGGTTGTAGCTCATATCGCTTTGAGCGACGTGTCCAACGGTATACCCCAAAATGAATTGCATGGTTGACCAACCCGGCGCCAGCAATGAACCTCCACGGATTTCTTTGCCCTCCTTGAAGCTGGGAAATCGATCATGCATGCTTGATAACTCATCACGCATAGTGCGATGCTCCGCCGCATGGTTTTTCAGGTCTTCATAGCCTATTTCACCGAGTACCCGCTCTTCAAAGGAAAAGTGTGAATGCATGAGATTGGTAAGCTTCTCTAGGGCCGGGCGCAGAACATCGAGGCTTCCCCCACCTCGCCAATTTTCATAAACACTGGTTCCCAGATCGAATATTGCTTTGTGCTGAGCGTTAATCGCAGGGTGCTCGACGAAGAGATGATCGCCAAATTGAATGAGGTTCGAGAGCGAAAGATGCTGAAGCTGCATCCGACCAAATAGTGCACTGGTGTTCACTGCAATCTCCTAACGGCTCATGCCAAGACCACTATTGGACACCAGCTACTGGAAATGAGCGACCTGACTAAAGTTGTTTGATGTACAAGTAGGGTCAATATTTCCGAAAAGTGTCAGAAGCCTACCAGTCAGGACTGTCAGTCCAATGACGGCTCACGCTGCGTTGCTGTCGAAACAATGCAACCACCACTCTCAAGGAATGATTGGCGGCAAGTATTGATCCGCAATGCGTTGCTGGTCTGGAGTCAGGATCGCGTAGAGCTTTTTGACGGAATCGTTCAGGGTCTCCATCCTTGCATAACGATTTTGTGTTTCACTGAGGCGAAGTTGCATTGATCGCAATGCCGACTGTTCATCCGTTGCCATCCGACCTCTGAAGGCCTCTTCTGCCCACGCTCGAGCCATTGCCTGAAAATCATCCCAAGTGCTGGATTGCTCCGGCGTAATCAGAAGCCTTATGCGCAGATCGTAGAGTTTGTCCACCATTTGATTGATGCGTGCTATGGGCGTTGACGTCGCGCTCCCCGTATTTGATGCATTGGACGTATCTCCAGCCCGGCTGCGGCGACCTCCTCCCATGCTCCCCATGCCGCTGCCTCCGTACTGGGCAAAGCTTGTAGCGCTGCAGGCAGTGAGCAATGACGCAACCAAGAGTTTTTGAGTGAAACGTTTCATGATTTTATTTTGGAATAACGAGGGATCTGCTAACGGATGGCGATCATGTTGGGACCGTCAAACGGGCAACACACTGCCTGGGTGTATTAGACGGTTCTACGCTTAAAGATACCGATACACGGTGGTAAAGAACCGTAAAGTGAATCCCAGGTTTTCATCAGGTCGGTGGTGCTGGAGGCTACAGGGTATGACTTCTTTAGGTGCGACGTTGGCAACAAGCCCTTCGGCTGGGGCCCGATAATCACACGCAAAACTATGCGGAGATTTTTAATGAAGCGAGTTGTCGATAGGGCAGCAATGGTCGTGGTCACCATAACAATGCTGATGTGCAGCGGGTGCGCAGTGGTAGCCGTGGCCGATGTGGTCGTCACTGTGGCCGCGGTGGTCGTCAAAACGGGCGTCAAGGCGACCGGTGCCGTAATTGATGCAGTGATTCCAGATTCGAAGGTCGCGAAGAACTAATCACCATTAAGACAGTCGCCACCTAGTCGGGTTAATGCGGCGGTTCATCCTTAAATGCATTTCATACATAATGCGCTAAGGACTCTTTCAGTCCACAGTTGGCCCATAGTTCAAAATAACCAAGCAACGATGTACAAATCCACGCTAGCGATTTGCCTGTTAATTTCATCGGCCATTGCTTTCGCTGCGCCACGTGCTGTGTTGCCGGAAGAGGGGCAGATCGAATTCGTCGTCAAGGAAATGGGCGTTCCAGTTTCCGGTAAATTCAAACGCTTTGACGCTGCGATTGATATCGACGCAACCAAAATGGAGAAATCCAGCGTCAACATACGCATCGATATCGGATCACTGACCACGGGAAGTGACGAGGCTGACTCGCTTGCGGTGGGACCGGATTGGTTGGACAAGGCCCGTGCTCCGTATGCAAGCTTCAAGAGCGCCGCAATACGCGAACTTGGCAAAGGGCGCTACGAGGTCAAGGGCACATTGAACATACATGGCAAAGAGCGCGAATTGCTTATTCAGTTCAACAGCACCGACCAGGCCAGTGGAAAGACCATTGTCACCAGCGAATTCGTTATAAAACGAGAAGACTTCAACATTGGTGCTGGCTTATGGAACGAAGTCGACGTTGTGTCGCCAGAGATTCTCGTCAAAGTCCGGCTGGCGCTTTTACCTCCTGCGGCGAAGTCGAGCACTGTCTCGTCGCGTTAACGCTAATGGTAGTTAACGCCATCAACAGAACAGTCTTTCCGTACCGACCGTTCGTCATAAAGGAGCCCATGTGAGCATAACCAAACTATGCAGACTATGCACTGCACTGCTCGTAAGCGCTGTTGTCGCCAGTTTGGTCAGTTGCGCCGCAACATCAAGCCTATCGATTCTGGAGCCGCCATCGTCTGCCCAGGGCGGAAAAAATGCTGACTTAAGCTCCATTTATTCCAGTCTCGCCAATGCGGGTGGAAAAGTCATCTCGCTGGATCCGCAATCTTCGGTGGTACGAATCTATGCCTTCCGTGGAGGACGTGCCGCGAAGCTTGCGCATAACCACATCCTTACAGCCCCCACGTTCACTGGATTCTTTTATCTGCCGCCTTCTGGGGCGTCTGGTGCGCGATTTGATCTGGAATTCCGTCTCGACCAACTGGAAATCGACGACCCAGTGCTCCGTTCGACCCTTGGCAGCGCCTTCGCGTCCAAACTGTCAGCCGCAGACGTAGAGGGCTCGCGTAAGCACATGCTTGGCGAAGAAAATCTGCAGGCGGACAAATTTCCTTTTGTGCGCATTCATTCACTGGAAATATCAGGTGACGGCACCAAATTTGCAGCCAAGGTGCAGGTTGAAATGCATGGCCAGAAGCGCGAAATGTGGATACCTCTCAGTGTTGAAGGACTGCCGGAGAAGATTTCCGTGACTGGCTCGTTCGTGCTGCGGCAAACGGATTTTGGCGCCCAGCCCTATACCGTGCTCAATGGCCTGATCTCGGTGCAGGACGAGGTCGTCATTGAATTCAAATTGGTTGGCGGCTAAGCCGTTTCGCGCTCGCGAGTCATCTGGTGGGGGAGAAATTTTGACGACAAAGTCCGCTGCCTACACTCGCGCCGCCATCAGTCTGCACTGGGTAATCGCCTTGTTGATCTTTGCCGCCTTTCCGCTCGGTGTGTACATGCACAACCTTTTGCTAAGCCCGTACAAGCTCAGACTGTTCAACTATCACAAGTGGATAGGCATGACAGTGCTAGCACTTGCCATCATCCGCGTAGTGTGGCGCATTGTCTATCGTCCGCCTGCTCTGCCAGCGACGATGGCAAGATGGGAGCGGTCCGCAGCGTTCGCCATGCACATTCTTCTCTACGTTCTGATCTTTGTCGCACCTATGACTGGATGGCTGATGAGTTCGGCCACTGGTTTTCAGACCGTATTGTTCGGTGTAATTCCAATTCCAGATCTTGTCGGGAAAGATAAGGAATTAGGTCAGTTCCTGTTGGAACTCCACCGAAATCTGGATTACCTCCTGATCGCACTCGTGGGCGTGCATATCGCAGCGGCACTGAAGCATCATTTCCTGGCGCACGACGATATCCTGCGCCAGATGATCCCGTTCCTACGCAAGTCTGGTATGTGAGGGGAGCGATCTGTGACATTCCTCTGTCGACAGGCAAGTGCCACTGCAAACCGGGTCCACAACTTTCTCAATATTCGACGCATCCGGCGCTTCGACGATCAGGGGTTAACCACAGGCGGCAGCGAGAATGTGAAGCTTGTCCCCTCCCCCAGAAATGCAAAACCCCACGAAGAACGCGGGGCCTGCATGTGTGCCACATCACTGTAGCTTTGGTCGTCACGTTGCCGTAACGTAAACCGGGCGAAGTAGCGCCGGCTGTTGGATGGAGTTGGTGTGATCTTTGTCTATAAATACCACCTTTCTCAAGCAATCCTGTCCAACCGTTTGAGCCGAATTGAACTGCCGTTAAAGATCACTATAGGCCAACGCTGGCAGATTGCAAGCTCAAAATCGTTACAAGCCTGTCTGGAGAAAACTTCTCAAACCACCCGGCGCAATCTACGCCTTGACGCCAGCCTATTCCCTGTAACCGTTTCCGCCGGGCGACAGGGATGGCGGCAGGTCGTCGGATGCGACGGGGCCAGCGAGAAGTTTTCCGCCATCAACCTGAAAAACTAGTCCGGTCGAAAAAAGTGGGCCATGGTGCCACGCGGAGGCCTTGACTGTTCCATGAAACAGTGTTGAATTTGTATCCATCGACCTACTGGTCAGTGATTGAACCCGCAACTGACCCGCGCATTCCGCTCCGCAAGCACCCAGAATGCACCCCAAGACCTGCTAGAATCCGGCTGGTGAAAAACGGGATCGACCCCCCGTCCGTTTCACCCAAATTCTCCGAATGGGAACTTAGCTCAGCTGGTAGAGCAGCGGACTCTTAAGACAGCCAACACAGTTTTCGATGGCCTACAAGTCCAAGATTTGTAAGGCCTTTTTTCTTGGCCGCTCGCCTTGCCGTTGCGCCCCGACCCATCCCCCGAACTTTTGAGCGAGCGTCGATTTTTGGCGGCGAAATCTCTATACGGGTCAATGGGTTGCGTATAGCCGCTTTCGATTCCGTCGAACACCCCCGAACTGCCCGAACTTGGCACCGAAATGGCGACGAGTCGTCGGGTGCGACGGGTGGCGGCAAAAGTTTTTCTGGCGTGGCGCGGCCTGTGGGCAGCGGTTGCGGCGATCGGTAACGCACGGCACCTGGAAAACTTTCGAGGAGACTCGACGGACCTGACGTCTCGACGCAAAGTGTGTGGCCGTCTCCTATTACCGCAATAGACACCAAGCAGTTATAGAGATTCCTAAACTGATCGTTCCATAGCCAACGTTGGTGAACAACAAGGCTGGCACTTTCAGTTGGCGAATCGGGTAGTAGTGACCAAAAATGACAGAAACGCCATTTTCCAGCATCCACACATTACTACCATTAGATGGCGAATTTCCAACCTGTAAGGCTGACGAAGTCTGACTGTTTGAAACAATCTTTACCCCTCGTGAACACTACAGACCTACTGAACTGATATGGGCGCTTGAAACTGGTGTCCCACAGGCGGAGCCCTTCCTCCTGTTCAATGACGGTCAAAGAGACCTTACGATGAAACTGCTCAAGTACTGTGACATTAAAGGCGGAAATTTTGGTGACGATATCAATTTGTTGTTGTGGAACCGCCTGTTTCCCAACCTGGCCGAGTTGACCGAAAAAGTCTTGATCTATGGCGTGGGTACGCTGCTCGATGGTCGGCACAACCAGTCGATCCGGAAGGTGGTACTGGGGTCTGGCATTGGGGAGTTCAATAGCGCCTTGCCGGACAAGAACTGGGATTTTCGGTGGGTTAGAGGGCCGATGACGGCAGCCGAGTTCCGACTGCCGGACGAAAGCGCCATTGGCGATGCAGCGATCCTTTGGCCCGAGCTGACCCCTGGACACGATTGCGATGGCCCGGTCGGCCTGATTCCGCACTACGCGACTTGCGATGCCTTCGACTGGAACAATGTGTCCGCCAACGCGGGAATGACAGTCGTCAATCCAAGGCAATCCCCCAATGAGGTGATTGCCCAGATGCGTGGCTGTTCCCGCATTCTTGCCGAATCGCTGCACGGGGCGATCTTCGCCGACGCGATGGGCATCCCATGGGCAGCTTGCATCTTGACTCATCGCTTCAATGAGTTCAAGTGGCACGACTGGTTGGCTACCATTAATCGGCCCTATTTGCCAATGATCGCGGACCGACCCCTGGTCCGATACATTTCGCCAGGCAAGGCATTCGCCAACAGACTGGCAAAAGTGATCAGGTACAAGCAGGGTACGCGCTGCCCTGCGCTGAGGCCGATTGCAGCCTCCACACCATCGGACGCGAACGCCGTGTCCCATTTGTTGCGCCAATACGCGCTAAGCACTTCGAGCTTCTATTGCAGTGATCGCAAGATGATCGCACTGCAACGGCAGTTGATGCGTCAACGATGCGCAGAGTTTGCAAACGATTACCGACTGCAATTTTCAGCGGCCTGAGAGGACATCGCCGGTTTCGTCGCAAGCGGACACTGGAGCCCGCTAGGTCAAGGAAAC
>PKWM01000036.1 GCA_003133245.1 Rhodoferax sp. | reverse complement strand
GTGGTGGCCAAGATTATTGCCTAAGGAAAAACAATGGTTACCAAACAAAAAATTCGCATTCGCCTGAAGGCGTTTGACTACAAACTGATCGACCAATCGGCCGCTGAGATTGTCGATACCGCCAAGCGCACTGGTGCTATTGTCAAAGGCCCGGTGCCTCTGCCAACGCGTATGAAGCGCTTTGATATTCTGCGTTCGCCCCACGTCAACAAAACTAGTCGAGATCAGCTTGAAATTCGTACCCACCAGCGTCTGATGGATATCGTAGATCCAACGGATAAAACCGTTGACGCTTTGATGAAGCTTGATTTGCCTGCTGGGGTTGATGTCGAGATCAAGTTGCAGTAAGCACGAAAAAAGATATAAAACGCGAGCTTGCAAGCACGGCAAGAGCGCTATAATCGCCAGCTTCATCTGAAACAGGATGAAGTTTTATCAACAGTCTTTCACGCAAAAACGTTGTAGCCAATTGAAGTTGCAACGGTGAGAGTTACGGAGAAAATAATGAGTCTGAGCAACTCCCTGGGGTTGCTGGGCCGCAAGGTAGGCATGATGCGCCTGTTCACCGACGAAGGGGATTCAATTCCCGTCACGGTGGTGGATGTGTCTAACAACCGTGTGACCCAGGTCAAAACCCAAGAGAACGATGGCTATGTTGCTTTACAAGTGACATTTGGCGCGCGAAAAGCCTCGCGTGTGACCAAACCGGCCGCCGGCCACCTTGCCAAAGCAGGCGTTGAAGCCGGTGAAATTATTCGAGAATTTCGCCTGAGTGCCGATGTGGCCTCCCAGTACAAGGCCGGTGCCACTGTGCTGGCGCAGACGGTGTTTGCTGTGGGTCAAAAAGTTGACGTGCAGGGCACGACGATTGGCAAGGGCTTTGCTGGCACCATCAAGCGTCACCACATGAAGTCACAGCGCGCATCGCACGGCAACAGCCGTTCGCACAATGTTCCGGGCTCCATTGGTATGGCACAAGATCCAGGCCGCGTGTTTCCGGGCAAGCGCATGACGGGCCATTTGGGCGATGACACGGTCACCACCCAAAATCTCGATGTGATTCGGGTTGACGAAGTTCGTCAACTGCTGATGATCAAGGGCGCGGTTCCTGGTTCGGCCGGTGGTTTTGTCACCGTGCGTCCAGCCGTCAAGGCCAAGACCCAAAATGTGGCCGTGAAAGGAGCGAACTGATGCAGCTCGAACTCCTCAATGATCAAGGGCAGGCGACTTCCAAGTTTGAAGCCCCTGAAACCGTGTTTGGCCGTGCTTACAACGAAGATCTGGTACATCAGGTTGTAGTCGCTTTCCAGGCCAATGCCCGCCAAGGCACGCGCGCCCAGAAAGACCGGGAACAGGTCAACCACTCAACTAAAAAACCTTTTAAACAAAAAGGCACCGGTCGTGCTCGTGCTGGTATGACTTCGTCGCCTTTGTGGCGCGGCGGTGGACGGATATTTCCGAACATGCCCGACGAGAACTTCACCCAGAAAATCAACAAGAAGATGTACCGCGCCGGCATGGCATCGATCTTGTCGCAATTGGCGCGTGAAGGCCGCCTGGCCGTGGTGGATTCGATGAAGGTTGAGTCGCCCAAGACCAAGTCGCTGGCGGCAAAGTTCAAGGCGATGAATCTGGCCTCCGTGATGGTGATCGCCGATGAGGTCGATGAAAACATGTACCTCGCGTCACGCAATCTGGCCAATGTGCTAGTGGTGGAGCCGCGTTACGCTGATCCACTGTCGCTGGTTCATTACCGCAAGGTGCTGGTCACCAAGGCGGCCATGGATCAACTCAAGGAGATGTTCGCATGAGCCACGGTCCAAATATTTCCAAGTTCCAGGAAGGCCGCCTGATGCAGGTGATCGTCGCCCCGATCGTGTCTGAAAAGGCAACGATGGTGGCCGAGAAGAGCAACGCAGTGACCTTCAAAGTGCTGCAGGACGCCACAAAATACGAAATCAAGGCCGCAGTGGAATTGATGTTCAAGGTTGAGGTCAGGGGCGTTTCGGTGGTCAATACCAAAGGCAAGACCAAACGTTTTGGCAAGTCGGTGGGGCGGCGCGATAACGTTCGCAAGGCCTATGTGATGCTCAAGCCGGGTCAAGAGATCAACCTCGGCGGGGAGGCTGCGTAATCATGGCTGTAATCAAAATGAAACCAACTTCACCGGGCCGTCGTGGCGTGGTGAAAATTTCGCGCGAGCACCTGCACAAGGGTGAGCCTTATGCGCCGTTGCTGGAACCTCAATTCCAACATGCGGGTCGCAACAACAATGGACATATCACAACCCGCCACAAGGGCGGCGGTCACAAGCATCATTACCGTGTGGTTGATTTTCTTCGCAACAAGGACGGCGTTCCAGCCAAAGTTGAGCGGATTGAATATGACCCGAACCGGTCGGCGCACCTTGCTTTGGTGTGTTATGCCGATGGTGAGCGGCGCTACATCATTGCACCACGTGGCCTCGAAGTGGGTGCATCCATCATGAGCGGTGCTGAAGCGCCGATCCGGGTCGGTAATACCTTGCCGATCCGCAATATCCCGGTGGGCTCCATCGTCCATTGTGTTGAGTTGCAAATCGGCAAGGGCGCGCAAGTCGTGCGCTCGGCCGGTACCTCGGCCACTTTGCTGGCGCGTGAAGGCACTTATGCTCAAGTGCGCATGCGCTCCGGTGAAGTTCGCAAGATTCACATTGAATGTCGTGCCACATTGGGCCAGGTGGCCAACGAAGAACACAGTTTGCGTCAACTCGGTAAAGCTGGTGCGACGCGCTGGAAGGGTATTCGTCCGACCGTTCGGGGCGTTGTCATGAACCCGGTGGATCACCCGCACGGCGGCGGCGAAGGCCGCACCGGAGCAGGCCGTCATCCAGTCGATCCTTGGGGCAATCTGACCAAGGGATACCGTACCCGTAACAACAAGCGCACGCAGGTCATGATCGTGTCGCGTCGCAAGAAGTAAGGGGCAGGTAAATGACTCGTTCTCTCAAAAAAGGTCCGTTTGTTGACCATCACCTGGTAGCCAAAGCCGACAAGGCTGTGGCCACCAAAGACAAAAAGCCGATTAAGACTTGGTCGCGCCGCTCCATGATCCTGCCCGAATTCATCGGGTTGACCATTGCGGTGCATAACGGCAAACAGCACGTGCCGGTCTATATCACCGATCAAATGGTTGGCCACAAGTTGGGTGAGTTTGCTCTCACGCGTACTTTCAAGGGCCATCCTGCCGACAAAAAAGTCGTAAAGAAATAAGGAGGTGACCATGGAAACACGTGCAACCCTTCGTGGCGTTCGTTTATCGGTCGATAAAGGCCGTCTGGTCGCGGATCTGATCCGTGGTAAAAAAGTGGATCAAGCCTTGAACATTTTGCAGTTCACACAGAAAAAAGCTGCGTTGATCATTCGCAAGGTGCTCGAGTCTGCCATTGCCAACGCTGAGCATAACGACGGTGCCGACATCGACGAGTTGAAGGTGAAAACCATCTACGTCGAACAAGGTGCCTCGCTGCGGCGCTTCACGGCCCGCGCCAAAGGTCGCGGCAACCAAATCAGAAAACCCACGTGCCATGTGTACGTGACGGTTGGTAACTGAAAGAGGCCAGGAAGATATGGGACAAAAAATCAACCCAACCGGTTTTCGGTTGTCGATCAGTCGCAACTGGGCATCACGCTGGTACGCCAACGACCGCGACTTTGCCGGAATGCTGGCCGAAGACATCAAGGTGCGCGAGTACCTCAAAGCCAAACTCAAGAATGCATCTGTCTCAAGGGTGCTGATCGAGCGCCCCGCCAAGAATGCACGCATCACGATTTTCTCGGCTCGACCGGGTGTTGTGATCGGCAAAAAAGGCGAAGACATCGAAAATTTGAAGCGCGAACTCTCACGTCAACTTGGCGTGCCGGTGGCGGTCAACATCGAAGAAGTGCGCAAGCCCGAAATCGATGCCAAGCTGATTGCCGACAGCATCACCCAGCAGCTTGAAAAACGCATCATGTTCCGTCGGGCCATGAAGCGCGCCATGCAAAATGCCATGCGTCTGGGAGCCCTGGGCATCAAGATCATGTCGTCCGGGCGCTTGAACGGCATCGAGATTGCGCGTTGCGAATGGTATCGCGAAGGTCGCGTGCCGTTGCATACCCTGCGCGCGGACATCGATTACGGCACCTCAGAAGCCAAAACAACCTACGGCATTATTGGTGTCAAGGTCTGGGTCTACAAGGGCGACACTTTGGGTCGCACGGATCTGCCGGTGGTGGAGCCGCGTGCTGATGAAGAGCGCCGTCCGCGTGGTCCACGTCGTGATGATCGTGGTGCTCGTCCGGGCTCTGATCGTCCGGCGCCGCGCGGCGTACGTCGGCCACCGCTGGGTGGCAACATGGCACCAGCCGATGGTAGCGATAAACCTGCTGAGGCCTTGAGTGCCGATGCCAACAAACCCGTCGTTAAGCGCGTCCGCAAGATCGCCGCGCCAGTTGCCACAGACAGCGCCGCTGTTGTGACTACTGACGGCAAAGGAGAATAATTATGTTGCAACCCGCTCGTCGCAAATATCGCAAAGAGCAAAAAGGCCGTAACACCGGTATTGCGACCCGAGGCAGCTCGGTCGCGTTTGGTGATTTTGGTCTGAAATGCATTGACCGTGGTCGTTTGACCGCACGTCAAATTGAAGCCGCGCGCCGTGCTGTTTCCCGTCACGTTAAACGCGGTGGCCGGATCTGGATTCGTGTCTTTCCTGACAAGCCCATTTCCCAAAAACCAGCCGAAGTGCGTATGGGTAACGGCAAAGGCAATCCCGAGTACTACGTAGCTGAGATCCAACCCGGCAAGATCGTTTTCGAGATTGTCGGCGTGTCTGAAGAGTTGGCGCGTGAAGCATTTCGCTTGGCGGCTGCCAAGCTGCCTTTGCGCACCACTTTTGTGGCTCGCATGCTTGGCCAGTAAGCAAGAGAACACGCTATGAAAACTACCGAACTACGCCAAAAAGACGTGACTGGTCTGCAAGCGGAGGTCAAAGCGCTGCAAAAAGCCCACTTTGGCCTGCGCATGCAAAAAGCTACGCAACAACTTAACAACACCGCTACGCTGCGCTCGACGCGCCGTGATATTGCTCGCGTCAAAACGATTCTCGTCGAGAAGCAAAGCGCAGCAACAACCGCCAACCAAGGAGCCTAAATGACGGAAGCTAATAAATCCCTCAAGCGCACCGTGATCGGCAAGGTGGTCAGCGACAAGCGCTCTAAAACTGTAACCGTGCTGATCGAGCGGCGTGTCAAACACGAGCTCTACGGCAAAATCGTCGGCAAATCCAGCAAGTATCACGCCCATGACGAAAAGGGCGAGTACAAGCTCGGTGATGTCATCGAGATTGTCGAGAGCAGGCCGATTTCCAAAACCAAAAACTGGGTGGCAGCTCGATTGGTCGAAAAGGCCATCATCGTTTAGGTCTTTGCAGTTCGAGGACTGCAAGTTTCGAGAAAATGGCCCACAATCGTGGGCCGTTTGCATTTAAACCCATCATTTTTTAGGAGAACCCAATGATTAAAATAGGTGATCGCCTTCCTGAGGCAACTCTGATGGAGTTTCACGAAGTCGAGGGGGGTGGCTGTAGCTTGGGCCCCAACCCGGTGGATGTAACCAAAGCCAGTGCTGGCAAGACGATTGCCTTCTTTGCGCTGCCGGGTGCTTTCACGCCCACCTGCTCGGCCAAACATGTGCCCGGTTATGTTGAAAAGTTTGCTGAATTCAAGGCCGCAGGCGTTGATGAAATCTGGTGCGTCAGTGTCAACGACGCCTTTGTCATGGGCGCTTGGGCGCGCGACCAGAAAACTGACGGTAAAGTGCGCATGCTGGCCGATGGTGACGCGGTTTTCGCCAAGGCGACCGGTCTAACGTTGGACTTGACAGGCAAAGGAATGGGCCTGCGCAGTAACCGGTATTCGATGTTGGTCAAAGACGGCAAAGTGCAATCTCTCAACATCGAAGCACCGGGCAAATTCGAAGCCAGCGACGCCGCTACGCTGTTGGTTCAAGCCCAATCCTGAAGACCTCAAAAAAAGTTCCGCCAACCCTTCGCGGCCCGGTCTATAGATCGACCTTGAGGTAATGCGCCCCGGCGATGGGGTTATGGTAGTACGGCGGAATTTCAATGAAGCCGAGTTCCTGGTAGAGCGCGCGGGCGCTCTCCATATCGTCAAGCGTGTCCAGCAGCAGACGGTCGTAACCCGCAAGACGTGCGCAGTCCAGAATAGCTTCGGCCAACTGGCGTCCGACGCCCTTCCTTCTGGAACCCTGGCGTACATAGAGCCGTTTCATTTCGCAGGCATTGGGATAATCCACCGTGTCGAGCGGTCGCAGACCGCAGCAACCGGCCAGCTCTTTATCCACTACCGCCATCAACAGGGCGCCGCGCGGCTCTGCATAGTCGCCGGGAAGCCCCGCCAGTTCAGCCTCAAAATCCTGGAAGCACAAATCAATCCGCAGGTTGTCTGCGTATTCCCGGAACAGGCTGCGCAGGGTCTTTAACTCTTCTGCAGTGTTGGGTTTGACGAATTGAATGGATGTGGTGTTCACTGGTGAGGCCTATTGGGCACGGACGTTTAGTTTATCGATATTTTCAAAGCCTTGACCTGCTTCACAGGGACAGCCAAGAATGTCCATTTTCTCAAAAACTAAAACAACCGGCGCGAATATCATGAGCCCGTGGCGGGTTGAGCAGCACTGATACCAGCAGTTTCTCCGGCTTGCTGGTAGCCAGGATATCGAGCGGAGTTGGGGTTGGTGCCTGCTTGATGGCGCCCTTGACTGGTTGCCGCTGCTGGTATCACCCGATTCACCTCTTGCGCACCAACTCAAGGAGGCCGATGACGGGGCCCTTGGCGTCGTGGCCTCTACTTTGCCAGTGCAATGGCTGCTGCCAGTGGACTGGCGTGTTTTGTTTTGGGGCTTGACGGCCGTCGGATTTGTCAATTACGGTGGTTTGATCGCAATGCAGACGCTGTGGGGACGGCACCCTGGATGATCAAGGTGGCCGGCTACACCCCGCTACAGGCCGCTAGCGGCTTGTTCTGGATCAGCGTTGCGATGCTGCTGGCCTTTTGGGGCTGAGGCGCGATTAACCCATGATTGGCCCGTCGAGGGCTTACGGCGGAACGTTTGATCTCCTGGGGATTACCCGTCAGTTTTGTTTTTCTTGCCGTCATAATAATAGCTGGAGACGACTTGTCGATAAGCTCCTGGGAACTATGGCTTCTGCCCCGGTGCTTGCTGGAAGAGCATTGTCGGCTTGCAACCTGCTCATATTTGTTGGCATTTTTACGGTTCAGTGGGGCATCGGTCTGGCGCTTGATGGTTTTAAATCATTGGGTCTGACTGAAATCCGGCTTTCCAATTTTCCATGGGAATTTTTCTGCTGTGTTCAATTTCCGCCTATGTTCATTTTCTGGTTGTAGATAGCCACAATGAAGTTGTCTTTCCCACAAGTTAACATGCGACAAACATTTGGGGACAGAGCTTGTCGCTTTGCGTACTACGGTCTGTCCCACAAGCTTTTCGGTTTGTAGATGCGGACTGTCCCACAAAACAATATGAATGGTATTTTGATCATTGCTCATGCGCCACTGGCCAGTGCCTTGCGTCAGTGTGTGTTGCATATATTTCCGGATGCTGCGCCTGGGTTGGCGGCGTTTGACGTGCAGCCTGATAGTGCGCTGGCTACAACGTTGATGGCTGCCCGACGGGCCTTGGAGATACTCAACAGCCCACAAACCCTGGTGTTGTCCGACGTGGCGGGTGCCACCCCCTGCAATGTAGCCCGAAAATTGGTTGATGGCTCCAATTCAAAATTGATCGCCGGTGTTAATTTGCCCATGCTGCTGCGCTGTGTTACTTACCGCAACGAGTCACTGGCGAAGCTAGTGGTACTGGCGCTTGCTGGGGGCCAGCAAGGAGTTGTTGAAGTTGTGCCAATGTCCGGGCAAAATCAGGTATAAAAGGGTCATGATAAAAGCCACTGCAATCATCAGCAATAAACTCGGTTTGCACGCACGCGCTTCGGCTAAATTGACCAAGCTCGCGGGCAGTTATCCCTGTGAAGTCTGGATGACAAAAGACGAGCGCCGCGTCAATGCCAAAAGCATCATGGGCGTCATGATGTTGGCGGCTGGTCTGGGCGCCACAGTTGAAATTGATGTCAGTGGTGAAGGCGAGCTTGAAGCAATGGACGCATTGCTAACCCTGATTGACCACAAATTTGGAGAAGGCGAGTGACCTTCTCCATTCACGGACTAGCGGTCGCTAGTGGCATCGCCATCGGGCGTGCCGTGCTGGTGGCTTCGAGCCGGGTTGATGTCGCGCACTATTTCATTGGGGGCGCTCAGGTTGCCGCTGAAATTGATCGGGTTCGCACTGGGCGCAATGCGGTGGTCGAGGAAATTCATCGCCTGCAAGCCAATATTGCGCATATGGGCCCGAAAGAAGCGCCCCATGAGCTGAGCGCCTTGCTCGATGTTCATTTGATGCTGCTTCAAGACGAAGCGCTCATTGAGGGTGTCAAGCACTGGATCCAGGATCGACTCTATAACGCTGAGTGGGCACTCACCACGCAACTCGAAGTGATTGCCCGTCAATTTGATGAGATGGAAGATGAGTATTTGCGCGAGCGCAAGGTCGACCTGGAACAAATTACAGAAAAAATATTGCGCGCCATGCGCGGTGTGGCCTCACCGATCGCGCCTCTGCCCAGCCAGATGGTTCGCAAGCCATCGCAACAAGACTTGTTGCTTGATGACATCGTGGATGTGCCCTTGATTCTGGTGGCACACGACCTTTCCCCGGCTGACATGCTGCAGTTCAAACAAAGTGTTTTTGCCGGCTTTGCCATCGACGTGGGTGGCAAGACCTCGCACACTGCGATTGTTGCACGCAGCCTTGATATCCCGGCCGTGGTCGGGGCGCGCCTGGCAAGTCAGTTAGTGCGGCAGGATGACTGGGTTATTGTCGATGGCGATGCTGGCGTATTGGTGGTGGATCCTTCCTCCATCGTGTTGGCCGAGTATGGCTTCAAGCAGCGCCAGGGCGAGCTTGAACGCGGCCGTCTTTCCCGTTTGTTGCGCACGCCGGCAGTCACCATGGATGGCCAAAAAATTGAATTGTTGGCCAATATAGAGCTACCCGAAGATGCCGCTGGTGCCATCAACGCCGGGGCGGTTGGGGTCGGCTTGTTTCGCAGCGAATTTTTATTCATGGGTCGCCAGGGACGCCTGCCCAATGAAGAAGAACAGTACCGTGCTTACCGGCATGCCGTTGAAGGCATGCAGGGCTTGCCGGTTACCATTCGCACCGTCGATGTGGGGGCGGACAAATCGCTGGATGATTCGATCCAGAACAATGCGCACCTGAACCCGGCGCTGGGATTGCGCGCCATCCGCTGGAGTCTGGCTGACCCAGCCATGTTCGTGACGCAATTGCGGGCGATACTGCGCGCTGCTGTCCACGGGCCCGTTAATCTGCTGATCCCGATGCTGGTTCATGCCAGTGAAATCAGGCAAACTTTTACCTTGATCGATCAAGCGCGTGCCGAGCTTGATCAGCGGGGTGTGGCTTATGGCGCGGTCAAGATCGGGGCCATGATAGAAATACCGGCGGCGGCTCTAACGATCAAGGTGTTTCTCAAGTATTTTGACTTCTTGTCGATTGGTACCAATGATTTGATTCAATACACCCTGGCGATCGACCGCTCGGACGAGTCGGTGGCGCATCTGTATGACCCTTTGCATCCGGCGGTGCTGCAACTGGTGGCGTTGACCATCGCCGAATGCCATGCTCAGGGCAAACCGGTGAGCCTGTGTGGTGAGATGGCTGGTGATGCCACTCTGACGCGCCTGTTGCTGGGCCTGGGGCTGCGCAGTTTTTCTATGCATCCGGCGCAAATACTGGCGGTCAAGCAAGAGGTGCTGCGCGCCGACACGGGAAAACTAGTCAAGTGGGCCGAACAGGTGATGGCCGATGACGAACCGGGCCTGCGAATTGCCGAGCCCTAGCAGTTCGCTGCGCCACGCACCAACCTCCTGCCGTACTCGGCGCAGCGCTGGGGCGTCGGAATCACTTTGCCGGGGTTGAGCAGACCTTTGGGGTCGAAGGCGCGCTTGAGGCCAAACATCTGTTCGTTCTCAAGGGCGGAAAACTGCACACACATGGAGTTGAGTTTCTCCACGCCGACGCCGTGCTCGCCCGTGATGGTGCCGCCCATGGCGACGCTGGTTTCCAGAATGTCGGCACCAAACAGCTCGGCACGGTGCAGTTGATCGGCCTGGTTGGCGTCAAACAAAATCAGCGGGTGCAGGTTGCCGTCGCCAGCGTGGAACACGTTGCAGCAGCGTAACTGGTACTTTTTTTCCATTGCTTGTATCGCCAGCAAAATGTCGGCCAGGCGTTTGCGCGGAATGGTCGAGTCCATGCACATGTAGTCGGGGCTGATGCGCCCGCTGGCCGGGAAGGCATTCTTGCGCCCGCTCCAGAATTTGAGCCGCTCGGCTTCATCGCGACTCACGGCCAGGGCGCTGGCACCAAACTCAAGCAACACTTTACTCATGCGCTCGATTTCCTCTGCCACTTCTTCGGGCGTGCCATCACTTTCGCACAATAAAATCGCTTCGGCATTCAGGTCGTAGCCGGCGTGCACATAATCCTCCACCGCAGCCGTCATCGGCTTGTCCATCATCTCCAGTCCGGCCGGAATGATGCCCGCTGCAATTATGCCCGCTACCGCCGCACCAGCCTTGCGGACGTCGTCAAAACTGGCCAGGATGACGCGGGCCAGTTGCGGTTTGGGCACCAGCTTGACGGTCACTTCCAGCGTCACGGCCAGCATGCCTTCGGAGCCGATGACGACGCTGAGTAGATCAAAGCCCGGCGTATCGAGCGCGTCGGAGCCAAATTCTATTTCCTCACCCGCCATGGTGAAACCCTTGATCTTGACGATGTTGTGCAAGGTCAGGCCGTATTTCAGGCAATGCACGCCGCCAGCGTTCTCAGCCACGTTGCCGCCGATGGTGCAGGCGATCTGGCTGGACGGGTCGGGCGCATAGTACAGGCCATGAATTGCTGCCGCTTCGCTGATCGCCAAATTGCGCACGCCACCTTGCACCACGGCAGTCCGGCTGAGTGGATCAATGCTGATGATTTTGTTGAACTTGGCCAGCGACAGCGTCACGCCCATCCGGTGCGGCATGGCACCGCCCGACAAGCCGGTGCCGGCTCCGCGCGCCACCACCGGAACGTCCAAAGCGTGGCAAGCGCGCAGCACCGCCTGGACCTGGGCAATGGTTTCTGGCAGCGCCACCACCAGCGGTCTGGTGCGGTAAGCCGTCAGGCCATCGCATTCAAAAGGCGTGGTTTCTTCGTTGTTCCAAAGCAGCGCCTGCACTGGCAAGACGGCCTGCAACGCACTGACAACCTGCGCCTGGCGCTGTGCTCTTGGCAGCGGCTCTGGCGCTGGGCGGGAAGGAGATGGGTTCATAGTTGATCTCACGCCTTGAATCATACCCGTCGGCCTCGGGACTATGGCATCGAACTGCGGTGTAGGGTTTTTGGGGTCGAATCCCAATTCGGGGCAGGGCTTGCGAGCTGGCTAATAACGGTTCACCGATTTGGGCTCAGACCCTCATGGCGCTACCTTAAGCCGATGAGCCCTGATTTGCTCTCTGGCGACCTGTCGAGAAACCGTCAAAAGCGGTAATGGCTTGGGGCGACACTTCTTCGCACGCGGCTCGACACGGTCGGGGCGTTTGGGTAATTTGCAGCGGCCAATACTTTTGAGCAAAGTGGCCGCCAAATAGTCGGTGTCACTGTAGGTGCGCCGTCGCAGATGGCCAGCAAAGGTACAAATCAGTCGACGGGCACCGGCAAAGCCCAACGCTCTGGCGCTCACCTGCGCCAACTGAGCTGCTCGCGCCATAGCCCAACGAACCAGGTTGTAAGTCAACAGGTACACCGCAATCTCTTTGGGCACCATGGCCGGAGACATGCAGCGCAAAACATCCATGTTCATCGTCGCTTTGAGGGTGCGGAAATCAACTTCAATGTTCCAACGCATGGCATACAGCGCAACGAGCTCGTCAGGGCTGATCTGCGATGGCTCAGTCAACGTCGTCACGATGATTTGGTTGGCCACGCTGACCTCGCGCACCCAAATTCCCTGGGGCATTTGCGCATAGTGCGTTTTACTGATCCACGGCGCACGTTTGGGTTTGGGCCACCACATGATCACATTTACTCAGAACACGGCCTTGGCCGAGATCAACCTTACGTCTACCGTCATTGGGCATGATCACGTCAACACCACGTGCCATCAGCATGTGCAGCACCCACCATGTGCTGTGCAAGGCATCGGCCAACAAAAGATCGTTGCGTGATAAGCTCACTGCAACCTCACGCAAGAGCGCCTGCTCACCGCTTCTTTTTCCCTTCATGGGGGCGAGCGTCATAATCAATGACGGCACCGCTGGACAAGCTGATGAGTGCGCCGATGCGCGCCAGCGGAAACCCCAAACCCGGCTTTTGACGGTTACTTTGCGGCCACACCTGTTGATTTTGCGGCGTATCGGGCATTGACACGGTGGTGGCATCGAACAACTTGACTGAGCGTCCTCGCCAGCCCCAAAGCAGGGCAATAGCGCTCTCAAGTCGTGCCCTCAGGTGCTTACACAGACGCTGGGGCAAGCGCAATGGAAGTCGTTTGCGCGCTTTGCAGTAGGGACCGCTGCTCAGACTGCATGGCGTTTGCCCGTCTGCCATGCGTTGGGACAGTCGCTGATCGACCGCGTCCTGGCAGGCATGATCTGTAGACAGAACCTGATCAATAAACAGACGCAAAGTGACCATTGGTTGGTAGACTCGTTCCCGGTAACACCCGATTTCATCAGTCAGAATTTGTGCCATCTCGCTGGCACCAAGTGCCTCAGTTACTGGATCGCTTTCAATCTGAGCAAATTGTTGGCGTAACAGTTGCATCTGGTGTTTGATAGCACCGCTCTTGGTACTGTGCACCTGGGCTGACCCCCCTCTTCTGAAGCTGGTTGCTGCCTTTGAACAACTTCAGCTTGGCATTAGGCGATGTGGTCGGCCCAACCACTTTTTACCGATGTGCGCTTAAGGTAGCGCCATGAGGGTCGGAACCCAATAACCCGGGTTTGAATCTCAATTGCTTGCATATCCTTACGCCTGCGTCTGTTGCATCGAACTGCGTTGTAGTGGTTGACAAGGATGTATTCGTTTTCATTTTGGCCCCACTCACTCCCTCCTCTCTTTCGCACCGCCGGGCGAAAGAGAGGAGCCAACTGCCATATTTGGCCGCGTAAATAAACAAAGGAAGTACACGTGCCGAGGCACGTTGAACAGCCAATAGATTATTGAAATTTGCAATCTGAATTCGGATCGGATTTGAGTTTCGGATTTGAATTTGGTTCCCCGCCGTTGAGGCAGTGCTGAGCAGCGCAGCAGTGGGTGAACTAATCACACCTTCCCAACAGGTCCAGCAATCCACTTTCACGATGCCAAAAACCCTTCGCACACGGCATCCATTCTGGCGCAAGTTGCACTCCATCTGGCCCAGGCTGCCAGCACACGACTTGTTGCGCAACGCCACCTATCGGCGCTTGTGGATGTCGATCCTGATCAGCTCCTTTGGAGGCCAGGTGACCATGCTCGCGTTGCCCTTGACCGCCGCTGTTTTGTTGCACGCCACGCCCTGGCAAATGGGCCTGCAGACCGCCATGGAACTGGCACCCTTCGTGCTGCTGTCTTTGCCCGCCGGTGTCTGGCCCGACCGGGTGCGCAAGCTGCCGGTCTATGTGGTCGGCGAGGGCCTGATCGCCCTGGTGTTGGCCAGCGTGCCTCTGGCCTGGTGGGTGCCCTGATCAGGTTGGTGGGCGCACCGCTAGCCCTGTTGGCCGATGCGCTGTTGCTGCTCGACAGCGTCGTGATTTTGCGCGGTTTGCGGGTGAATGAAAAACACGTTTCAACCGGTAGAACTCATTTCTGGTGCGACCTGAAAGAAGGATTGTATTTTGTCCTTGGTCAGCGCCTGCTGGTGTCTTTGGCCATCGTGGTCGGTTTGTTGCAACTGAGCAATCCGAGCATCTGGGCTTGCGTTACGCGCTGGTAGTGGCGGGTGTGGCCTCCATGGCCCTGGCCGCCTGGGCTTGGCGTACACCGGTCATTCGCAATCTGCGGGTTTTACCGACGCTGTCAATGACTACTGCGGCGTGACTCCGGACAAGCCCGCCACGCCAAGGTAGGTGCCGATCAGAGGGCGACCGACGTATCATCGCCGCATGACCGATCGTGCCCCTGTCGCCCAACCCATCAAGCCCTCCTGGGCTGCCACTTTTAAGGTTTATCTGGAGCCGCCCACACTGCGCATGCTAGTGCTTGGCTTTTCTGCCGGGCTGCCGCTGCTGTTGGTGCTGGGTACCTTGAGTTTCTGGCTGCGCGAGGCGGGTATTGACCGCACCACCATCGGCTACCTGAGCTGGGTTGGTTTGGCTTACGCTTTCAAGTGGGTCTGGGCGCCGCTGGTGGACCGGGTGCCGATTCCGCCGCTGACGCACTGGCTCGGGCGTCGGCGCAGTTGGTTGCTGCTCTCGCAGCTGGCCATCATGGCAGGCCTAGTGGCAATGTCGTTCAATGACCCGCAGTTGGCGTTGCGCCCTGTGGTTTTGAGCGCGCTGGCGGTGGCCTTTGGTTCGGCCACGCAAGACATTGCGCTCGACGCCTTTCGCATTGAGTCGGCTGGCACTGAGCGGCAGGCGGCGCTCGCCGCAGCTTACCAAACCGGCTACCGGCTGGCCATGATCTGGGCTGGTGCCGGCACCCTGTGGTTGGCAGCGCGCGCTGAAGCAAGTGGTGGCGCAAGTTACCAGCACGGGGCCTGGCAAATTGCTTACCTGGCGATGGCGGCCAGCATGCTGCCGGGCATGGTGACGGTGCTGCTCTCGCCCGAGCCGATCAAACTCGTCATGCCGGTTACCAGAAACGCGGCCGACTGGCTGCGCGGCGCGCTGGTCGAGCCCTTTGCTGATTTTTTGCGTCGCTACCAATGGCAGGCCGCGCTGATCCTGGCGCTGATCGCCATCTATCGCATCAGCGACGTGGTGATGGGCATCATGGCCAATCCGTTTTACGTCGATATGGGTTACAGCAAGGATGAAGTGGCGGCGGTGACCAAAATTTTTGGCGTCGTCATGACGCTGGCCGGGGCCTTTGTCGGCGGTGTGCTGTCGATGCGGCTGGGCGTCATGCGCGTGCTGATGCTGGGCGCGGTGCTAAGCGCTGCCACCAATTTGTTGTTTGCGGTTTTGAGCACGCGTGGCCATGATGTGACGGCGCTCATTCTGGTAATTTCCGCCGACAACCTGGCCAGCGGCATCGCTTCGGCGGCGTTTATTGCCTATCTCTCTTCACTCACGAATGTCAACTACTCGGCGACTCAGTATGCGTTGCTGAGTTCTGTCATGTTGCTTTTACCCAAGTTTCTGGCGGGTTATTCGGGCCGCTATGTGGATGCCTTTGGTTATCAAAATTTTTTCATTGCCACCGCATTGCTTGGACTGCCGGTATTGCTGCTGGTCTGGTTGTCATCCAGCACCAAAGTGCAATCAGGCCCTTGATGGGCTGTTTACTTAACTTTACCGTCACTTCAAGCGCAGGTGGCGGCCCCGCTTTAGACTGTAGTTATGAGCCAACATCTGTTAATGATTGAAGACGACGTTCGCCTGGCCCAGATGGTGAGCGAATATCTGGGGCAAAACGGCTTTGACGTAAGTCATGCCGGCGATGGCCAAAGCGGGCTTACTGCCTTGCAGGCTGGTCCGCCTGATCTGGTCATTCTGGACTTGATGCTGCCCGACATGGACGGCCTGGAGGTGTGCCGCCGTGTTCGCGCCCTGCCCGGTGCGCTGGCACAAACCCCGGTGCTGATGCTCACTGCTAAAGGCGACCCGATGGACCGCATCATCGGGCTCGAAATGGGCGCTGATGATTACCTGCCCAAGCCGTTCGAGCCGCGCGAGTTGCTGGCTCGCATTCGCGCTGTGCTGCGTCGCCGCGTTGAGGGCGCGCCCGAAGTCGGCAAGCAACTGCGTTTTGGCACGCTCGAGATTGACCGTGACGCGCGCACGGTGAGTGTGGCTGGAAAAATATGCGATTTGACATCGTACCAGTTTGACCTGTTGGTGGCGCTAGCCGAGCGTGCCGGGCGCGTACTCACGCGCGACCAAATCATGGAAGCCGTGCGCGGGCGCGAGCTCGATGCGTTTGACCGTTCCATCGACGTCCACATGGGTCGTATCCGCGCCGCCATTGAGCTCGACGCCAAGGACCCCAAGCGCATTCTCACCGTGCGCGGGGTGGGCTACGTCTTTGCCCGCCAGCAAGACTGATTCCCTTTCCACTTCAATGCGATATGTCGTTGCCCCGCCTTGCCGTGCTGAAGCACTGTCCTGCGGCGGTGCGCCTAATCGCGCATTGAATTGAAAACGGAATAAGTTGCCACAGCTAATTTGAATTTATGTTTTTTAAGAAGCTTTATGTGCGGATCTGGCTGGCTGTGGTGTTGGCGGTGGCGGTGCTGACGTTTCTGGTCGGCTGGGCCTGGCAGCTGGCCGCTGAGCCGCCGCTGCGCGAGGTGATTGTTCGCAACGAAGCCGGACAAATTATTGGCAACGGCCATTCCAGCCGAAGGCGTCCGCCCGGTGGTGGTCTGCGAGCACGCCCCGAAGGTGAGTCCGAGGCGCAGATGTTGTCGTTCGGCCTGCACAGCCACCAGGGCAATGACCCGGAATTTGTGGTGCTGATGCTGGATGGCCAAATTGTGCACATGCAATTTCCACGTCCGTCGCTCTCGCCCTGGAATCACGCGCCATTCGGGTTTTTCTGGACGCTCTCGCTGGTGGGTGTGGCGGTGGCACTGGCAACCTATCCCATTATTCGCAAGCTCACGCGGCGCCTGGAGTTGCTGCAAAACGGGGTTGAGAAATGGGGCGAGGGCGAGCTGTCGATTCGCGTCGCCGAGACGGGAGAGGATGAAGTCGCGTTTCTGGCAAAGCGCTTTAACCACGCCGCCGAGCGTGTACAGACGCTGGTCAAGTCGCAGGAAGCGCTGTTGACGTCACAAAAATCGCTCTTGGCCAACGCCTCGCACGAGTTGCGCTCGCCACTGACCCGCATCCGCATGGGGCTTGAGCTAATGGGTGAGCACGCCAGTGCAACTTTCAGGAACGAAATTTCACGCAATATTACCGAGCTCGACCAACTGATTGAAGAAATTTTGCTAGCCAGCCGACTCGATGCCCGCGAGGCCGACCTGGGTACCATTGAATCGGTCGATCTGATTGGGCTGCTGGCGGAGGAATGCGCCCGGGTAGGCGCCGAGTTGGAGGTGCAAATGGTGGGCTTGTCCGAGTTGCCGGTGCAGGGGGTGGCCAAGTTGTTGCGGCGTGCCGTGCGCAACTTGCTGGAGAATGCGCGTCGTCATGCCGCTGGTCAGATCAACGTGACGCTAGCGCAGGCCGCCGGACAGGCGGCGATCAGTGTTTGCGACCGCGGCCCCGGTGTGCCGCCGGAATTATGCGAGCGGATATTTGAGCCTTTTTACCGCTTGCCGGGCGCTACCGAGCGCGATGGCGGTGTCGGTCTGGGTCTGGCTTTGGTCAAGTCCATCGCACTGCGTCACGACGGCAGCGTAGCGTGCGAAAACCGCCCTGATGGCGGTGCCTGCTTTATCCTTAAATTGCCTCTGGCAGCAGCGCTAAAGGTTAGCGACACAACCAGTTGAGAGGTTTTCCATCACCGTGGCGACTTTGAGGTCGCTCAGGCAGCGGGTGTGTCCGAGCGGGCAAATTCGCTCAAAGCAGGGTGCGCAGGTCAGCGGCGGCTGGTAGGCCGGATCATTTTTCAGCCACAGCACGCTGGCACGGTCGTTCAGCGGTGGCGTGTGCAGTGGGCTGCTCGAACCAAAAATAGCCACCTGACGCACCCCCAAGGCGGCAGCCACGTGCATCAGACCGGAGTCATTACTGACAATATTTTTGGCCGCTGATATCACGTCAAAGGCCTGGTCGAGCGGCGTTTTTCCAGCCAGGTTCAGGCACTTGCCGGGTTGCCCGGCGTTGACCGCCAGAGCAATTTCCTGACACAGGTCGAATTCTTTGGCCGCGCCCAGCAAGACCACCGTCCCGTCCAGAAGCTGCGCCAGTTCGGCAAAATGGATTGTCGGCCAGCGTTTGGCGGGACCAAATTCAGCGCCTGGCACCAACACGTCGTAGCCGCCGCGTCGCAAGCCCAAGGCAGTCAGTACCTGATCGACCTTGCCGCCATCGAGTTGCAATTGGGGCCGGTCGCTGCCAACCTCAGTCGCGCCACTGAGCGCCGAGTAGAACGCGACCATCGGCAACCGCTGGTTTTTGCCGGGGTTTTTCAAACGGTGCGTGAGCAGGCCAACCCGGGCCTCGCCCAGATAACCGATGCGTTGGGGAATGCCCGCCAGCCACGGCAGAAGGGCGCTTTTGAGAGAATTGGGGCAGATGTAGGCGGCGTCAAACCGCCCACTGAACTGGCGGGCCAGTGCGCGACGTGCACCCCATTGCAGGCCGCCATGGGTAAGTGGGAACTCAACTACCTCGGCCACTTGTGGCATGGCCCGATACACCGGCGCGACCCAAGGCAGTGCGCCCACCGTGAGGCGCTCGCCGCGCGCGTGCAAACGTCGCAACAGCGGTTCGGTCATCACCGCGTCGCCAATCCACTGCGGCGCGATGACTAAAGAATTGGAATCTGACCCCAATTAGTGGTGGCCGGCGAAGTGCTCGCCGGCCTTGAATTTGTAAACCGTGCTGCAATAAGGGCACTTGGCCTCACCGCTGTGGGCTACGTCCAGAAAGACCTTGGGGTGGTTGTCCCAGAGCTTCATATCGGCCTTGGGACTGGGGCAAAACACGCCGCCTTGGGCGTTGAGGTCTTTGGCGCTGAGTTCGATGGTATTCATATGCATCCTAAGCAGTTGGGGACAGAGCTTGTCGCTTCGCGTAACTGCGGTCTATCCCTCAAGGTTTCAGTTTAGATTTTCGTGAGCCAATGGGCATATTTTGGGTTGCGGCCATTGACGATGTCAAAGAACGCACTTTGAATTTTCTCGGTGATGGTGCCGCGGCTGCCGCAGCCGATCTCGATTCGGTCGAGCTCGCGAATCGGCGTTACCTCCGCTGCGGTGCCGGTAAAAAAAGCTTCATCAGCGATATAAACCTCGTCGCGCGTGATGCGCTTTTCGACCACTTCCAGCCCCAGGTCTTGGGCGATGTGAAAAATGGTGTTGCGCGTAATGCCGTTGAGAGCACCGGCAGACAAATCAGGCGTGTAGAGGATGCCGCCCTTGACGATGAAAATATTTTCGCCCGGACCTTCGGAGACGAAGCCAGAGCTGTCGAGCAGCAGCGCTTCATCGTAACCGTCGTCGCAGACTTCCAGGTTGGCCAAAATAGAATTGGTGTAGTTGCTCACCGCCTTGGCTTGCGTCATGGTGATGTTCACATGATGGCGGGTAAAGCTGCTGGTTTTGACGCGGATGCCGCGCTTCATGCCTTCGTCGCCCAGATAAGCACCCCAGGACCAGGCGGCAACCATCAAATGAATGGTGTTGCCTTTAGGCGAAACGCCCAGCTTCTTGTCGCCGATCCAGCTTAAAGGCCGGATGTAGCAGCTCTCAAGCTGGTTCTCGCGCACAGCCGCTTTTTGCGCTTCACTGACCTCTTCTCTGGTAAATGGAATTTTCATTCGTAAAATCTTGGCACTGTTGAACAGGCGCTCGGTATGCTCGGCGAGCCGAAAAATCGCCGTGCCGCCGACGGCGTTGTAAGCGCGTACGCCCTCAAACACGCCACAGCCATAGTGCAAGGTGTGCGTCAGCACGTGAATTTTGGCGTCGCGCCATTGCACCAACTGGCCGTCCATCCAGATTTTGCCGTCGCGGTCAGACATCGAAGGAGCTTGAAGACTCATGGGCGTTTCCTCGGTTATTCGGGTTGCAGGTTTTGCAAAGGCCTAATTTTACGAGCTGTCACAGGCATCGGGTTTATAACGCTGGCCAGCGCACGGTAACGGCCAGTCCGCCGAGTCGCTCCGAGAGGTTCACTTGCACCTGCGCGTCAAACACGGCGGCGATTCTTTTGACAATTGACCAGCCCAGACCGCTGCCCGGTTGCTCGTTGCCGAGCACGCGAAAAAAACGTTCGCCCAATCGCGCCATCTCAGGCGCTGTCATGCCGGCACCACTGTCTTGCACGCTTAACACAGTTTGCCCGGATTCACTCGTCACGCTGACCAGCACCTGTGCTTGATCCGGGCCGTAGCGCAGGGCGTTGTCGATCAAATTGCGCACCAGCACCCCGATCAAGGTTTCATCGCCGAGCACCAGAGCGGCTGTATTGGCTTCAAGTTCCAGGGTTTGCTGGCGCGCCAATGCGCTGGTGGCTTGGTCGGCCGCGATGCGGCGTGTCAACGCGCTCAAATCCACGCGCGCGCCAGCACTTGGCAAGCTGGCGGGCGTTGCCTCCAGTCGCGCCAGCGTCAGCAATTGCTCGACCAGGCGCGTGACGCGGTCACAGCCGTCCAAGGTGGCCGCCAGGGCGTGCTCACGCTGCGCGTCATTACCTGCGGCGGCTAACGCGACCTGCGCCTGGACGCGAATCGCGGCGATCGGCGTGCGCAGCTCATGCGCTGCGTCGGCGGTAAAGCGCCGCTCGGATGCCAGCAGCCGTTCAATGCGCTGAAACAAAGCATTGAGCGAACGCACCATCGGCTGCATTTCAGACGGCATATTGGGCAATACCACCGGTATCAGCGTCTGTGGCTGACGTTGACTGAGCAAGTGGCTGAGTTCGCGCAAAGGTGATAGTCCCTCGTGCACCGCCCACCAGCCCACCAGCGCCAGCAACGGCAGGGCAAACATCAGCGGCCACAGCATGCTGCCCAGGATGGTTGCCAGAATTGCCTGGCGTGACTGCGTTTGCTCGCCAACATAGACCTGCATATCGCGTTGGCTGGCGTGCGCAGCAAAGACGCGCCACTCGGAACCGTCGTCCGAACGCACGGTTGAAAAGCCAATCGCGGTGCTGGAAATTGGTTTGACACCGGCGTTCTCCGAACGCGATACCAGAAGCCCTTGGTTGAACACCTGAAATAACACTTTGGGGGCGTATTTGTCCAGTGCAGGCGCGTCTTCCACGCCAATGATGTCATCGTCATCAACTTGTTGGAGTAACAGCAAGGCGGCTGCCTGTGCCAGGTGGCCATCGAGCAGGTCATTGAGTTCATGCCGGGCATCAAACCAGGTGATGACGACGGCACCCAGCCAGACCGCCGCAAGCAGGCACGATAGCAGCGCCAGCAGGCGTGCTTGCAAGGACTTCAGGCGGCGCAGCGACATCAAGCCGATTCCTGGTTGCGCTGCACGGTGTAGCCAATGCCACGCACCGTTTGAATCAGGTTGGGCCCTAGCTTGCGGCGCAAATGGTGGACGTGCACCTCAACCGTGTTGCTTTCGACTTCATCGCCCCAATGGTAGAGTTGCTGTTCAAGTTGCTCGCGTGACATGACGCGCCCGGCGTTGAGCATCAGCGCGTGGAGCAGATCGAATTCACGCGTCGATAGAATCACGATCACATCATTCAATCTCACCTGGCGTGCTGCCGGGTCGAGCAGTACGCCAGCGCAACGCAAAGTGCTGTGCATCTGGCCGTGCGAGCGGCGTACCAGTGCACGCAGACGCGCACCCAATTCCTTCAAATCAACGGGCTTGACAAGATAGTCGTCAGCCCCCAGGTCTAGGCCCCGGATGCGATCAATGACCGCGTCACGCGCCGTCAGCACCAGCACCGGGGTGCTGATCCTGCGCGAGCGCAGGGCTTGCAACACGGCCATCCCATCCTTCAGGGGCAGACCCAGATCGAGCACCGCAGCTGAATAATCGCCACTTGCCAACACACGCTCGGCCGCCACACCGTCACGCACCCAATCGACTTGAAAGCCGAGCTGGCGCAAGCCGACCTGTAGCCCGTCGCCTAGCAGAGGATCATCTTCAGCCAGCAGCAGACGCATTCCAAAACTCCAGTTTCATTGAGTTATCCATCGAAGCTGGCGACAGTAACAGAGATTGCTCTTACTTATGATTCTGACAGGCTCCTGGCAGAGTCAGCATCGTCTCGCCCAACCCACATTTTGCATCCCCAAGACAGCGTCAGGACAATTTCTCGATTGCGGCAAAATACTTGCCATGAACACCACTTTTGACTACATCATCATCGGTGCCGGTACTGCCGGTTGTCTGCTGGCCAATCGACTCTCAGCTGATCCGAGCCAGCACGTGCTGCTGCTGGAGGCCGGCCGCAAAGACGACTACCACTGGATTCACATTCCGGTGGGCTATTTGTACTGCATCGGCAACCCGCGTACCGACTGGCTCTTCAACACCGAGCCCGAGGCTGGCCTCAATGGCCGTTCGCTGCGTTATCCGCGCGGCAAAACGCTGGGTGGTTGCAGCAGCATCAATGGCATGATTTACATGCGCGGTCAGGCGCACAACTTCGACCAGTGGGCCCGGCTCACGGGCGATTCGGCTTGGCAATGGGACCAGGTGTTGCCTTATTTCAAGCGGCATGAAGATCATTACAAAGGGGCCAGCGCGGCGCACGGTGCCGGCGGTGAATGGCGGGTGGACAAGCAGCGGCTGCGTTGGGACGTGCTCGATGCCTTTGCCCAAGCCGCGCAGCAGGCCGGCATCCCGGCCACCGATGACTTCAACCGTGGCGACAACGAGGGCGTCGGCTACTTCGAGGTGAACCAGAAAAAAGGTTGGCGCTGGAGCACGGCGAAAGCTTTTTTGCGGCCGACTTGTTACGCGCGGCCCAATTTTGAGGTGTGGACTTCGGCCCAAGTGGCCAAGTTGCTGCTTGAAAATCAGACTGACGGAAGTCAGCGCTGTAGCGGGGTGCGGGTCTGGGTTGGCAACCAAATGGTCACGGTCAGCGCCAGCAAAGAAGTCATTCTGAGTGCGGGCAGCATTGCTTCACCCCAGCTCTTGCAACTCTCCGGCATTGGCCCGGCGGCACTGTTACAGCAGCACGGCATTGAAGTACTGCACGACGCGCCCGGCGTGGGGGGCAACTTGCAGGATCACTTGCAGATTCGGGCCGTCTTCAAAGTGCAAGGCGTCAAAACCCTGAACACGCAGGCCAATTCCCTCTGGGGCAAAGCCATGATTGGCCTAGAGTACGCCTTCAAGCGCAGCGGCCCGATGAGCATGGCACCGAGTCAGTTGGGCGCTTTCACGCGCAGCGATGCGTCCCAGCCTTACCCCAACATCGAGTACCACGTGCAGCCGCTCAGCCTGGAGGCCTTTGGTGAGCCGCTGCACAGTTTTAACGCCTTTACCGCCAGCGTTTGCAACCTGCAGCCGACCAGTCGCGGCACGGTCAAAATCCGGAGCAACAACTTCGCCGACGCACCGGCGATTGCGCCCAATTACCTGAGCACCGAGGCGGACCGCAAAGTGGCCGCCGACTCCTTGCGCCTGACCCGCGCCATCGTGGCGCAGCCGGCGCTGGCACGCTACCAGCCGCAGGAATGTAAGCCCGGCGTCCAGTATCAAACTGACGAAGAACTGGCGCGCCTGGCGGGCGATATTGCCACCACGATTTTTCATCCGGTCGGCAGCACCAGGATGGGAACTGCTGACGATCCGTTGGCGGTGGTGGATTCCCGGCTGCGCGTGCACGACAAAGTTGGCTTGATCGCCGGCCTGCGTGTGGTCGATGCGGGTGTCATGCCTTTGATTACCAGCGGAAATACCAATTCACCAACACTGATGATTGCCGAAAAAGCGGCGCAATGGATTATCGAAGATGCCAATTGATGCCATCACGTCGGCTGCCAAAAGCCGGGTTTGTCATAACCAATCGATGCCGATGACAAACATTCAAGCTGTCGGCCTTGACCATCCACTCGGGTACTCAAATTGACAAGCTCCCGTTATGGCCGTGCGCTGCCCTGGTTGTTTGTCCTGCTCTGGTCAACCGGTTTTATCGGTGCCAGGCTCGGCCTGGCGCACACTGAACCGCTGACCTTTTTGCTCCTTCGCTATGCGGCTGTCATTGGCTTCATGACACTGGTCGCGTTGGTCTCACGTGCGCCGTGGCCTGCCACAGGCCGGGCCTGGTTTCATATCGGCGTGGCCGGGTTGCTGGTTCACGGTGTTTATCTGAGTGGCGTGTTTATTGCCATCTCAAAAGGATTGCCCGCCGGTGTGGCCAGCCTCGTCGTGGGGGTGCAGCCGCTGCTGACGGCCGTCGCGGCCGGCTGGTTGCTGGGTGAAAAAGTGAGTCGGCGGCAATGGATCGGATTGCTGCTGGGTTTTCTGGGCGTGGCTCTGGTGGTGTTCGGCAAAGTTGGCGCTGGTTTTGGTGCAGCAGCGCTGATGCCAGCCATCATGGCGCTGCTGGGTATCACTGCGGGCACGCTTTACCAAAAGCGCTACTGCCCGGCCTTCGACTGGCGCAGCGGCTCCGTCGTGCAGTTCTTGCCAACGGCCCTCGTGACTTTGTTGGTGGCCTGGCTGACCGAGAGTTTTCACGTTGAATGGGTGGGCGAGTTTTACTTTGCCTTGGGCTGGTTGGTATTTGTGTTGTCGGTGGGTGCCATCAGTCTGCTGAACTGGCTGATTCGCCACACTGACGCTGTGAACGTGGCCAGCTTGTTTTACCTGGTGCCACCCAGCACGGCCTTGTTCGCCTGGGTATTGTTTGGCGACGTTTTTTCAAATGTTGCGCTGGTCGGCATGGCGCTGGCGGTCTGGGGCGTTTACCTGGCGCGCAAATGAGCTACAAATGGTCTGTTGGCACTTGCACCGGTGGCTTCCAGATATTGCGACAACCGGTTTCACGAATCCACCATGAGGCGATGGCACCGAATGCCGCCACCGCCCCCAACAGCAGGAGACCGGCGTGAAAATCTTCCGGGCTAAACAGGCGCGCACCACTGGGGGCCAGACCACCCTGCCAACTCCGGTCCATCACCCCACCTACCAGCGGCTGTAGCATGGCACCGGCGAGAAAACCGGCCATGTTGGTCACGCTGGTGGACATGCCCGAGAGCAACGGTGCATTGACTTCTTTGACGCAAGCCCAGGTCAGCGTGAAACCGGCCGTGACCAGGCCCATGAAGGTGAACAGAGCATAGCTTGCTGTCGGCGGCAAAACTTCGCCCCACAGCAACACCAGCCAGATCAACAGGTACAAATGGCTGCTCACGATCAGCACCGGCTTGCGTTTTCCCAGACGATCAGACAGCGCACCGATGAGCACGCAGCCCAGCGCAAAACCGATGAAATACAAACTGACGTGATTGGCAGCGACTGCCCGCGTCATGCCGCGCGCCTGTGTCAGAAACGGCGTCGCCCACAAGCCAGCGAAAGCGAAGAAGCTGCCGCAGATGCCAAAATTGACACACACAGTGGGCCAGGTGTCGCGGTTCTTCAGCACTGAGCGCAGTCCGGCCAGAACCAGCGCGCGGTCAAATATTGGTTTCGGGTTGGGTTTTCCGGCCGCCGTCGGCCGCTCGCGCACGAGCACCCAGCAAGCGATGCCCAACAGCACGGAAACACCCGCCAAGGCAACAAAGATGCCGCGCCAAGGGGTGACCTGGGCCAACCAGGATAGGGGTGCGCCGGCCAGCACCGAACCCAGATTGCCAATCAGCATCGAAAGCCCAACCAACGTGGCAAAGCGTCGCTCTTCAAAAGAGATGGCGATGATCTTGAGCATGGCAATAAAGGTCACCGACACGCCCAGCCCAATCAGGGTGCGTCCGAGCAGCGCCAGTTCCAGCCCGGGGGCGAGCCCGAACATCAGGCTACCCGCGCCGCCCACCATGCCACCCAGCAGCAGAATCCGGCGCGCGCCCAAAGTATCGACCAGGATGCCAGTGGGCACCTGCATCAGCGTATAAACATAAAAATAGGTTGCCGCCAACGCACCGAGCGACGAAGCGCTGGTGTTGAACGCGGCGGCCAGATCGGTTGCAATCCCGGCCGGTGCAAAGCGCTGAAAAAAGGACAGCACATAAGCCGCGACGACGCTGGCCAATGCCAGGGTGCGGCGACGGTGTTGGCTGCTGGGTGATTCGACCATATCGGTTTGAGTATCGCACCAACTCTTCAGTCAGCAGCGTTAGCTTTGCACAAGTGCCCATTCCTGATTGCCATTACCTTGAAGACCTGACCTTTGTGGCCTCGACCCTACAGACCAGAGTGGTCATTCATGGGGCCCTCGCCGTAAAAACAGGCTGAAAAATCGAGTCTATGTGTGCAAGCGTACAGATGAATTCTTGACGATTCCTTAACGTCAAGGCGTGAGTCATTAATTGGTTCACGTTTGTGGCAATTCGTTCAATTCTTTTCAAGGAGAAACAATCATGAACAAAGACCAAGTCAAGGGCACTGTCAAAGACATCGCAGGCAAAGCACAAGAGGGAGCCGGGAGGTTGGTTGGAAACAAGGAACAGCAAGCAAAGGGTTTGCTAAAACAGGCCGAAGGCAAAGCCGAGAAGAATTTTGGGGATGTCAAAGAAGTGGTCAAGGATACCCAGCGCAAATACTAGGAAACAACTTCTTCTCTGCGCTTCACCAGCCCCGTTGCCGGGCTCCTCCGGCTGTGGCTGGTCTGATACTTTGCACGATATCTGACCAGCCCCATGCGCAGCCCGACGCGGGACAAGCCCAATTCTTCGGCGACATGGGTCCTGCAAGGTGAACAGCCAACATCCGACGATCAGTTGAGGGCAGAGCTTGCGAACAGCCAATATCCCGGTACTGGTTGGGGACGGAGCAAGCGCCCTACGGTCGGGCTCACTGCCCCGTAATCGGCGGATGCCGATTACGCATGTGTCCCGCCAGGTATCAGGAAAGTGCTCTCTGAATGATGATTTTCTGCACGTCCGAGGTGCCTTCGTAGATCTGGCAGACGCGCACGTCGCGGTAGATGCGCTCCACCGGAAAATCGCTCACATAGCCGTAGCCGCCCAGGGTCTGGATCGCTGCCGAGCAGACTTGTTCGGCCATTTCGCTGGCAAACAGTTTGGCCATGGCGGCTTCTTTCAGGCATGGACGACCGGCATCGCGCAGCGTCGCCACGTGCCACATCAGTTGCCGGGCCGCTTCGATTTTGGTGGCGCACTCGGCCAGCCGGAAACCCACCGCCTGGTGGTTGAAAATGGCGGTGCCAAAACTCTGGCGTTCCTTGGCGTAGGCCGTTGCCACTTCGAGCGCGCTGCGCGCCATGCCGACGCTTTGCGCAGCAATGCCGATGCGCCCGCCCTCCAGTGCCGACAAGGCGATCCGGTAGCCTTCACCTTCGCCGCCGATCAGGTTCTCTGCCGGGATCAGGCAGTTGTCGAAGTTGATCTGGGCGGTGTCACTGGAATGCTGGCCGAGTTTGTCCTCCAGCCGGGCCACCACGTAGCCGGGGGCGTTGGTCGGCACCAGAAAAGCACTGATGCCTTTTTTGCCGGCACCTTTATCGGTCACGGCAATGACGATGGCCACGTCGCCGTTTTTGCCACTGGTGATGAACTGTTTGACGCCGTTGATCACATAGCCATCGCCTTTCTTGGTGGCGGTGGTTGTGAGTGCAGAGGCATCGCTGCCAACTTGCGGCTCGGTCAGGCAGAAGGCACCGAGCATCTGTCCTTGAGCCAGCTTGCTTAACCACTGTTTCTTGTGCGCGGCATTGCCGTAGCGCATCAGGATGGCGTTGACCGGGCAGTTGGTGACACCAATGGCGGTGCTGGTGCCGCCGTCACCGGCGGCAATTTCTTCGAGCACCAGTGCCAGCGAGAGGTAATCCAACCCAGCCCCGCCCAATTCCTCGGGCACGCAAACACCATAGGCCCCCAGCGCCGCCAGCCCCTGGTGCGCCTCTTTGGGGAAGGTGTGCTCTTTATCCCACTTGGCGGCGTGCGGCCACAACTCGGCTTGCGCAAAGTCGCGCACCGCGTCGCGGATCATTTCCTGGTCTGGGGTGAGCAGCATAGTTGGGTTTTACAGCATTTCCAGCGCCACTGCCGTGCCTTCGCCGCCGCCGATGCACAGCGTGGCAATGCCTTTTTTCAGGCCGCGCGCCTGCATCGCATACATCAGGGTGACCATGATGCGGGCACCGCTGCAACCAATCGGGTGGCCCAGCGCGCAGGCACCGCCGTTGACGTTGAGAATATCGTGGCTGACCTTCAAGTCGTGCATCAGAGCCATCGGCACCACGGCAAAGGCTTCGTTGACTTCCCACAGATCCACGTCTTTCACTGTCCAGCCGGCTTTGGCCAGCGCCTTGTTCACCGCACCGATGGGGGCGGTGGTGAACCAGTTGGGTTCTTGCGCATGCACGGCGTGGCTGACGATGCGCGCCAAGGGTTTGCAGCCAAGTTTGGCCGCCGTGGAAGCGCGCATCAGCACCAGCGCGGCCGCGCCGTCGTTGATGCTGGAGCTGCTGGCAGCCGTGATGGTGCCGTCTTTTTTGAACGCCGCTTTCAGGCTGGTAATCTTGTCGAGCTTGACTTTGCCCGGGCCCTGGTCAATCGAAATCACGGTGTCACCAGCACGGCCTGTAATCGTGACAGGCGCAATTTCTGCGGCAAAAGCGCCGGATTTGGTGGCAGCCTGCGCGCGCTGCACGCTGGTGGTGGCAAACGCGTCTTGTTGTGCCCGTGTGAAGCCATATTTGGCAGCGCATTCTTCGCCAAAAGTACCCATCGAGCGGCCCGCCTCGTAGGCATCTTCCAGCCCGTCGAGCATCATGTGGTCAAAAATGCGGTCGTGGCCGATGCGGTAGCCGCCGCGCGCCTTTTGCAGCAGATAGGGTGCGTTGGTCATGCTCTCCATGCCGCCGGAGATCAGTACATCGGCGCTGCCGGCCAGCAGCATGTCGTTGGCGAACATGGTGGCGCGCATGGCGGAGCCGCACATCTTGCTCATCGTGACGGCGCCGGTGCTCTTGGGCAGGCCGCCTTTGAATCCGGCCTGACGTGCCGGGGCCTGGCCTTGACCGGCCATCAGGCAGTTGCCAAAAATCAACTCATCGACCATGTCGGCGGTGAGCTTGGAGCCCTGCATGGCACGCTCCAGCGTCGCCTTGATGGCAACGCCGCCCAGGTCGTGGGCGGCAAGAGAAGAAAAATCGCCCTGGAAACTGCCCAGCGGGGTGCGCGCTGCGCTGACGATAACGATAGAGTCATTCATTTGGAGATCCTTTCAGTTGAGAGTAAATTTTATTCCGGTAAACAGCTGCCAAAAGGCGGCACCGAGTAAATCGGCGTGCTGTTTCATAAAGACTTCGTGCACGGCCGGGTGGTCCAGCAGGAAGGGTGTAAAGGTTTCGGGGAAAACATCTTTGATTCGCGCATGCGCAGGTCATAAAAGTCGATCCGCTTGCGCTGGGTGCGTTGCTGAGTATGCCAGGCTCCTCGGGTAGCGCTTGAGTGCCTTTTGAAAGATGTCCACCACTTCATGCGCGGCCTGCATGCTGACCTCTAAGTCTTTGACCAAGCCGTCTTTGAGGCCGTAGCACCAGCCGTGCACCGCGACCTTCTGGCCTCGTCCCCAGGCATCTTGCAGGACGTTGGACAAAGCCACGTTGCCGACCTGCTCGATGACATTCATTTCGCACAGCACGTCTTCCTGTTCGGTCACCGGCAAATGGTCAATGCAGCGGCGGTGCCGCAGTTTTACGTCATGCACGTGACGCAGCCAGTTGTCAGCCAGTCCGACGCGGGTGCCGCGCAACGCGGCCAGCACACCGGCGCAGCCGTAATGGCCCACCACCATGATGTGCTCCACCTTGAGGTGATCCACGGCGAATTGGATCACCGACAAGGCGTTGAGGTCTGAGTGCACCACGATATTGGCAACATTGCGATGCACAAACACCTCGCCCGGGTCCAGCCCAGTGATTTCGTTGGCCGACACGCGGCTGTCAGAGCAGCCTATCCACAGGTATTTGGGTGTTTGCTGCTGCGCCAGTTGGTGGAAAAAACCCGGACGCAGGCGCTCCACGCGCTCAGCCCAGGCGCGATTGTTGTCCAGCAGGTGCTCAAGGGATGATGGCATGTAGCTGCGGTCTGTCCCGCAAAGTTTCAGGAAGTCTGTGCAAACAATTCTCGCCCAATGAGCATACGCCGGATTTCGCTCGTTCCGGCACCGATCTCGTAGAGCTTGGCATCGCGCCACAAGCGACCCAGCGGGTACTCGTTGATGTAGCCGTTGCCGCCNNGAGGCGCAGTCCTTGCGCACCTGGCGCACGTGTTCCACACCGAGCAAATCGAGATTCTTGGCCACCGTGTAAGCAAACGAGCGCGCCGCTTGCAGCACGGTGTACATGTCGGCCACCTTGCCCTGAATCAGTTGGAACTCGCCAATGCTCTGGCCAAATTGCTTGCGGTCGTGAATGTAGGGAATGACGTTGTCCATCACCGCCTGCATGATTCCGAGTGGCCCGCCGGTGAGCACGGCACGCTCGTAGTCCAGGCCGCTCATCAGCACCTTGGCACCGTTGTTGACGCCGCCGAGCACGTTGGCGGCGGGCACTTCGACGTTCTCAAATACCAGCTCGCCGGTGCTGGAGCCGCGCATGCCGAGCTTGTCGAGTTTCTGCGCGATCGAAAAACCCTTCATGCCTTTTTCGATCAAAAAGGCGGTGACGCCACGCGCGCCCAGCTCGGGTTCGCTCTTGGCATAGACCACCAGCGTGTCGGCGTCGGGCCCGTTGGTGATCCAGAATTTGTTGCCGTTGAGCAGGTAGTAGCTGCCCTTGTCTTCGGCTCTGAGCTTCATGCCCAGCACATCGCTGCCGGCACCGGTCTCGCTCATGGCGAGCGCGCCCACATGCTCGCCCGTGATCAGCTTGGGCAGGTATTTGCTGCGCTGCGCGGGCGTGCCGTTGCGCCTGATCTGATTGACGCACAGGTTGCTGTGGGCGCCGTAGCTCAGCGCCACCGAGGCGCTGGCGCGGCTGATTTCTTCCATGGCAATCATGTGCGCCAGGTAGCCCATGTTGGCGCCGCCGTATTCCTCGCCGACCGTGATGCCGAGCACGCCCAGCTCGCCCATCTTGCGCCACAAGTCCATCGGAAATTGGTCGTTTTTGTCCAGCTCCGCAGCGCGCGGTGCGATCTCTTTTTGCGCAAATTCACGCACCGCGTCGCGCAGCGCGTCAATGTCTTCGCCGAGTTGAAAGTCAAGTCCGGGCAGGTTCATGGTAATTCCTTCAGTCTGATTTCAATAATTTATCTTTGCTCTTGCTCAGCAGGGCGCGGGCTTCGCGCTGGTGCACTTTGAGTTCATCCAGATTGGCTTGCAGGTCGGTCATCTGCGCTTCGAGCTGTTTCTGATGCTCGGCCAGCACCGCCAGAAATTTCTCCAGCTGCGCGCCGGTGTCGCGTGGGCTGTCATACATGTCGATGATTTCTTTGGCATCGATCAAGCTCAGGCCCAAGCGCTTGGCGCGCAGCGTCAGCTTGAGCCGGGTACGGTCGCGCCCGCTATAGACCCGGGTGCGCCCGGCCGGGCCGCTGCGCTGGGGTGCAAGCAAGCCCATATCTTCATAAAAGCGCATGGCCCGCGTGGTCAGGTCAAATTCCCGTGCCAAATCGCTGATGCTGAATGTAGTAGCCATAAGTTGTGAGCGACAAAGGCGACAGCGCAAAACCGCGTCGCCATTTAGAATGTCAATTCCGGTTTACGTTTACGTAAACGTCAATTATGTAGCAAATTAGGGACTCTTTTGAAACCACTCCATCACTCTGACATTGACGCACTTGAAAAGCGGCTGCACTACCCCTTTGGCGACACGCTGCCCGTAGCCGGTGCCAGCGTAACGGTGGCAGCGGGCGTGAAATGGTTGCGCATGGCCTTGCCATTTGCACTGAATCACATCAACCTGTGGCTGCTGCGCGATGAGATGGACGGCCGCCCCGGTTGGAGCGTGGTCGATTGCTGCATCAGCAACGATGTGTCAAAAGCGCAGTGGGAGCAGATTTTTGCGAGCGAACTCGAAGGCTTGCCGATCCTGCGCGTGATCGTCACCCACATGCACCCCGATCACATCGGTCTGGCGCACTGGCTGTGCCAGCGCTGGCAGGTGCAGTTGTGGATCAGCGCCACCGACTTTCTGCTGGCAAGCATAGGCACGCAGGGTCCGACGGCTTTTGGCGGTGATTCGGCGGCGGCCTTTTTTGCTGCGCACGGCCTCAATGACCCGGGCTCGGTTGAAAAAATAAAGGGACGTGGTAGCTATTTCTTCAACCTGGTGCCCTCGGTGCCGACGCAGTACCGGCGCATGATGGACGGCGACATGCTGACCATTGGCACGCGGCAATGGCGCTGCATCAGCGGCTACGGCCATGCACCCGAGCACATCGCGCTCTATTGCGAAGAATCCAGGCTGCTGATCGGCGGCGACATGATGCTGCCGCGCATCTCCACCAACGTCAGCGTCTATGACCAGGAACCGGAGTCGAACCCGCTCCAACTGTTTCTCGATTCGATCGACAAACTCCGCGCGCTTGACGCCCAAACCCTCACCCTGCCCGCGCATGGCAAGCCGTTCACCGGGCTTTATGAACGCATTGACCAGTTGCATCAGCATCACCGCGACCGCCTGGCTGAAGTGATGCAGGCCTGTAGTGCCAAACCTTGCAGCGCGGCTGAGCTGATCCCGGTGCTGTTCACGCGCCAGCTCGACTTGCACCAGACCACTTTTGCCATGGGAGAATCGATTGCCCATTTGCATGCGCTGTGGTTCGAGGGGCGTCTGCAGCGCAGCCTTGACGCCGATGGGGTCTATCGGTTTACCGCCAGCACTGGCGCCTGAATGCGCATGTCCCCTGACTTGCCGCCCCTGATCCGGGCGCTGCTGGAGCCGCAGCGTTATCCGCCTGCGCTACAGCGGGTGGAACTGGTACAGACCCATATTTCCTGGGTGCTGCTGGCGGGAGACTTCGCTTACAAGATCAAGAAGCCGCTCAAGCTGTCTTTTCTTGACTTCAGTACGCTGGCGCTGCGCCAGCGCTACTGCCAGGAGGAGCTGCGCCTGAACCGCCGCTATGCGCCGGATTTGTACCTTGATGTGGTGGGTATTTTCAACACCGCCGACGACCCGCAGTGGCAGGGCCCCGGCGCACCGATCGAATACGCCGTCAAGATGCGCCGCTTCGACGAGTCCGCGCGGCTCGACCGCGTTTGCCAGCGCGGTGAACTCCAGCCGCATCATCTCTCCGACCTGGCCGACACACTGGTCGCTTTTCACGCATCCGCAGCCAAGGCAACAAGTGCGTTGCACTTCGGCTCGCCGCCGCAAATTCTGGCACCGGCGCAGGCGAACTTTGATGGCTTGTTGCGCGACTTGCCCGGCGCGGAAGTAGCGCAGCGACTGCTGGCGTTGCGGGACTGGACCGAGTTGCAATTCAAGTTGTTGACGCCACTCATGCAAGCACGCAAACAAGCGGGCTGGGTGCGCGAATGCCATGGTGACCTGCACCTGGCCAATCTGGTGTTGCTCGACCAGCGCGTGCGTCTGTTTGACGGCATCGAGTTCAGCGAAGCACTGCGCTGGATTGATGTCGCCAGTGAAATCGCTTTCACCTATATGGACCTGCTGGCGCATGCGCAGCCTGGACTGGCCAACTGGTTTCTCAACGAAGTTTTGAGTCGTAGCGGCGACTACGAAGCGGCGCAGTTGCTGCGCTTTTATGCGGTCTATCGGGCCTTGGTGCGCGCCAAAGTGGCGGCGCTGCGCGCCACCCAGACCCAGGGCGACGGCGCTGAAGCGCTGGCCTACATCGCACTGGCCGAACGTCTGGCAGCGCCCCCGCCAGCGCGGCTGATCATCACGCACGGCTTGTCGGGCTGCGGCAAGACCGTCGCCTCCAGCGCGTTGCTGCAAAGCGATCCGGCGGCGGCCACCCTGCGTCTGCGCTCGGATGTGGAACGCAAGCGTCTGTTTGGGCTGGGCGCAAAAGCGCGCAGCGGCTCAACGGTGGCGGGCGGCATCTATACGGCCGACGCGCACGCTAAAACCTACGCTCACCTGCGTGAGCTGGCTGCACTGCTGCTGCGCGCGGGTTGGTCGGTGATCGTGGATGCCACTTTCCTGAAACGCGCCGAGCGCGATGCGTTCTCGAAGCTGGCCCAGGACATCGGCGCAGCCTTCAGCATCCTGGCACCGCTGGCCACACCGGCGCACTTGCGTGAGCGCATTCTGGCGCGCAATGCGCTTGGGCGTGATGCCTCAGAAGCGACATTGCAAGTGCTGGCGCAGCAGATGCAGGTGGTGGAACCATTGACTGAGGACGAATGTTTGAAGGGTGCAGCCCTTCATTTCTAACCTCTTCGTCATTGCGAGGAGCGCAGCGACATGGCAATCCATGAAATCTGGTGGCATGGATTGCCGCGCTACACTCAATGGCGATGTTATTTCACGTTAACGCGATGATGTCCACAAGGCAAGCTATCTCGTAAAAATCGCTATGAAACCGAGCTTTTTTCAAAGGCTATCCATCAAGACCCGCGTGACCCTGTTCACGCTGGGCATTTTTCTGCTCAGTCTGTGGTTGCTGATGTTCTACGCCAGCCGGATGCTGCGCACCGATATGCAGCGCATGTTGAGCGATCAGCAGTTCTCGACCGCGACTTTCGTCGCCGAAGATGTCAATCACGAGCTGGACGACCGATTGAGAGCGCTGGAAACGGTTGCTAAAACGCTTACCCCTGCGCTTCTGTCCGATGCGGCAATCCTGCAATCATCACTGGAACAGCGCACGTCTCTTTTGAGTTGGTTCAACGGCGGTGTCAATGTCCTGAGTCTTGACGGTGTGACTGTTTCCACTGCTCCGCCCGATCCGGCGCGGCTGGGCGCCAATTACATGGATCGGGACTACGTAGTCGCCGCACTCAAGGAAGGAAAAGCGTCGATTGGTCGACCCGTCATGGGCAAGGTATTGCAGGCCCCGATTTTCAGTATGGTGACGCCGATTCGCAACCCGCAGGGCAAGGTAATCGGTGTCTTGATGGGGGTGACCAATCTGGGCAAGCCCAATTTTCTGGACATGATTGAGAAAGCCACTTATGGAAAGACCGGCGGTTTTTTGCTGGTCGCGCCGCAACACCGGCTGATCATCACCGCGACTGACAAGAAGCGCATCATGGAAAAATTGCCAGCCCCCGGCGTCGATCCGTTGATCGACGCGCGTATTGGAGGAAAAGAGGGCGCCGATGTCTCTGTCAACCCGCGTGGCGTGCAAGTGCTGAGTTCGGCCAAGAATGTTCCCGTGGCCGGCTGGTTCGTCGTTGCCTCGCTGCCGACCGAGGAAGCCTTTGCCCCGATCCGCGACGTACAGCAGCGCTTGCTGCTGGCCACCTTGTTGTTGACCCTGCTGGCCGGTGGCTTGACGTGGTGGATGGTGCGGCGCCAACTCGCACCGATGCTGACCACGGTGAAATCGCTGGCGGTCATGGCACAGTCAGACCAGCACCCGGCGCCGCTGCCGATTACGCACCAGGACGAAATTGGCGAACTTATTGGCGGCTTCAACCACTTGCTGATAGAGCTGGGGCAGCGGAGAGACGCGCTGCGCCAGAGCGAGACTCGCCACAGCGCGCTGATTCAAAACATCGGTGAAGGCTTCTGTTTCGTTGATATCGGGGAGCAATTTATCTTTGCCAACCCGGCCGCCGAAGGCATTTTTGGTGTCCCGCCCGGGGGTCTGGTGGGACACAGCTTGCGCGAGTTCGCCACGCCGGAGCAATACAACCTTATCCAAGAGCAGACCGGCCGCCGCCAAGCTGGCGAAACGAGCACCTACGAACATGACATTTACCGCGCCGATGGACAACTACGCCGACTGCTCGTGACGGCGGTGCCGCAGTTTGGTGACCAGGGGCAGTTTACGGGCGCATTCGCTGTTTTCCGCGACATCACCGAGCGCAAAAGCCATGAGGAAGGCCTACGAAACTTCCACATGGCGGTAAACGCCAGTGCCGACGCGATTTATCTGGTGAATCGCTCGAGCATGCGCTTCATTGACGTCAACGAAGCGGCCTGCCGCATGCAAAGCCGCACACGCGAGGAACTGCTGGCGCAGGGACCCGATGGGGTGCTGTCGCTACCGCAGGCGGAACTGGCGCGCACCTACGATTCCATCATCGCCGGTGGCCCCGGCACCGAGCCACTCGAAATGCTGCGTCAACGCGAGGACGGCACGCACGTATGGGTCGAACTGCGCCGCCGCGCCCAGCGCTCTGGCGCTGACTGGATGATTGTCACCACGGTGCGCGACATCACCGAGCGCAAACAGATGGAGACTGCGCTGCGCGAGAGCGAGGTCCAACTCCAATGCATACTCGAATCGACCTCCGATGGGATCCTGGCAATTGATAACCATGGCAAAGTAATCCGGTTCAATCAGCGATTCGAGCAGCTATGGCGAATACCGCAATCGCTCCTGGACAACAAGGATGATCAAGCCCTGCTCAGTTACGTCGTGGGCCAGTTGGCTGATCCGCAAGCGTTCGTGAGCAAAGTTCAGGCGCTATACGGTTCAGATATTGAAGCCACCGACGCCATCAGTTTCAAGGACGGTCGGGTCTTCGAGCGTTTTACTTCGCCGCTGATGTTGGGTTCCTCGGCTATGGGGCGTATCTGGTCTTTCCGCGACATCACCGAGCGCAAGCAGATGGAAGAGCAAGTGCGCCAACTGGCCTTCTACGACCCGCTCACCGAGTTGCCCAATCGGCGCCTGCTGCTCGACCGCCTGAGTCAATCATTGGCTGAGAGCAAACGCAGCGGCCGCTATGGCGCGTTGATGTTCCTCGATCTGGACAACTTCAAGGCGCTCAACGACACAGCGGGCCATCCCGTGGGCGATTTGCTGTTGATGCAAGCGGCCCAGCGCATGAAAAGTTGTGTGCGCGAGGTCGATACGGTGGCGCGCTTTGGCGGCGATGAATTTGTGGTGATGGTGGGTGACCTGAATGCAGACAAAGCCGCCTCGACGACCCAGGCCAACAACATTGCCGAGAAAATCCGCGTTGCCTTGGCCGCGCCCTATCTGCTGACGGTCAAGCACGACGGCGGGGCCGATAGCACGATCGAGCACCAGTGCAGCGTCAGTATCGGCGCGGTGGTGTTCACCCAGCGCGAAGGCAGCCAGGACGACTTCCTCAAATGGGCCGATAGCGCGATGTACCAGGCCAAGGAAACGGGTGGCAATGTGGTGCAGTTCTACGACGCCAAAACATGAAGAACTTGTCTGAAAATAATAAGGGGATAAAGGCGCAGCCGGGAATAGGCCACAATGACCGCCAACTTGACTTCCGGTTCTTTGCCGATGACACGCGCGATTGTTTCTCTGCCGGCGGACCGCTTTTCGGGTGCAACATCAGCTTTGGCTGGTGAATTTCGGCTCCAGACTCCGGGACTGAATATGACTCAGTAATGCGGCGGCAGTTCGTCGCGCGGGTTGCGCGTCACACTGCCCGCACTGGTTTGCATGCTTTGCTCTTGAAGCCGGGCAAGCTGGCGCGCCAGTGCGTCCATTTGCTTTTGTTGGCGCGCGATGATCTGGTCGAGCTGGTCGAGTAGGTCTTCGGTGAAGCTGGCCTTGATCTCGAGCTCGGTCAGGCGCTGGTCGATGTTGTTTGCTGGTTCCATGAGGCGTCAACTTTACGCCCAGCGCGGCGTGTTTTCGTCCTTGAGTTGTTTTCGCAGCACGGCATAGTCCGGCAGCACGGCCCGCACGGTGTCCCAGAAACGCGGGCTGTGGTTCATGACGCGCAAATGGCTGAGCTCGTGCACTACCACGTAGTCGATCACGTTCTGCTTGAAGTGCATGAGGCGCCAGTTCAGCCGGATCGAGCCGTTGCTGTTGGCGCTGCCCCAGCGTGTACCCGCATTGCTCAGCGAGAGCTTGCGCCACTGCACTTGCAATTGCGGCGCAAAGTGGTCCAGCCGTTTCGTGAAAATGCGCTGTGCCTGGCGCATCAGCCAGGCTTGCACTGCAGCACCAATTTGCGCTGGGGTGGCGCTGTCGGGCAAGCCCAGGTGCAGGCTTAGACGCGGTGCCTCGCTGGCGTGCTCAGAGGGCTCAGCGTCCAGCGTTTTGAGTTCCGCCCCGGCGCTTCCCAAGCAGTGTTGCGCGTCCAATACCACGTGGGTCGTTGCGCCGAGAAACAAAAATTTTGCGCCGTCGCACCACTCGATCCGGTTGGTCAGCAGGCGTTGTTGGCGCTCACTCGTCTCGCCCAACTTCTTGATGATCCAGCGAGATTTCTCTTGCAGTGCGGCGTCCACTTCGCGCAGCGCCACCCATTTGGGTGCGCTCACCACCAGGCCTTCAGGCCCGACCGCAAAACCGATGCTGCGGCGCTGACCGCGCTTGAATTCGTAAGCCACCAGCGCCTCGCATAAACGCGTTTCCCGGTTGGCACGCGGGTGACAGAAGTTGTTCAACGATAAGCCTCGGGGTCAATCCGGCGCATCTCGGTCTCAATCCAGTTCTGCACCTCGCGCATCAATTCTTTGGGCTCGCGCCCGACGCTGGCAATCGGCTTGCCAATGACCACGTCAACGATGCCCGCATGCTTGATGAAACCCTTGCGTGGCCAGCATTTGCCCGATGAGACGGCAATGGGAATCACCGGTGCACCGGCCTGCACCGCCAGCCGTGTGCCGGCCGTCTGGTAGGTGCCGGTTGCGCCGCGTGGGATGCGCGTGCCTTCCGGGAACAGAATGATCCAGACGCCCTGGGCCAGGAGACGCTGGCCCTGCGCGATCACCTGCTTCAAGGCGATAGCGCGTGACGCGCGGTCGATGTGAATCATGTCCAGGCGCCCCATCGACCAGCCAAAAAACGGCAGGCGCAGCAACTCGCGCTTGAAGACAAAAGCCAGTGGGCGCGGCATCAGCGTGGGCAGCAGCATGGTCTCGAAAGCGGACTGGTGTTTGGATAGAAGAACAGCCGGGCTGCCTGAACCCTGGGGCAAATTCTCCAGACCGCTGACGCGTACCTGTATGCCCAGAATGACACGCGTGCCCCAGACCACCAGCCGGAACCAGTTGACGGCAAACCACCACAGCGGCGTGCGCTGCACCCACAGTGAAATCACGACCAGGGTCAAGCCCCACGGGATCACCGTGATGAGCAGCCAGGCCATGTGCAAGACCGAACGGATTAATGCCATCAGATCGTGGCGGCTTCGCGCGCCAGCAGAAACTCGGCAAAGGCCGCCAGGTCAGCGTGGACTAGCGTTCCTTTGGGAAAAGAATGAGGCAGTTTGCGGCTTTTATAGGCCGCACCCTTGCCGGTCAGGACCAGATGCGGCTCGCAACCGCAGGCGACACCGGCCACCACATCACGCACCGTATCACCCACCGTGGGCACGCCGTCGAGGTCAAGCCCGTAACGTTCGCCAATTTGCTCAAACAGGCCGGCTGCTGGTTTGCGGCAGCGGCAACCTTCATGGGGCGCGTGCGGACAATAAAACACAGCGTCGATCCGGCCGCCCTCGGCGGCCAGCATTTTGTTCATTTTGGCGTGCATGGCATTGAGCGTGGAGACGTCAAACAAACCGCGCCCGAGGCCCGACTGGTTGGAAGCCACCACCACGTGCCAACCGGCATGGTTGAGTCGGGCGATGGCCTTGAGTGCGCCGGGCAAGGGTACCCATTCATCCACCGATTTAACGTAATCAGATCGGTCTTCGTTGATGGTGCCGTCGCGGTCGAGGATGACGAGTTTCATGGCTGCGGCTTTTACTTTCAGGAAGCCAGACGCGACAGATCGGCCACCCGGTTCATGGCAAGATGCAGACTTTTGAGCAAGCCTTGGCGATTGAGGCGCAGATCGAGCGCTTCGGCATTGACCATGACGCTGTCAAAAAATGCATCCACCGGCGCGCGCAGCGCGGCCAGGGATTGCAGTGAGGCGGTGTAGTCGCCTGCGTCAAATTGGGCCTCGGCCTGGGGTGTGATCTCCTTCATCGCAGCATACAGCGCGATCTCGGCGGGCTCCTGAAGCAAAGCGGCGCTGATATGGGCATCAACATCCGGTGCTTTTTTCAAAATGTTGCTGATGCGCTTGTTGGCAGCAGCCAAGGCCGATGCCTGCGGCAAGTCCGCGAAGGCGCGCACGGCGGCCATCCGTTTGGACACATCACAAAGACGTTGTGGACGCAGCGCCAACACCGCATCGACCTCTTTGGCGCTGTAGCCCTGCTCACGCAGGGCGCCGGCCAGGCGTTCATAAATAAAATCGATCAGTGCCGTCGAGGTATCGGTAATCTTGTCACCAAAGCAGGGCTGGGCCGCTGTCACCAGCGAGCCCAGATCAAGCGGCAAATTTTTCTCAATCAACATGCGTATCACGCCTATCGCGTGACGCCGCAGCGCAAACGGATCCTTGTCCCCCGTGGGCAGATTGCCGATGCCAAACATGCCCACCAGCGTTTCCAGCTTGTCAGCCAGCGCCAGCACTAAACCCACCGGGTTGCGCGGCAACTCATCACCGGCAAAACGAGGCTTGTAATGATCTTCAATCGCCAAGGCAATGTCTGCGCTCAGGCCGTCGTGGCGTGCGTAGTAGCCGCCCATGATGCCTTGCAGCTCGGGGAACTCACCCACCATGTCGGTCAGCAAGTCGGTCTTGGCCAGGCGTGCAGCGATGTCGGCGCTTTTGGCCAGCAAGTCATCGCCGAGTTGCTGGCCGATCACTTTGGCAATCGCGCGCACGCGCTCGCTGCGCTGGCCTTGCGTGCCGAGCTTGTTGTGATAAACCACCTTGGCGAGTCCTTCGACGCGCGACGCCAGGGTTTTCTTGCGGTCCTGGTCAAAGAAGAACTTGGCATCACTCAGGCGTGGTCGCACCACGCGCTCGTTGCCGCCGATGACGGCACTGGCATCGGCTGGGTTGATGTTGCTGACCACCAGGAATTTGTTGCTGAGTCTGTCCGTTGCGTCGAGCAGCGGGAAGTACTTCTGGTTGGCCTTCATGGTGAGGATCAGGCACTCCTGCGGCACTTCAAGAAATTGTGGCTCAAACGCACAGACTAGCACGTTCGGGCGTTCCACCAGGCCGGTCACTTCGTCCAGCAGGGCCTCGTCGTCGATTGGATGCAGCGCATCGCCGGCTGCTGCTGCCGCCGCGCCAAGCTGGCGCGCAATCTCGGCGCGGCGCTCGGCAAACGATGCGATCACTGCGCCGTCTTGCGCCAGCGTCTGCGCATAGCGGTCGGCGTGGGCTATGACGACCGGCGACATGCTGGCTTCAAAGCGGTGGCCCTGGGTGCGGTTGCCCGCCATCAAACCCAACAACCTGACCGGCACCACGGTGCTGCCATGCAGTGCGATCAGTCCATGCGCTGGCCGCACAAAGTTCACGCTGCTCCAGCCTGGCAACTCGCAATCGGTCTCCAGTTGGTAGTTCATGACCTTGGGAATAGGCAGGCGGGCAATGGTTTCTTCCAACGCCTTTTGCAAGCCGGTGTCGAGTGTGGCACCGCTGACCAGGCTGTCGTAGAACAGAGCATCAGCCTTGCCATCGGGTGCTTTTCTGAGCGCTGCCACTGTTGCAGCCAGGTCCGACAAATCAGCGCCCAGTGCTTGCAGCTTTTTGCGCAGCGCGGGGGTCGCCTGCCCAGCGGCATCGAGCCCAACGCTCACCGGCATCAACTTTTGCTGTACCACCTTGTCAGCCGCCTTGCGCCAGACCTGGCTGATGTGAGCGCCCAGGCGCCGCGGCGAGGCGTAGGCGGTGACTACCGATTCAGCGCTGGCCAGCCCCTGGGCGCGCAATTGATCGGCGAGCTGGGTGGCAAATGCATCACCCAGTTTCTTGAGCGCCTTGGGGGGCAGCTCTTCGACAAACAGTTCAATCAGAAGGTTTTGGGTCATCATCATGCTGCCTTCTTTGTGAGTGGCGTCATCTGTTCCACCCACTCGCGCGGCGCCAGCGGGAAGCCCAGGCGCTCACGACTCTCGAAGTAACTTTGCGCCACGGCGCGCGCCAGGTTGCGGATGCGGCCAATGTAGGCGGCGCGTTCGGTCACGCTGATGGCGCCGCGCGCATCGAGCAGGTTGAAACTGTGGGCAGCTTTCAAGACCTGCTCGTAGGCCGGCAGCGCCAATTGCACTTCGATCAGGTGCTTGGCCTGTTTCTCATAGGCACTGAACGCGACAAACAGGAACTCGGCATCCGAATGCTCAAAGTTGTAGGCCGACTGTTCTTTTTCATTTTGCAGATAGACGTCGCCATAGCTCAGGCCACTCGTCCATTGCAGGTTATAGACGTTATCGACACCTTGCAAATACATGGCTAGACGCTCCAGCCCGTAGGTGATCTCGCCGGTGATGGGGCGGCAATCAATGCCGCCAACCTGCTGGAAGTAGGTGAACTGGGTGACTTCCATGCCGTTGAGCCAAACCTCCCAACCCAGGCCCCAGGCCCCCAGCGTCGGGTTTTCCCAATCGTCTTCCACAAAGCGGATGTCGTTTTGCTTGAGGTCAAAACCGAGTGCTTCGAGCGAACCCAGATACAGCTCCAGAATATTGCTGGGTGCTGGTTTCAACACCACCTGGTACTGGTAATAGTGCTGCAAGCGGTTCGGATTCTCGCCATAACGGCCGTCTTTCGGCCGGCGGCTCGGCTGCACGTAGGCGCATTTCCAGGGTTCGGGCCCGAGCGCGCGTAAAAATGTGGCGGTGTGCGAGGTGCCGGCACCGACTTCCATGTCATAGGGCTGCAACAAGGCGCAGCCCTGGGCGTCCCAATACGACTGCAGTTTCAGAATAATTTGTTGAAAGGTCAACATGGCTTGGTGCTTTGGCGCGCTGCGCCTCTGGGTTTGGAAAACGCACGCGAGGCTCGCGTGCAAGAGGCCAATTTTACGGGCGTTCCAGGCTGACTTGTTAGTCAAACCCTGGAGTGGGTTGCCTTGCCTGCGCGCCAGCGCGCAGCCGCAGTCAGCAGGACAACCGTCAAAGCCAGCAGCCAAAGCGGCCACAGTCCGAAACGCGCCAGCCACCAGGCATAGGGAGTGACGCCGCTGCGGCCTTCGACCACGCCCACCAAAACTGAACGCGTGTCGCGAAGCAGGCTGGCCACAATCTGGCCGCGATGATCGACGATGGCGCTGGTGCCGGTATTGGTGACCAGGACAAAGGGGCGTGCGAATTCGAGCGCGCGCAGGCGCGCAATTTGCAGGTGCTGTTCCTGCGCCAGGCTGTTGCCAAACCAGGCCAGGTTGCTGATGTTGACCAGGATCGTGGGTGCTTGGGCCGGATCGATAAATTGCAGGCCCATCTCCTCGCTGAACAAATCTTCGTAGCAAATATTGGTCGCCAATTTTTGCCCCTGCCATTCAAAAGGCGGCTGCCTGCGGCCGCCCCGGTTGAAGTCGCCCAACGGAATGTTCATCATTGCCGTGAACCACTTGAACAGCGGTGGAATGAACTCGCCAAAGGGCACCAAATGCTGTTTGTCGTAACGCCAGGGCTGTGACTGCGCGGGCTTGAGCCCGAGCGCCGAGTTGGTGTAGCCCGCCTCGGCGTTGCCCAAGGGCATGCCGAACAAGGCGGCTTGCTGGCCGCTGGCAAAACGCTGTTGCAGCGCGGTCCGATAAGCGTCTGGCAGTTGTTGCGGCAGCACCGGGATAGCCGTTTCAGGCGCGATCACCAGCGCCGTGCGGCTGGCTTTCAATTGATCGGCGTACCATTGCAAGGCCAGTGGCACACCACTGCCGGTCTCAAATTTCTCGTCCTGGGGAATGTTGCCCTGTAGCAGCGTGACACCTAAACGCCCAGTTGATTTGGATACATCAACCAGCGACGTGGTCCACAACAGTGCGGCCAGCAGCAGGGGCGTGAGTTGTAACGCCCACCGCCAGCCAGCGTCATCGCGAGCGTAGCGCGGCGATCCATGCATTCCGAAGTCATGGATTGCTTCACTTCGTTTGCAATGACGGATCGGTTCATGGAAAAATTGCATCAAAGTCATGGCCAGCCACGCTGTCAGCGCGCACAGGCCATAAACCCCGATCCAGGGGGCCAGGCCGGACAGCGGCCCTGCTACCTGGGCATAGCCACTGGCACCCCAGCCAAAACCGGTGAGCCAGGTGCCACGCGCCAATTCAGCCAACAACCAGAGTGCTGCAAAAACCAGCGCCGCGCCGGCCCGGTTGAAGGGGGCAATCACGACAAAGAGAGCAGCTACTGCCGCGTAGTACAAAGCCAGTAATCCCGCCAATGCCAGTACTGCCAGCGCTGCCAGGATGCTGGGCAAGCCGCCATAGGTGTGCATGGCAACAAATAGCCACCAGAAACTGCCAGCCAGCCAGGCAGTGGCAAATAACCAGGCCCACAGCGCTGCCCGTCGCCAAGCCGGACCGCCATCAGCTTGGCCGTGACTGCGCCGACCCGCCAGCAGCCATGCCAGCAGCGCCAAAGCCAATAGCTGGAGCCACCAGACCGGCTGGCCTGGTCGCAAGCCCAGCAGGAGCAAAGGCGTGGCCGCAAAGGAAAAAGGCCAGGCCAGACTGGCAGCGTGGGCCGCACCGGCGAGCAAGGCCAGCAGCACCCGTGGTGCCGTCGGTGTTTGTGGTTGCGGCACTGACTGGATGGGCCAGCGGCTTTGAAAACTAGGAGGTGCCATCAGCAAGCGCTGATACTTTGAACCATTTCACAGCGCCGCCTTGCGTGTGGAGGACGACAAAATCGAGCCCGACCATCTTGTGGTGTTCGCCGCGCCTGGGCACATGCCCCATTTCATGGGCAATCAAGCCGCCAATGGTATCGAACTGGTCGTCCGGATCGGTGCTGGCGAGCTTGACCTTGAAGGCCTCGTTGACGCGCTCAATCGAAGTATTGCCAGCGACCCGAAAGCTGCGATCAGTCAGGCAATAAATGTCGCCTTCGTCTTCGGCGCTGTCAAACTCGTCCTCAATCTCGCCAACGATCTGTTCCAGCACATCTTCAATCGTGACCAGGCCCGCGACCCGGCCAAATTCGTCGATCACGATCGCCAGGTGATTGCGGTTGTTCTGAAAGTCGCGCAGCAAATCGTTGAGCCCCTTGCTTTCGGGTACGAAAACGGTGCTGCGCAGCAGCGCCCGAATGTTGAGCTCGGGCGCGCGCTGGAGTTTGAGCAAGTCCTTGGCCATCAGGATGCCAATGATGTTCTCGCGCTCGCCCTCATAGACCGGAAAGCGCGAATGGGCCATGTCGATGACGCTGTGCATCAACACATCGTAGGGGTCGGCAATGTTGATCAGCCCCATCTGGGTCGCGGGCACCATCACTTCGCCGGCCGTCATGTCGGCCATGCGGATCACGCCTTCGAGCATCTTGAGCGATTCCGCACCGATGATCTTGTTGTCTTGAGCGTCGGCCAGAGCTTCGATCAGCTCGTCGGTTGAGTCGGGGCCAGGGTGAATGAATTCGGCCAGTTTTTGCAAAAAGGTGCGTTTGTCTTCCCGGTCAGGAAGGCTCGCAGGATAGGGGTCTGACACAGCCAGGGGAGCAGGACATGCGGTTGTTAAGCAGCCTCAAGGATAGCGGATTACCGAAACCGCTTCAAAACATCCCAAAATTTTTTGAGTTGCACTTTGATGCGGTAATCGGTTTGGGCCACCTGTTCGGCCATCAACTCAGCCACGCGGCTGTCGAAAGTGGCCGGCGGCAGGCGCAAATGCGCTTGCGATTCAGAGCCGTCACGCTCCACGTTGGCACCGGCGTTGCGGGCAATTTTCAACATGGCGGTGTTTTCGCTCAGCGCGTAAATGAACAGTCGGCTGACGCCTTCGTTGCGGGCGTGCATGATGGCCCGGTCAAACAGGCGTGCGCCATAGCCACGGCCCCGCGCTGACTTCAAAACCGAGACCCCAAACTCGGCGCAGGCAGTCAGACCATGATCGACCGAGTACGCCAGATGCGCCATGGCAATCAGTTCAAGACGCCGGTTGTAGATGCCAAAAATCTCGTCATGCTCAAAATTCAGGCCGTCAACATAATGGTTAATCTGTTCGTCACTGGCAATAAACCCGAAGCGCAGGTAACGGTCGTGCGGCTCGAGCGCCAGCAAATGGCGGGCAATACGTGCGCGGTGGTTGGCACCCAGAGATCGGATGGGCACCAGCACCGTTGATTTTTTCGGCGCTGTCAGACCCAATTCCTTTGTTGCATCCATGCGGCGAACTATAAACCGAGATAATCCATTAGGCGGTTCTTCGAACCTGCACAGCGGCTGGCGGCCGATTTGCGGTCATTTGATTCAAAATGCAAGCCCAAGGAGCATCTCATGGAAAAAATCTGGCTCAAGAGCTATCCAGCTGGCGTCGCGCATGACATTGAGCCGGAGCAATACCGCTCATTGACACATCTGCTCGAGGAGTCGTTCGAAAAGAATGCAGCCAGCCCCTTTGCTGTTTGCATGGAGCAATGGATGAGCTACGGGCAGCTCAACCAGCTCTCTGGCGCGCTGGCGGCGTGGCTGCAAGGCAAGGGGCTGGAACCGGACGCGCGCGTGGCCATCATGCTGCCTAATATCCCGCAGTTCCCGGTGACGATGGCGGCGGTTTTGCGCGCGGGCTACACCTGCGTCAACGTCAACCCGCTGTACACGCCGCGCGAACTTGAACACCAACTCAAAGATTCGGGCGCCACTGTGATTGTGGTGCTGGAGAATTTTGCCGCCACCCTGGCCGAAGTGATAGACCAGACACCGATCAAGCACGTGGTGATTGCCTCGATGGGAGACTTGCTCGGTTTTTGGTATGGTCGCTGGATCACTTTTGCCGTGCGCCATCTAGCCAAAATGGTGCCGGCTTATAAACTGACACTGTCAGAGGGACAAAGCGCCACATCTTTCAAGCAGGCTCTTGCTCAGGGGGCAGCATTGCCGTTCAAGGCGGCGGCCAGCACGCTCGACTCGGTCGCTTTTTTGCAATACACTGGTGGCACCACGGGTATCTCCAAGGGCGCGGTGTTGACGCATCGCAATATTGTGGCAGCGGTGTTGCAAGCCGAAGCCTGGTTTGCGCCGGCGCTGGAGCGGGTCGGCCCGCCCAGCCAGATCAACAGCATCGCGGCTTTGCCGCTGTACCACATTTTTGCGCTGACGCTCTGCTTGTTGGCCATTCGTTGGGGTTCACGTCTGACCTTGATTCCCAATCCACGCGACATTGGCGGTTTTGTGGCAACGCTCAAAAAGCGGCCGTTTCATTTGTTGCCGGCGGTCAACACGCTGTTTAACGCCTTGCTGGCGCATCCGCAATTTCACAGCGTTGATTTTTCAAGCCTCTATGCGTCGCAGGCTGGCGGCATGGCGGCATTAGAGGGCACCGCCCAACATTGGCTGGAGGTGACCGGTTGCCCGATGGTCGAAGGTTGGGGCATGAGCGAGACCTGCGCCATCGGCACCAACAACCCGGTGCTTTCCAAAGAATTTTCTGGCACCATCGGCCTGCCTTTGCCCGGGATTGACATTGCCATCAAGAATGACGAAGGTGAGTCGTTGGCGCTGGGACAATCCGGCGAAATTTGCATCCGCGGCCCCAACGTGATGACCGGCTACTACCACCAGCCCGAGGAGAGCAAGCTGGCGTTCACGGCAGATGGGTTTATGCGCACCGGCGATATTGGCATCATGGACGAGCGCGGCTACACGAAAATAGTGGACCGCAAAAAAGACATGATTCTGGTCAGCGGCTTCAATGTTTTTCCGAGCGAGCTCGAAAACGTGATTTCGCTCTGTGAAGGCGTGCTGGAGTGCGCTGTCATTGGGGTGCCGGACGCCAAACAAGGCGAAGCGATCAAGGTTTTCGTGGTCAAGGAGCAGCAGACTTTATCGGAGGAAGACGTCGCCAAATACTGTCACCAAAATTTGACTGGCTACAAACGGCCCAAATACATCGAGTTCCGTGACGAACTGCCTAAATCAAACGTTGGCAAAGTACTGCGGCGTGAACTCAGAAGCGGTAAATGAACCCGGCACTACCCGCCAGCATTCGCGTCTTTGAGCGCGGCTGGCTCTCGTCCAACAACATTTTGATCGCTGGCAAGGACTCGTCGGCCCTGATCGACAGCGGCTACTGCACACAGGCCGGGCAGACTGTGGCGCTGGTGGCGGCGGCGCTGGCCGGGCAGCCGCTTGATGTTTTGGTCAACACCCACTTGCACAGTGATCATTGCGGCGGCAATGCGGCGTTGCAGGCCCAATATCCGGGCCTGATAACAATGATTCCGCCGGGTCAGGCCGAACATGTGCGCGTCTGGGATGCACAGGCGCTCACCTATACGCCGACCGGTCAGAGTTGCCCGCAGTTTGGTTTCAACGCGCTGCTAAAGCTCGGTAGCGACATCGTACTAGGCGACTTGACCTGGCAAGTTCACGGCGCACCCGGGCACGACCCCCACTCGGTCATCTTGTTTGAGCCGGTGTCTCGGGTACTGGTGTCGGCCGACGCCCTTTGGCAAAACGGTTTCGGCGTGGTTTTCCCGGAACTCGAAGGCATTGACGCGTTTGACAAAGTGGAGCAAACCATCGATCTGATTGAAGCGCTCTCTCCCCGAATTGTGATTCCAGGCCACGGCCCCCTTATTTTTGAGGTTCAAGCGGCCATTGCCAACGCCCGCAAACGGCTGGAGGGCTTTAAGACCGATCCGGCCAGGCATATCGAGTACGCTGTCAAGGTATTGCTGATGTTCAAGCTGCTTGAAGTTCAGGAGATTGAACTACCATCGCTGATTGACTGGGCCGGGGCAACGCCCTATTTTGTTTTCATTCACAGTCGGCATTTTCAGGCGATTGATTTCTCAAAGTGGGTCAACGATCTGACCACGCAGTTGATCGGGTCAGGCGTAGCCACACGTGAAGGTTTGCTGATCAGAAATGCGTGATCGGTTGGATCGATAGCAACCCGTTGGTATCAGGAGAAATTTCATGGATTTCAAACCGCTTTTGACACTGTTGGCGATCGTTAACCCGCTGGCCATCGTGCCATTTTTCATCCATTACACGCAGGCTTTCACGCACGAGCAGCGTCGGCGCACGATCTGGATCAGCGCTTTCAGCGCCTTTGTCGTGATTGCCACCAGCGCCCTGATGGGGCTGCATATCCTGAATTTTTTTGGCATTTCGCTGGCCAGTTTTCAGGTCGGCGGCGGCATGCTGCTGCTGCTCTCAGCCTTGGCCATGCTCAACGCCCAACCGGCCGAAGCGAAGTCCAACGCCGAGGAACTGAGTGATGCGGCTGCGCGCGCCAGCATTGCCGTCGTGCCGCTTACTATTCCTTTGCTGACCGGGCCTGCCACCATGTCCACCGTGGTGATATATGCCGAAAGGGCCAAAACCTTCTTGCAGCTGAGTACGCTGGTCGGCTACGGTGTGGTGATCGCGCTGGCCACCGCCCTGTGCTTCTCCCTGGCGCAACCGATTTCCCGGATATTAGGCAAAACCGGTATTAATGTCATGACGCGTTTGATGGGTTTGATTCTGGCGGCGCTGGCAGTTGAAGTGATGTCCGATGGACTGATAAAACTATTTCCGATTCTGGGGAAATAGATACTCAAATATCCGAAATATTTTGTTTGGTGAGATAATCCAACCCGGAAAGACTATATCAACTAGGGATGCAGAGCATCCTCAGGGTATTTGGTTATTTCGTATTTGGTTATTTCGTATTTGTTTTCCTTCATTTATAGGGGTTTGATCCATGAGTAATTTAATTGATATTCAAAGTCAGATTGAAAAATTGCAGAAACAGGCGAATGAAATCAAAACCAAGGAATTTGCCAGGACCGTGCAGGAGATACTGGCCAAAATGAATGCTTTTGGCATGACGCTCAAGGATCTCCAGCCACGCAAGGGTCGCGGCGCAAAAGCCAAATCCAAAACAGCGCTGACGGTCAAAAAGACAGGCAATAAATCTTCCGGGAAAGACAAAGGTGCCACCGTGGTTCCGGCGAAATACAAAGGCCCCAATGGGGATACCTGGAGCGGTCGTGGCGTGATGAAGCGCTGGTTGGCCGACCTGGTGGCTCAGGGACATGCCAAAGAAGAGTATCTGATCAAGTCTTGACCCAAACAGGGCCACAGAGCGTGCAGCGCAAGGTTCTGGCTTGGCCGCGTGCAGTCAAGCGTCTGGTGGTGCTGGCGCTGGATGTGGTGCTGGCGCTGGTTGCCACATGGATCGCTTTTTCGCTGCGGTATAGCACACTCAATTGGCCCAGCGGCGCGCAATGGTTTGTCTATGGGCTGGCGCCGGTCTTGGCGCTGCCGATTTTCGTCAAGTTCGGCCTGTACCGTGCGATATTTCGCTATACCGGTCAGGCCGCGCTGACAGCCACCGCGCAGGCAGTGGGTGTTTATGCGGTTTTGTTGACAGCAGTGTTATTGTGGCAGCAATGGGAGGGTGTGCCACGCACTCTGGGAGTTTTGCAGCCGCTGATATTTCTGCTGCTGGTTGGGGCAAGTCGTGCCACTGCCAGGTTTTGGCTGGCCGGGCTTGACCAAGCGCCCGCCGGGACGGCAGGCCGGTTGCTGATTTACGGCGCTGGCACGGCGGGCGCGCAAACGGCTTCGGCGCTGAATATCTCGAATCAGTTTGTACTGCTCGGATTTATTGACGATGACCCGGGCAAGGTCGGGCGCAGCATCAATGGGGTTCCGGTTTTTGCGCCGTTGCAGGTGCCCGCGCTGCTGACCCGGCAAGGCGTGACTGACATTTTGCTGGCCTTGCCCAGCGCAACGCGCGAACGGCGCAACGCCATTCTTGAGAGTTTGCGTGCGCTTCCGGTGCATATCCGAACTCTGCCCGGTTTGGCCGACCTGGCCAGTGGCCGTGTCACCGTGAGCGATTTTCATGAGCTTGACGTTGAAGACCTGCTGGGCCGCGCCCCGGTGCCGCCTGACGCCGCCCTGCTGGCGCGTGACCTGGCCGGGCAAGTGGTGCTGGTGAGCGGTGCCGGTGGCAGTATTGGCGGCGAGCTAACGCGTCAGATTGTGAGGGAGGGGCCGCGTCAATTGCTGCTGCTTGACCACAACGAATTTGGTTTGTACAGCATTCACCAGGAGTTGCACAATATCTGCCGCAATCAGGGTTTACCGGTTCAGTTGGTGGCCTTGCTGGGCAGCGTTGCCAACTATTCACGCCTGCTTTCAATTTGTACCGATTACCAGCCGACCACGATTTATCACGCCGCCGCTTACAAGCATGTGCCAATGGTCGAAGACAACCCGGGCGAAGGCGTGCTCAACAATGTCTTTGGCACACTCAACCTGGCGCGTGCAGCGATTGAGAGCGGCGTCAAACGTTTTGTGCTGATCTCGACCGATAAGGCGGTGCGTCCCACCAACGTGATGGGTGCCAGCAAGCGCATGGCCGAGCTGGTGTTGCAGGCGCTCGCCGTCGAGAGTACCAAGACCTGCTTCACCATGGTCCGCTTTGGCAACGTGCTTGACTCCAGTGGCAGCGTGGTGCCGTTGTTTCGCCGCCAACTTGCCGCCGGTGGGCCGCTCACCGTGACGCACGCCGATGTGACGCGCTATTTCATGACCATTCCGGAGGCGGCCCAGTTGGTGCTGCAGGCCGGTGCCATGGCGGCGGGGGGCGATGTATTTGTGCTTGACATGGGCGAGCCGGTGAAAATCATGGCGTTGGCGCGGCGCATGGTGCAACTCAGTGGCTGCACCGTGCGCGATGCGGCTTGCCCGGACGGCGACATTGAAATTGCCATCACGGGTCTGCGACCCGGCGAGAAATTGTATGAAGAATTGTTGATTGGCAATGCGCCAGAACCGACTGCGCACCCGCGTATCATGAAAGCGCTTGAGGCGTTGCTACCGTGGACACAATTGGCAGCGGCGTTGCAAATGCTGGAAGCGGCGGCTGCTAACGGCGATCGGGTAGCGATCAAGGCGCTTCTTCAAAAGCATGTGCAAGGCTATCAACCAGGTAACACCCATGAATAAACCGCTCACTATTGCTCCTGGCGACCAAGCTGAAATTCTGGCGCAGGCGCTACCTTATATCCGTCGGTTTCACGGCAAGACCATGGTCATCAAATACGGCGGCAACGCCATGACCGATCCTGCTTTGCAAGCTGATTTTGCCGAGGACGTGGTGCTGCTCAAACTGGTGGGCATCAACCCGGTGGTGGTGCATGGCGGCGGGCCGCAGATTGAAACCGCGCTCAAACGTCTGGGGAAAAAGGGCGAATTCATTCAGGGGATGCGCGTGACCGACGCCGAGACCATGGAGGTGGTGGAGTGGGTGCTGGGCGGTGAAGTACAGCAGGATATTGTGGGGCTGATCAACCAGGCCGGCGGCAAGGCGGTTGGCCTGACCGGGCGCGACGGCAGCATGATCCGCGCCCAAAAACTCAAAATGATTGACAGCCACGATCCAACCAAAGAACACGACGTCGGCCAGGTGGGTGACATCGTCAGCATCGACCCGAGCCTGGTCAAGGCCTTGCAGGACGACGCTTTTATTCCGGTGATCAGCCCGATTGGCTTTGGCGAGAACAACGAGAGCTACAACATCAACGCGGATGTCGTGGCCGGCAAGTTGGCAACCGTGTTGCGGGCCGAAAAGTTGATCTTGCTGACCAACACAGCGGGCGTGTTGAACAAGGCCGGTGAGCTGCTGACCAACTTGTCAGCGCACGAAATTGACAGCTTGTTTGCCGACGGTACCCTCAGCGGCGGCATGCTGCCCAAAATTAGTGGCGCGCTCGATGCTGCCAGAAGTGGCGTCAACTCGGTGCATATTGTGGATGGCCGGGTGCCGCATGTGCTGCTGCTGGAGATATTGACCGATCAGGCCTTTGGCACCATGATCCGCTCGCATTGAATGCGGGTGGGATGACCCCGAGAAAACCCTTGGTCGGGCTATGCGAGAATGAAACCAATCTTTCGCTTAGGACTCGTTAAGTAATATGTTGTGCATTTGGCCGTCGGATTTGGGATGCAGTGCTAGGCGCAAAGCGCGACGTTTGGCTCTGCCAAACTAGAGATTTGTAACAACGCAATGCGCCCAAAGCTGACGAGCAAAATGTGCAAGTTATTGCTTAACGAACCCTTGGTGTCCCATGTCTGACCTTGAAACCACACCATTGCAAACCTCTGAGGTTGGCGTTGTCGCCAGAACGACGCGAAAGCGGCCCAGGCCGGGCGAACGCCGGGTGCAGATTTTGCAGGCGCTGGCCGCCATGCTGGAGCAGCCAGGTGCCGAGCGCATCACCACCGCTGCGCTGGCGGCGCGACTCGATGTGAGCGAGGCAGCCTTGTACCGCCACTTTGCCAGCAAGGCGCAGATGTTTGAAGGCTTGATCGAGTTTATCGAGCAAAGCGTTTTTTCGCTGATCAACCAGATCGTGCAACTCGAGCCCACATCTGAGGCCATCAAGGACGCAACAGACGCTGAGGTTGGTCGGCGCCAGGTCGGCCAGGTGGTGACCATGTTGATGCAGTTTTCCGAGAAAAATCCGGGGCTCACGCGCGTCATGGTAGGCGATGCACTGGTGTTCGAGAACGAACGCCTACAGCAGCGCATGAATCAGTTTTTTGACAAGATCGAGTCCGCTCTCAAGCAAAGCCTGCGCCCGGCGGTTCAGGCCAGCGGCTCGGCTACGCCCACGCTCGAAACCCAGGTGCGTGCCTCCGTTGTCACCGCTTTTCTGGTGGGACGCTTGCAGCGCTTTGCCCGTTCCAACTTCAAACGCATTCCCTCCGAGAATCTTGAAGCCAGTCTTTCACTCATGCTTTGAATTATGAAACTTATACGCTTTGGCAACCCTGGCAAAGAAAAACCCGGCCTGCTTGATGCAGCGGGGAAACTGCGTGATTTGAGCAGTGTCATCGCGGACATTGGCGCTGATCAATTGAGCCCGGCTGCGCTGGCCAGGTTGCGCAAGCTCGACCCACTCAAGCTGCCATTGGTCCGCGCTGCGCCTCGCATCGGCTGCCCAGTGGCCAACATCGGCAAGTTCGTCGCCATTGGTCTGAATTACTCAGACCACGCGGCCGAGGCCGGCTTGCCGATTCCTGCCGAACCGGTGGTGTTCATGAAAGCCATTTCCTGCATTCAGGGCCCCAATGACCCGGTGATGTTGCCGCGCGGCTCAACCAAGATGGACTGGGAAGTGGAACTCGGCGTGGTCATGGGCAGCCGTGCGCGTTATGTGACGCAAAAAGAAGCGCTCGGGTTGGTCGCCGGTTATTGCGTAGTGAATGATGTGAGCGAGCGTTCTTACCAGTTGGAGCGCGGTCCACAATGGGACAAGGGCAAGGGCTGCGATACGTTCGGACCCATCGGCCCCTGGCTGGTCACCTCGGACGAATTGACCCAGCCGCAAAAGCTCGGCTTGTGGCTTGACGTCAATGGTCAACGCCTGCAAACCGGCAATACCAAAACCATGATTTTTGGCGTTGCCAAGCTGGTCAGCTACCTGAGCCAGTTCATGACCCTGATGCCGGGCGACGTGATCACCACCGGTACGCCGCCCGGGGTGGGTTTGGGAATGAAACCGCCCAGGTACCTGAAAAAAGGCGATGTCATGACTTTGGGAATCGAAGGTCTGGGCGAGCAGCGCCAGCTGGTGGTGCCGTTCAAGCGTTGATCGCCCTCACCCAAGCCCTCTCCCAAAGGGCGAGGAAGTAATCAAGAAATTATTTCATTGGATGAGGATCAAAGTCCGGCGCAGCGGGTAAAAATACGGCAGAATAGAACGATCGTTCTATTTTAAGCGCCATGAATATTTCAGAGCTCCCTGTTAAAAGCAAACCTGTCAGTCACCGTGCTGGCGTGCAGGTGGGCTACGCCCGGCAAAAGGGACAGCAGACCAAGCAGGCGATTGTCGATGCAGCCTTGGGTTTGGCGGCGCAGATCGGGCTGGAAGGCTTGAGCATCGGCACGCTGGCTGAGGCCACCAAAATGAGCAAGTCAGGTGTATTTGCCCATTTTGGATCGCGCGAAGAATTACAGATTTCAGTCATTCGCGACTACCACACGCGTTTCTTTGATGAGGTTTTTTCCCCGGCAATGGGACAAGCGCGCGGCCTGGCGCGCTTGCGTGCATTGTTTGCCAACTGGATGAAGCGCGTTGCGGTCGAGCTCCAGTCGGGTTGCATTTTTATCAGCGGCGCAGTCGAATTTGACGACCGCCCGGGGCCAGTGCGTGACGCTTTGGCCAGCTCGGTCAAGACCTGGCTGGCGGCGCTTTACCGCGCCGTTGTTCAGGCCAAAACCGAAGGGCAACTCAGGGCTGACGCGGACGAAGAACAAATGGCCTTTGAGATTCATGGCCTGATCCTGGCGTTGCACTATGAAGCCCGTTTTCTGGAAAAACCGGGTGCCATAGCGCGCGCCAATACCGGCTTTGAAAATATTCTGCTGCGCTACGGCAACCCGGCTGACAGCGCCCCGCAACTTTTACCCAAATCCAACCCAGCCTCCAAGGAGTAATCAGCATGCCTAGCTACACCCCCCCTCTGCGCGATATGCAGTTTGTGATGCACGAGCTGCTCAAAATCACCGATGATTTCAAGCAAATGCCGCAGTACGCCGACATCGATGCCGATACCACCAACGCCGTGCTCGAAGAAGGTGGCAAATTTGCCGCCGAGGTCACTTTCCCGCTCAATATCAGTGGCGACACCGAGGGCTGCAGCATCGACCAGGCGACCCATGCCGTCACCACGCCCAAAGGCTTCAAAGAGGCCTATGCCAAATACGTTGCCGGTGGCTGGCCGGCGCTCGGTTGCGACCCGGCTTACGGCGGCCAGGGGTTGCCGCTGGTGGTGAACCAGATGTTCTATGAGATGCTCAACAGCGCCAACCAGGCCTGGACCATGTACCCGGGCCTGACGCATGGCGCTTACGCCGCCCTGCATGCGCACGGCACCGAGGAGCAAAAGCAAACCTATTTGCACAAGATGACCAGCGGCGAGTGGACCGGCACTATGTGCCTGACCGAGGCGCACTGCGGCACCGACCTGGGCCTGATGCGCACCAAGGCCGAGCCGCAGGCCGACGGCAGCTACGCGCTCACCGGCAACAAGATTTTCATCAGCGCCGGTGAGAACGACATGGCCGAGAACATCATTCATCTGGTGCTGGCGCGCCTGAACGATGCCCCGCCTGGCATCAAGGGTGTGAGCCTCTTCATTGTCCCCAAGTTTTTGGTGAATAAAGATGGCTCTTTGGGTGCGCGCAACGGCATTTACTGTGGCGGCCTCGAACACAAGATGGGCATTCACGGCAACTCCACGGCGCAAATGGTGCTCGACGGCGCGATTGGCACCCTGGTCGGGCAGCCCAACAAGGGGATGAACGCCATGTTCGTGATGATGAATGCGGCGCGCCTGGGCGTGGGCAACCAGGGCTTGGGTCTGACCGAAGTGGCGTACCAGAATGCGCTCGCCTACGCCAAAGACCGGCTGCAAATGCGTTCGCTCATAGGCATCAAGGCCAAAGACCAGGCGGCCGACCCGATCATCGTACACCCCGATGTGCGCAAGATGCTGCTCACCGCCAAAGCCTACGCCGAAGGCGGTCGGGCGCTGATGTGCTTTAGCGCCATGTTGCTGGAAAAGGAGATGAATCATCCCGATGAGCAAACGCGCAAGGATGCGGGCGAAATGCTGGCCATGCTGACGCCCATTGTCAAGGCCTTCATTACCGACAACGGCTGGACTGCCACCTCGGGCTGTCTGCAGGTTTTTGGCGGTCACGGCTACATCAAGGAATGGGGTATGGAACAGTTTGTGCGCGATGCCCGCATCAACCTGATTTACGAGGGCACCAACACCATTCAGTCGCTTGATCTGCTGGGGCGCAAGATTCTGGGCAATGCGGGTGCGACGCTGAAGAAGTTCGGCAAGCTCATCGCTCAACTGGTAGCCGAAGAGAGTGTCAACGAGAAAATGGCTGAGTTCATCACGCCAATTGCGGTGCTGGGCGAGCAGATGACAAAATTCACCACCGAGATTGGCTTCAAGGGCATGCAGAATCCCGATGAAGTGGGTGCCGCTGCGGTGGACTATTTGCGCGTCGCAGGGCATCTGGTGTTTGGCTACTTCTGGGCGCGCATGGCGCAAGTGGCGCTACGCCAGATTGCAGCGGGCAACACCGACCCGTTCTACCTGGCCAAGGTGCAGACGGCACGTTTTTACTTTGCCAAACTGTTCCCGGAAACTGCCAGTTTGATGCAAACTGCGCGTGCCGGCAGCAAGGTGTTGATGGATACCGATGCGGCTCTGGCATAAATCTGTCAAATTATTTTTAAGGAGATTTCAAATGACAATGACTCGATCTGTTATTCGTGCTGCTTTGGCATTAGCGGCTGTTTTGTCCGTTGGCATGGCTGCGGCGCAAATGACACCGGTGGGCAGTTGGCACAGTTTCGATGACAAGACCGGCGAACTCAAAAGCCTGATTCAGATCAGCGAGAGCAACGGCGTGCTCAGTGGCCGCATTGACAAGCTGCTGCGCAAGGAAGCCGATCAAAAAGCGGTTTGTGATAAATGCACCGATGACCGCAAGGACAAGCCCATGCTGGGCCTGGAGATTATTCGCGGCGCCAAAAAAGCCGAGGGCAAGGACGTCTGGGAAGGCGGCAACATTCTTGACCCGGAGAACGGCACCGTTTACAAACTCAGGATGACGCCGATTGAGGATGGTCAAAAACTCGAAGTCCGGGGCTTCATCGGTTTTGCCCTGCTGGGCAGAACCCAAACCTGGGTTCGCGTGCAGTAAGGGTGTCAGGTGGTCAGGCCACGCCGGGCTGACAGGGATGGGGGGGTGAATATTCTCTTCGTTTGATCTAGCCCCGTGGTTAACTGCGAATTACCCTCGGAGCCGGGTCAAAAGCCGCAGTTTCTACGTATAATACGTGGCTTTGTGATGGTCCACTGACCGCAAGCTGCGGGGTAATTTGCGATGCCGATCAACGCGTTTGTTTCCGAATATGACGCCGATGAATTCGACGCTTTGCCCTTCAAGCGGCTGTCTGCCCAAGAGGCGCAAGCCTTGCGAAAACTACAGCCGCCTCTTTCACCATGGTGGGTGGTGGGTTGGCAGGTGGTGGTGGGCTTGCTGGTGGCTTTGGCTGCCTGGGGTTTTACCGGCAAGGCAGAGATGGCCTGGTCAGCGGGCTACGGTGCGCTGACGGTCGTGCTACCGGCTGCACTGTTTGCGCGGGGCCTGACGAGTCAGTTCTCGTCGCTCAACGCGGCAACTGCCGGATTTGGTTTTTTTGTCTGGGAAACGGTCAAGCTTGCTGTGACTGTTGGCTTGCTTTTTGCGGCTCCGCAACTGGTGAGAAATTTGGATTGGCTGGCCCTATTGATTGGCCTGATCGCGACCCTGAAGGTGTATTGGTTGGCGCTGTTGATGCGCCCGAAACGTATAACAGATTGAAGAGTAAACAATGTCCGTAGAAGAACAAGCGCCATCGGCCAGTGAATACATCGTTCACCATCTGACGCATTGGCAGACCAAGCCACAAACGGAAATCGTCGATTTCTCCGTTTTCAATATTGATTCCCTGTTTTTCTCAATGCTATTGGGTGTGCTGGGTTGTTTCTTTCTCTGGAAAGCCGCTCGCAAAGCCACCTCGGGCGTGCCGGGGCGTTTCCAGGCAGCCGTTGAAATGCTGTTTGAATTGGTCGATGGTCAGGCCAAGTCGATTGTTCACAACGCCAAGAGCCGCAAACTGGTGGCTCCGCTGGCGCTCACTGTTTTTGTCTGGGTGGTTTTGCTCAATTCCATGGACTTGTTGCCTCTCGACTTGCTCCCGATGGTGTGGAGCTGGATTTATGGCGCTGCCGGGCACGACGCCCATCATGCCTACATGCGGGTGGTACCCACTGCCGATCTGTCGATCAGCCTGGGCCTGTCGGTATCCGTGCTGGCGATATGCTTGTTTTATAACATCAAGATCAAAGGGATCGGCGGCTGGGCGCATGAGTTGGTGACCGCTCCCTTTGGCACCAGCAAGAACCCGGTATTTGCTTTGATTTTGGGCGTGGTGAACTTGGCCGAGCAATTGATTTCGTTCACCGCCAAAACGGTGTCACACGGCATGCGGTTGTTTGGCAATATGTATGCCGGTGAGTTGATTTTCATGTTGATCGCGCTGCTGGGTGGCACCTGGGCATTTTCGGCGGCACCGGGCAGCCTGATGCTTTTGCTGCTGCACGTGGTGGCAGGTTGGGCTTGGGCGGTGTTTCACATCCTGATCATCTTGCTGCAAGCCTTTGTCTTCATGATGTTGACCTTGGTTTATATCGGGCAGGCACACGATGCCCATTGATTTCGTGCGTTGATTTTCGTTTTTGTTTTAGTTTGTTTTTTGTTAATTTAGGAGTGAATCATGGAAGTTATTAGTTTTGCTGCATTGGCCGCTGGCCTGATCATTGGTCTGGGCGCCTTGGGTGCCTGTATCGGTATCGGCGTCATGGGCAGCAAGTACCTTGAAGCCGCTGCGCGTCAGCCTGAACTCATGGGCGAACTCCAAACCAAGATGTTCGTGCTGGCGGGTCTGATCGACGCCGCCTTTATTATCGGCACCGGTATTGCGCTGTGGTTTGCCACTGCCAACCCGTTTCTGGCTCAAATCGCACGTCTGGTCAAGTAAGCCCTGCCTGCAACAACCTTTGTTGAAGGAGACTTACTGTGAACATTAATGGAACACTGCTAGCGCAGGCCATCGTCTTCGCATTGTTGGTGCTGTTCACGATGAAATTCGTGTGGCCACCGATTGCGGCCGCATTGGACGAGCGCGCCAGCAAAATCGCCGACGGCCTGTCGGCGGCAGACAAAGCCAAGTCCGAGCTTTCCTCCGCCAATAAGCGGGTCGAAGCCGAATTGGTCAAGTCGCGCACCGAGACGGCGGCACGGCTGGCGGATGCCGAGCGTCGCGGCCAGGCCATGGTGGAAGAAGCCAAAGCCAAAGCCAGCGAAGAAGGCAGCAAGATCATTGCGGCCGCCAAGGTTGAAGCCGAACAGCAAGCCGTCAAAGCGCGCGAGGCCTTGCGTGAGCAGGTGGCGGCGCTGGCGGTCAAAGGCGCAGAGCAGATACTTCGGCGCGAAGTCAATGCCAGCGTCCACGCTGATTTGCTTGGCCGCTTGAAGACGGAACTGTAAGAGGACCACCATGGCTGAACTTGCCACCATTGCCCGCCCTTACGCCGAGGCCTTGTTCAAGGCGACCCAAGCGGACTTGAACGCCGCTGCGGTCTGGGTGGACGCTTTGCAAGCGATTGCGAAAAATCCGCAATTGCAGCAGTTTTCTGATAACCCCAAGGTCACTGCTGCCCAGGTGTTCGATGTCATCACGGGTGTCACCAAAGTGGCTTTGCCGGAGATGGCGCAAAACTTCTTGCGCGCGGTGATTGAAAACGATCGTTTGGCGGCCTTGCCCGAAATTGCCGAGCAGTTCCGGGCTCTGAAAAATGCCCAGAGCGGCTCGTCTGACACGCTGGTTTATAGCGCTTTCGCAATTGACAGTGCGGCGCTGGCTGACTTGACCGCCACACTGGAAAAGCGCTTTGCACGCAAGCTCAATGTCACCGTCCAGTTGCAGCCAGAGTTGATCGGCGGCATTCGTGTGGTGGTAGGGGACGAGGTTCTTGACTCTTCTGTCAAAGCCCGTCTGGAACAAATGAAAGTGGCGTTGACTGCTTGAGGCGCAAGCCTCTGGTGGTCAAGCCCAATTAATGAAAGAAGGAAAGAGTCATGCAACTCAATCCCGCAGAAATTTCTGAACTGATCAAGAACCGTATTGAGGGTCTGTCGGCTAGTGCCAACATTCGCAATGAGGGCACTGTGGTATCCGTCACCGACGGTATTTGCCGCATTCACGGCCTGTCGGACGTGATGCAGGGCGAAATGCTTGAATTCCCGGTTGACAACGATGGACAGCCTTGCTTCGGCCTGGCACTCAACCTGGAGCGCGACTCGGTCGGCTCGGTGATTTTGGGCGCTTACGAGCACATCTCCGAGGGCGACACGGTCAAGTGCACCGGTCGTATTCTGGAAGTGCCAGTGGGCCCCGAGCTCAAAGGTCGCGTGGTCAATGCGCTGGGTCAGCCGATTGATGGCAAAGGCCCGATCAATGCCAAGATGACCGACGTGATTGAAAAGGTCGCGCCGGGTGTGATTGCGCGCCAATCGGTGAGCCAGCCGATGGCGACGGGTTTGAAGTCAATTGACTCGATGGTGCCGGTCGGGCGCGGGCAACGCGAGCTGATCATTGGCGACCGTCAGACCGGCAAAACTGCCGTGGCGATCGATGCCATCATCAACCAAAAAGGTCAAAACATGACCTGCGTTTATGTCGCCATTGGCCAAAAGGCCTCCAGCGTCAAAAACGTGGTGCGCTCGCTGGAACAAGCCGGTGCCATGGAATACACCATTGTGGTGGCAGCCACAGCGTCGGAATCAGCCGCCATGCAGTATGTCGCCGCCTATTCGGGCTGCACCATGGGCGAATATTTCCGCGACCGCGGTGAAGACGCACTGATTGTGTATGACGATCTCTCCAAGCAAGCCGTGGCTTATCGCCAGGTGTCCTTGCTGCTACGCCGCCCGCCAGGCCGTGAAGCCTACCCCGGCGACGTGTTTTACCTGCACAGCCGCTTGCTCGAGCGCGCTGCCCGCGTCAACGAAAAATATGTCACCGATTTCACCAAAGGTGCCGTCACCGGCAAGACCGGTTCCCTCACCGCGCTGCCGATCATTGAGACGCAGGCCGGCGACGTCTCGGCTTTCGTGCCGACCAACGTAATCTCGATTACCGACGGCCAGATTTTCCTGGAAACTTCACTGTTTAATGCCGGTATCCGCCCCGCCATCAATGCCGGCATTTCGGTGTCGCGCGTCGGTGGCGCTGCCCAGACCAAGCTGATCAAGGCGCTCTCAGGCGGTATCCGTACCGACTTGGCACAGTACCGTGAACTGGCCGCGTTCGCGCAGTTTGCCTCCGACCTGGACGAAGCCACCCGCAAGCAGCTCGAGCGCGGCGCCCGCGTCACCGAATTGCTCAAACAAGCCCAGTACAGTCCGCTGCCAATCTCCCTGATGGCCGCCACGCTGTTTGCCGTGAACAAGGGCTATGTTGACGATCTGCCGGTCAACAAGGTGCTCTCTTTTGAACACGGCTTGCACGCTTATCTGAAGGACAAGTGCGCTGTCCTGCTGGCCAAACTCGAAGCCGACAAGGCGATGGACAAGGACGCCGAGGCGGAGTTGAACGCTGCCACTGCTGCTTTCAAGAAGTCGTTCGCTTAAACCGCCCCCCTTTAGAAAACGAAGGAGGCTTTATGGCAACCGGCAAGGAAATACGCGGCAAGATCGCAAACTTCGAGAGCACGAAGAAGATCACCAAAGCGATGGAGATGATCTCCGTCTCCAAAATGCGCAAAGCCCAGGAGCGCATGCGCTCGGCGCGGCCCTATGCGGAGAAGGTGCGCAACATCGCGGCTAATTTGGGCCAGGCCAATCCCGAGTACGTGCATGCCTTCATGAAAACCAACAACGCACGCGTTGCTGGCATGATTGTGGTCACGACCGACAAAGGCTTGTGCGGAGGCCTCAACACCAATGTGCTGCGCAGCGTGACCAACAAGCTGCGCGAGCTGCAGGCGGCTGGCAGTTCGGTGCAGGCGGTGGCCATCGGCAACAAGGGGCTGGGTTTCCTCAACCGTATTGGCGCCAAGGTGGTGGCACATGTGACGCAGCTCGGCGACAAGCCGCATATGGAGCGCTTGATCGGTCCGGTCAAGGTCTTGCTCGACGCCTACGCCAAGGGCGAAGTCAACGTCGTTTATCTTTCCTACACCCGCTTCATCAATACGATGAAACAGGAAGTGGTGATGGAGCAATTGTTGCCGCTGTCGGCAGCCACAATGGAAGCCGAAACGCTGGCCCACGAGAATGCAGCGGGTGCCAAGCATGGCTGGGACTACATTTATGAGCCCGACGCGCAGTCGGTGATTGACGACTTGCTGGTGCGCTACGTTGAAGCCCTGGTTTATCAGTCGGTGGCCGAGAACATGGCCTCTGAACATGCCGCACGCATGGTCGCCATGAAGGCCGCCACCGACAACGCGGGCAACGTGATCGGCGAGCTGAAACTGGTCTATAACAAAACCCGTCAGGCCGCCATCACCAAAGAACTCTCCGAGATCGTCTCCGGCGCTGCCGCCATCGGGGCTTAGCAACAGTCCCGCCAACGCAGCGCCCACCCGCAATATTCAAACTTATTGGAGCAACACCAAATGGCTCAAGCTATAAATACAAATTCGCAAGCGCAGGGGAAAATCGTTCAGTGCATTGGCGCCGTGGTCGATGTGGAATTCCCGCGCGACCAGATGCCCGGCATTTACGATGCCCTCACACTTGAAGGCTCGGCCCTGACGCTCGAAGTGCAGCAGCAACTCGGCGATGGCATTGTGCGCACCATTGCGCTGGGTTCCGCCGACGGCCTGCGCCGCGGCCTGATGGTCTCCAACACCGCGCACCCGATCATGGTACCGGTCGGTACCGCCACGCTCGGGCGCATCATGAACGTGTTGGGCGCACCGATTGACGAGCGCGGCCCAATTCCGACCGAGCAGCGCGCCTCGATCCACCGCAAAGCTCCGGTCTATGACGAGCTCAGCCCCTCGCAAGAGCTGCTGGAAACGGGCATCAAGGTGATTGACCTGGTGTGCCCGTTTGCCAAAGGCGGCAAGGTGGGTTTGTTCGGCGGCGCTGGTGTCGGCAAGACCGTCAACATGATGGAACTCATCAACAACATTGCCAAGGCGCATAGCGGCTTGTCGGTGTTTGCCGGCGTCGGTGAGCGCACCCGCGAAGGCAACGATTTCTACCATGAAATGGCCGACTCCGGCGTGGTGAATTTGAAGAACCTGAGCGAGTCCAAAGTCTCGATGGTTTACGGTCAGATGAACGAGCCACCCGGCAATCGTCTGCGCGTGGCGCTCACCGGTCTGACCATTGCCGAATCGTTCCGTGACGAAGGCAAAGACGTGCTGTTTTTCGTTGACAACATTTACCGTTTCACCCTGGCCGGCACTGAAGTGTCCGCCTTGCTGGGCCGCATGCCGTCTGCCGTGGGCTACCAGCCCACACTGGCCGAAGAAATGGGCCGCCTGCAAGAGCGTATCACTTCCACCAAGGTCGGTTCCATCACCTCGATTCAGGCCGTCTATGTGCCGGCCGATGACTTGACCGATCCGTCTCCCGCCACCACTTTTGCCCACCTGGATTCCACCGTGGTGCTGAGCCGCGACATTGCTTCGCTCGGTATTTACCCGGCGGTCGATCCGCTCGACTCCACCAGCCGCCAACTCGACCCGAACGTGGTAGGTGAAGACCACTACAACACCGCACGTGACGTGCAGGGCACGCTGCAACGCTACAAGGAGCTGCGCGACATCATTGCCATTCTGGGCATGGACGAATTGGCGCCGGAAGACAAACTGACGGTGGCACGCGCTCGCAAAATCCAGCGTTTCCTGTCGCAGCCGTTCCATGTGGCCGAAGTGTTTACCGGCACGCCCGGCAAGTACGTCAGCCTGGCCGAGACGATTCGTGGCTTCAAGATGATTGTGGCCGGCGAGTGCGATCACCTGCCCGAGCAAGCCTTCTACATGGTGGGCGGTATCGACGAAGCGTTCGAAAAAGCGAAGAAGATCTAATAACTTGCGGGACAGTCCGCAGTTGCGCAGCGACAAGCTCTGTCCCCAACTAATAGGACCAGGAACATATGAACACGATCCATGTCGATGTTGTCAGCGCTGAAGAGTCGATCTTCTCCGGTGAGGCGCGTTTTGTCGCGTTGCCGGGGGAAGCCGGCGAGCTCGGCATTTATCCGCGCCACACGCCACTGATCACGCGCATCAAGGCCGGTTCGGTGCGTATTGAAAAGGCCGATGGCGGCGAAGAGTTTGTTTTTGTCGCCGGTGGCATCCTGGAAGTACAACCCAACTGCGTCACCGTCTTGTCTGACACCGCCATTCGCGGCAAAGACCTCGACGAAGAAAAGGCCAACGCGGCCAAACTGGCGGCGGAAGAAGCCCTCAAAAACGCCAAGACTGATATCGATTTGGCCCGCGCCACATCCGAGTTGACGATCATGGCAGCCCAGCTTGCCGCACTGCGCAAGTATCGCCAGAAGAAATAAATCCTTCTACTTGTCATTGCGAACGAAGTGAAGCAATCCATGCCCTGAATCCATGGACTGCCGCGCTGAGCTCGCAGTGACGACATCGGTTCATGGAAAGGAGAGCAGCGACGCAGGCTTATGTTTGGTACACTGAATAAACTTACAAACCTACCAAGACGGGCTGTGCATGTCGGACACGGATACTCCGGAGGTGGCTCCGGCCGCGAAAACCACCAACGATGATCTGTTGCAGTGTTTGCAGATTGTGGCCCGCGCGCACGGTGAGTCGGTCACACGTGACGCACTGATGGCCGGTCTGCCAGCCGAACATGCCCGCCTGACCCCCAGTCTTTTTGCCCGCGCCGCCCGGCGCGCACATCTGAGCAGCCAGTTGGTACGCTGCTCGTTACCTCAACTCAAAGACGTTTTGTTGCCCGCCGTCGTGCTCTTGCGAGACGAACATGCTTGTGTGCTGCTGGGCTTTAATGAGGACCGCAGCCAGGCCCGCGTGGCCTATCCGGAGCTGGGCGACGCACCGGTCGATGTGCCCCTTGCCCAACTCGAAGCCGACTACCTTGGCACCTCCATCTACGCCCGGCCAACCCAGCGTTTCGACGCGCGCACGCCCCAGGTTCGCTCCGGTCGTCATGATCACTGGTTCTGGAGTGTGATTGCCGAGAGCCGCCCCCTGTACATGGATGTGCTACTGGCCGCGCTGCTGGCCAATCTGTTTGCGCTGGGCATGCCCTTGTTCACCATGAATGTTTACGATCGCGTGGTGCCCAATCATGCGGTTGACACGCTCTGGGTGCTGGCCCTGGGTTTGCTGGTGATGCTGGTGAGCGACCTGGTGCTGCGCACCCTGCGCGGTCGTTTTGTTGATCTGGCGAGCAGCCGGGTGGACGTCAAGTTGTCGGCGTTCATCATGGAGCGCGTGCTGGGCATGCGCATGGAACAGCGTCCGGCTTCAGCCGGCTCATTTGCGTCGAATTTGCGCGCCTTCGAGTCGGTACGCGACTTTATCGGCTCCGCCACGGTGGTGGCCTTTATTGATTTGCCCTTTGCGCTGATTTTCATGGTCGTCATCGGCTGGATTTCACCGACCATGCTGATCCCGCTGGGCGTGGGTGCCGTCATCATGCTGGTGTATGCGCTGGCGGTGCAGGGGCAGATGCACGAGCTGGCCGAAATCACCTACCGCGCCGGCGCCCAGCGCAATGCCATCCTGATTGAAGGCTTGGTCGGGTTTGAGACCACCAAGGCGTTGGCGGCCGAGGCACCGATTCAGCGCAAATGGGAAAAGAGCGCGGCGCTGCTGGCCCGCATTGGTGCGCAGTTGCGCCTGTTGTCGTTGACGGCCAGCAACACTTCGGCCTTTGTCCAGCAGCTTATCAATCTTGCCATTCTGATCATCGGTGTCTATCTGATTTCTGAGCGTGAGCTCACCATGGGCGGCCTGATCGCTTGCACCATGCTGGCTTCGCGCGCCATGGCACCGGTGGGCCAGGTGGCCGGTTTGCTGGTGCAGTACCACACCGCAGACACGGCGCTGACCTCGCTCGATGAAATGATGCAGCGTGAAGTGGAGCGCCCCGACGGCACCACTTTCATCAGCCGCGGACACCTCAAAGGCGCGATTGACTTTCGGGATGTGAGCTTCAGCTACCCCGGTCAAGCTGCGCCTTGTTTGCGCAACCTCACTTTCAGCATCAAGCCCGGTGAAAAAGTCGCCATTCTGGGGCGCATCGGTTCGGGCAAAACAACGCTTGAAAAACTCGTCCTGGGCTTGTACCGGCCGTCCGAAGGCGCGGTGCTGGTGGACGGCATCGATCTGCGCCAGCTCGACCCGGCCGAGCTGCGGCGCCAGATCGGCTATGTGCAGCAGGACGTGATGCTGTTTTATGGCAGCCTGCGCGAAAACATCACACTGGGTGCGCCGCTGGCGCAAGACGCCGACATCGTCAAGGCGGCTGAAATCGGCGGCATTATCGGCCTCGTCAATCAGCACCCCCAAGGTTTCGAGATGCTGGTGGGCGAGCGCGGCGAATCGCTCTCGGGTGGCCAGCGCCAGGGCGTGGCGATTGCACGGGCGGTCATCAACGACCCCGCCATTTTGCTGCTCGATGAGCCGACCTCGTCGATGGATTACTCCAGTGAAGACGACATCAAACGCCGCTTGACCGAGTTTGCGCGTGGCAAGACCCTGATTTTGGTCAGCCACCGCACTTCCCTGCTTGACCTGGCGGATCGCATCATCGTCATGGACGGCGGTCGTATCGTGGCCGATGGTCCCAAGGATCAAGTGGTTACAGCTTTGCGTCAAGGACGTATCGGCAAGGCGGCATGATGGCTTGGCTCAGCGAAAAAGTTTTCAAACGAATCGGCTTAATCGCCAGGCACGGCGCGCGGCCGAGTCAGGCCGCCTTCGGCGGGCTGGTGCAAAAACTCGGCCCCATCGAAGCGCAAGACCAGCTTGACTGGGCTGGCGACGCTGACTGGGCGCGTTTGCAGCAGGAGCCTTTGCGCGCCAAAAGCCTGTTGCGGCTGGCAGGGCTGGCCTTGCTATTACTGCTGGTCTGGGCTGCCTTTGCCCCCATTGATGAAGTCACCCGTGGCCAGGCGCGCGTGGTGCCCACCAGCCAGGTGCAAATTGTTCAGAGTGTCGATGGCGGGGTGGTCGAAGAGATACTCGTCCACGAGGGGCAGATCGTCGAGGCGGGCCAACTGCTGGTGCGCGTGGATCCCACGCGTTTTGTCTCCAACCTGCAGGAGAGCCGCGTTGGCGAACTGGCGCTACAGGCCAAGGTGCTGCGGCTCGAGGCGCTCACACGCGGCACTGCCTTCAACCCACCGGCCAAGCTCAGGCAGGATGCCCCCGATGTGGTCGCGCAAGAGCAGCGCCTGTACGATTCGCGTCTTGCCGAGATCAACGCCCAGGTTTCCATTGCCCAAAACCAGTTGACGCAGCGCCAGCAGGAACTCAATGAAGTGCGCGCCAGGCTAGATCAGGCCAATCGCGGCCTTGAACTCATCACTAGAGAAGTGAATGCCACGCGCCCGATGGTGGCCACCGGTGCCGTGTCCGAGGTTGAAATGATGCGTCTGGACCGGGAAGTGGCCCGCCTGCGCGGTGACCGCGATCAGTCCAGCGCACAACTCGCGCGGGTGCAGTCGTCCATTCAGGAGGCTACACGCAAGATTGAAGAAGTTCGACTCACCAGTCGCAACCAGATGAGTGCCGAACTCTCCGACACGATGAGCAAGCTCGCCAGCCTGTCGCAAGGCGGTTTGGCGTTGGCTGACAAAGTCAAGCATGCCGAGATCAAGTCGCCCATGCGCGGCACAGTCAAGCGCTTGTTGGTCAATACCGTGGGTGCGGTGGTGCAACCCGGCAAGGAGGTGGTGGAGGTGGTGCCACTGGACGATGCACTTATTCTGGAAGTGCAAATCACACCCAAAGACATCGGCTTCCTGCGCCCGGGGCAAGAGGCCATGGTCAAGTTCACCGCTTATGATTTTTCCATTTATGGCGGCCTGAGTGCCGACGTCACCCAGATTGGCGCCGACTCGGTCCTCGACGAAAAGGGCAACGCTTTCTACACGGTGCGCGTGCGCACGCACAAACCCAGTCTGGGCCCGACACTGCCGATCATTCCCGGCATGGTGGCGCAGGTGGATATTCGCACCGGCAAAAAAACGGTGCTGTCGTATTTGCTCAAACCCGTGCTGCGTGCCAAAGCCAACGCAATGACGGAACGATGAAAGCCGAGCATCTCTTTCTGCACAGTGATCCAGCCCCCGTGCCCGATCGCTGGCGCCAGGCCTTTGCACAGGGCAAAGTGCTTGACGCGCCCGCGCTGTTGGCCTACTTGCGCGCCCAGGATGAACCCTCAGGATTGGTTTGGTTGAGCACCGCTGATGCCCAGTGGCTACTCTATCTACAGCAGATTTTGCACACCCTGCCCCGCGCTCGTGTCGTGTTGCTCTCGGGTGCACCCGAGCCCGTTGAAGGCCTTAGCGCCCTCAACGCCGGCGCGCGCGGCTACACCCACGCCTATGCCGTGCCCGCGCTGCTGCAAGAGGTGGCCACCGTGGTAGAGCACGGTGGTCTGTGGGTCGGACCCGACCTGTTGCAGCGCCTCGTCGGCGCAACCAGCGTCGCACTCGCCCGTCTGGGCGCAGTTGCCAATTCGCCTACATCGGCAGCGCTGGCACCCACTGCACCGGCCGCACCAGTAGTCAATCCGTGGCACTTGCTTTCGGCGCGTGAAGCCCAGGTGGCGCGCGCGGTCTCAGCGGGCCGCTCGAACAAGGAAGTTGCCGATCTGATGTTTATTTCCGAACGCACCGTCAAGGCCCACCTGGGCGCCGTGTTTGAGAAACTCGGCGTGCGCGATCGGCTGCAACTGGTGCTGCGCCTGGCCGCATTCCCCGAGCCAGCGCCACCCTCCACGATCGAGACCAAAGCATGACACATCCCACTCTACCCAACGCGCTGGCTGAGAGCGACATTACCCTGGCGCGTGTGCTCGAAGACCTGATAGACGTGCTCATCACGCGCGGGCAGATCCAGTTCACCGATCTGCCCGTGGCGGCACAAGCCAAGTTGCTCGAACGCCGCGAGAGCCGTGAAGCCCTGACGCACCGGCTCGAACTGTTGCCCGGCGATAGCGAAAGTGACTTGCTCTAAGCTTCAAATTTGTACCTTAGTCCAATAGGCAGCCGCATCGGGCAGCCTTAATCTCCGGGCATCTGTTTATTCAATCGGAGATCATCATGGCCCAAATTGCTATTGCTACCGTCGCCGCCATCACTGGTAATGGCACCGTTTTTGCCGTTGACGCCCAAGGCGTCAGTCGTCAACTCAAAGTCGGTGACGAGCTGCAAAAAGGCGAAACTATACGCACCGTGGGTGACGCCCGCGTTGAGCTCATCATGGAAGACGGCCACTTGTTGGCCGTCGCCCCGGCGCAGAGCGTGCGCCTGGACGAAAACGTAGTCCAGTCCGAGCAGCTCCCCAGCGCGCAAGACAGTGCTGTCACCACTCCGGCCACCGCCGACACCGTTATCCAGGCGCTCGAGCGCGGCACCGACTTGAATCAAACATTGGATGCCACAGCGGCCGGGTTGGGTGGTGGTGGTGGTGGCGGCGGCAGCACCTTTGTGCAGTTGCTGCGCATCACCGAGGGTTTGTCCCCGCTGTCTTACAACTACGGTTTTGCATCAGGCGACGTGCCATCCACAGTGCTGACACAAGGGCAAGAGATTCCCACTGTTACCGCCAGCATCACCATCAACACCGTTGCTGGCGACAACGTCATCAACAACGTCGAGGCAGCACAGCCCAACACCGCCGTCAGCGGCCTCGTGGGCGGCGACGTCAAGCTTGGCGACACCGTAACGCTGCTAGTCAACGGCAACACCTATACCGGATTAGTCACTGCGGGCGCCGCTGGTGCACTGGGTTACAGCATCGATGTCAAGACAGGCGACCTGGTCGCGTCCGACCACACCGTCGTCGCCAGCGTGACCACTGCCGATCCGATCGGAAGCGCCAGCGCTACAGCCACTACTGAGATCACCGTTGCCGTCGATGCGGTCAGCGCCACGATCACCATCAACAGCGTCACCGCCGACAACATCATCAACAATGTCGAAGCGGGTCAGACAGTACAGGTGAGCGGCCACGTCGGTGGTAACGCGCACCAGGGCGACACAGTCACGCTGATGATCGGCACGACGCAGATAGGCACTGGCACGGTGGATACCAATGGCAACTACAGCATAGGTGTGCTGGGCAGCACGCTGGTCGGCCAGACCATCACCGCCTCGGTCAGCGGCACGGACGCCGCAGGCAGCACCTACAGCGTCAGCGCATCCGACAGCGTCAGCGGCGATGCCGCCAGCGCCACCATCACGATCAACAACGTTACGGCAGACAACATCATCAACAATGTCGAGGTGGGTCAGACCGTGCAGGTCACAGGTAGCGTGGGCGGCAATGCCCATGCCGGTGACACAGTCATACTGATGGTCGGTACGACACAGATCGGCACGGGCACCGTGGCCGCCAACGGCAGCTACAGCATTGGCGTGCTCGGCAGCGTCGTGGCGGGTCAAACGGTAACGGCATCGGTCAGCGGCCAGGACGCAGCCGGCAGCACCTACAGCGCCAACGCAACACATCCGGTCGGAACGGACACAGCCAGCGCCACCATCACAATCAACAACGTCACGGCCGACAACATCATCAACAACGTCGAGGCTAACCAGACGGTACAGGTGACCGGCAGTGTAGGCGGCAACGCCCACCCCGGCGACACAGTTACGCTGACGGTCGGCACGACGCAGATTGGCACTGGCACGGTGGACGCCAATGGCAACTACAGCATCAACGTGACGGGCAGCACCGTGGCCGGTCAGACCATCACCGCCTCGGTCAGCGGCCAGGACGCAGCCGGCAGCACCTACAGCGCCAACGCAACACATCCGGTCGGAACGGACACAGCCAGCGCCACCATCACAATCAACAACGTCACGGCCGACAACATCATCAACAACGTCGAGGCTAACCAGACGGTACAGGTGACCGGCAGTGTAGGCGGCAACGCCCACCCCGGCGACACGGTCACGCTGAGCATTGGCAATACGGTGCTCGGCACAGGCACGGTGGACGCCAATGGCAACTACAGCATCAACGTGACGGGCAGCGTTGTGGCCGGCCAGTTGATCACCGCATCTGTCAGCGGTACGGACAGTGTGGGCAACACCTACACTGCCAGCGCCAACGACACTGTCGGAGCCGACAGTGCCAGCGCCACCATCACGGTGAACCCCGTGACAGGGGACAACGTCATCAACAACATCGAAGCCGGTCAACAGGTGCCGGTGACCGGCCACGTCGGCGGCAATGCCCACGCAGGCGACACGGTCACCTTGACCATCGGCAGTGCGGTGATCGGCACCGGCACCGTGGACGCCAACGGCAACTACAGCATCAACGTGACGGGCAGCACGGTGGCCGGCCATACTGTGACGGCATCGGTCAGTGGCCAGGACGCGGCCGGCAGCCCCTACAGCGCCAGTGCATCCGACCTGGTCGGCGTGGCTGCCGCCAGCGCCACGATCACGATCAACAACGTCACGGCCGACAACATCATCAACAATATCGAAGTCGGCCAGACAGTGCAGGTTACCGGCAGCGTGGGTGGAAGCGCACATGCCGGTGACACCGTCATACTGATGGTCGGTACGACGCAGATCGGCACGGGCACCGTGGCCGCCGACGGCAGCTACAGCATTGGCGTGGCGGGCAGCACGGTGGCCGGGCAGACTGTCACTGCCGCAGTCAGCGGCACTGATAACGTGGGCAGCACCTACAGCGCCCAGGCAACCCATCCGGTAGGCGTCGATACGGCTAGCGCCACCATCACGATCGGCACGGTCGCCGGTGATAACATCGTCAACAACACCGAGCTTGGAACTGTGCAGGTTACCGGCACCGTGGGTGGCAACGCCCACGCCGGCGACGCGGTCACGCTGATGGTGGGCACAACGCAGGTTGGCACTGGCACCGTGAACGCCGATGGCACTTCCTACAGCATTGGCGTGCTGGGCAGCACGCTGGCCGGTCAAACCGTCACTGCCTCGGTCAGCGGGCACGACGCGGCGGGCAGCACTTACAGCGCATCCTTCGGTCAAGCTGTCGGTACGGACACATTGGCGGCACAAATCACGATTAACCCGATCGCGGGTGACAACATCATCAACAACCAGGAAATACTGGCCGCCACGACCACCATCACCGGCACGGTGGCAGCCACCGGTACCAGCACGGTCAATGTGGGCGAGACCGTCACGCTGACCGTCAACGGCCACGACTACACCGGTGTGGTGGCGCAGGGCGAATCGGGTCTGGTATACAGCGTTGCCAATGTGCTGATGAGCGATCTGACCAACGGCACGACGGTCAACCAGGTTGGTGTCAGTGTCATGATGACCGACGCCAGCGGAAGCCAGGCACCGGCCACGATGACTGCCACGCCGTCCCTGGACACGCTGACGGCGCAAATCACGATCAACCCAATCGCGGGCGACAACATCATCAACAATCTGGAAGTGGCGGACGCGACCACCACCATCTCCGGCACGGTGCATGGCACCACCACCAGCCCCGTCAATGTGGGCGAGACTGTCACACTGACAGTCAACAACCATAGCTACACGGGTGTGGTGGCGCAAGACTCGACAACTGGCGCTCTGACCTACAGCGTTGCGGATGTGAAGATGAGCGACCTGGTGGTGGGCGGCGTAGCCCAGCAGGTCAGCGTTAGCGTCACCATGACCGATGCCAACGGCAGCCAGGCACCAGCCACGAACACCGATACGCCAACGGTGGACAACGCGAGCGCGGCGATCACGCTGACGGTGTCGGACCTCAACATCAACAACCAGGAAGGCAGTGTGCCCGTCACGCTGTCTGGCGTGGTGGCGCTGACTGCGAACAGTCCAGCGGCGAGCGAGACGGTGACGATCACGGACGCGGCGGGTCATGTCATTGCCACGGGCGTCGCGGTGGATCACACGACGGGCGCTTACAGCACAACCGCGCTTGGCAGCGCGGTGGCAGGCCAGACGCTGACGGCGACGGTGAACGGCACGGACAGCGCAGGCAGCACCTTCTCGGCGAGCGCTAATCAAGCGGTGGCAGCCGATGCTGCGAGCGCGACGATCACGATCAACCCGATCACGGGCGACAACATCATCAGCAACCAGGAACTGACGGGCGTGACCACGATCGGCGGCACGATAACGGCAAATGGCACCAGCACGGTCAATGCTGGCGAGACCGTCACGCTGACGGTCAATGGCCACCCCTACACCGGCACGGTGGTGCAGGATCCGGCAACGCATCTCTTTAGCTACAGCGTTGCCAATGTGGCAATGAGCGACTTGGTGGTCAATGGTGTAGCGCAGCAAGTCAGCGTCAGCGTCCTGATGACCGACGCCAATGGCAGCCATGCGCCGGCCACGATGACCGACACGCCGACGATCGATACGGCCAGCGCCACGATCACGATCACCCCGATCACGGGCGACAACGACATCAGCCTCGATGAGGCGCAGTCGACCTACACGACGGTATCTGGCACGGTGGGCGGCAATGCCCAGTTTGGCGATGCGGTGACCCTGACGGTCAATGGCCATACCTATGCGACAACGGTTACCGGGACAGCGGGCAACCTGGTCTATAGCGCCACCAACGTACCGACGACCGACCTTACCTCAGCCAACCATACGGTGACCGCCACGGTCAGCGGGCATGACGCCGCAGGCAGCACCTATAACGCCAGCGCGACCGACACGCCGACGTTCGACGCGCTGGTCGTGGGAACATCTGCAGGCGAAACTCTTGTTGCATCCGGCGGCGGTAACGACATTCTGGTCGGTGACCCGGGGGGTACTACGCTCATACCTGGTCAGAGTGCCAACATCGTGCTGGTGCTCGATACCTCAGGCAGTATGGGGACAAACACTATCTCGTTCACCAATAGTTCGGGCAAGACAGTTACCGAAACGCGCTTGCAGGCGATGATAAATTCGGTCGATGCGACATTGAACCAACTGCATACCAGCGGTGCCACCGTACTTGTCCACATCGATCAATTCAGTACCAACGCGTCAAGTGTGGGGACTTTCAATGTCAGCACTACGGCGGGACTTAACGCGGCCGTCAGCGCAGTGAATGCGCTGACGGCGACCAATTCCACAAATTACGAGGCTGGATTGCAGTCAGCACTCGGCTGGATTAACAGCACGGGTACGAACGCTCCGCTGGCCAATGCGAACGTGAACAAATTGGTGTTCATCTCCGATGGACAGCCTAATGAGCTTGATAACAATACTACTGCCGGTGCCGAGACAACGACTGCTGTCAGCGCCACCGCCGCTCAGGCCATTGCCGCCGCCTTGGGAACATTGAGCGCCTCTGGTTCCGGACAAAACGCAATACATGCTGACAGCATCTCTGAGGTTGGACTCATCGCCGCCGCCGGTTACAACCTCCAGGCTGTAGGTATCCAGGTTGGCTCGGGCATGGGCACGTCGTCCAGTCCATCGGCGCTGGGCTTCCTGAGCGAGCTTGAAGGCTACAACTACGGTAGCGTGACCACTGGTCACACGGCAGACAATATCACTACGGCGAATGATTTAAGCAATACCATAGGCACTCTGACTGGCTCTCAAGTCATCCAGACGGCAGTTGGCAACGACGTCATCAACGGGGGTAGTGGCAACGACATTATCTTCGGCGATTCCGTCAACACGGATGCGCTGGCTACTGCTAATGCTGCCTTTTATGCTGCTCATAATCTGTTAATGCCGCCTGCGGGAGCCGGCGCTTTGGTATTCACGCAACTTGGTTGGAGTCAGACGCAAATTTATGATTACGTCATTCAGAATCTGGCCAGTTCAACTCCGACAGTTCAGCTAGAGAGCGGGCGGACTGGCGGTAATGACATGATCAACGGCGGTGCTGGCAATGACATCATCTTTGGCCAGGAAGGTAATGACATTATTTCCGGTGGTGCTGGTAACGACATCATGTACGGCGGTACAGGTGCGAATACCTTTGTCTGGCACTTGGCAGATGCAGGTACGACAGCCGCCCCCGCGTTGGACAAAGTGATGGACTTCAAGGCAGGTGACGTGTTGCAAATCAATGATTTGTTGTCGGACCCGGCGGGGGGGGCGCACATAGCTGGGGCGCAAACCACAACCAGCACTACGCTCAACATCACCGATACGGCAGGCCATGCCCAGACGATCGTACTTCAGGGCTTCGGTTCTGCACACGATCTTACCAACATCATCAATAGCCTAACGACGGCTCATTCTTATACGGGTGTTTAACAGGGCCAGTTTCCGAAATACGAGACAGGCGCCTTCGGGAGCCTGTTTGTTAATGGAGCCCCTTTTGTCATGGCGTCGGGGTGAATGACCTTGGCTCTAAGCCAGGTATTGACATTCGAGGTATCGTCTAATTTTGGGAGCAATGCCATGAAATTGAAGAACCCTTTAGTCTCGCTGTGTGCTTCGTTGGTTCTCGCATGCGCCAGCTCTGCCTCGCTGGCCGCACTGGCGGTGGGCGCCCCCGCGCCAGATTTCACGACCGAGGCGGCGCGCGCTGGGGTTGCATTCAAGTTTTCGCTGGCGGAAACCTTGAAGAAGGGGCCGGTCGTTTTGTATTTCTATCCGAAAGCATTTACCAGCGGCTGCACCGTTGAGGCCCACAATTTTGCTGAAGCAACGCCCAAGTTCAATGCCCTGGGTGCCACGGTGGTTGGCATTTCAAACGACAACATTGAAACCTTGAAGAAGTTCTCGGTCGAGGCGTGTCGCGACAAGTTTGCCGTGGCAGCTGACAGCGGCGCGCGCATCATGAAGCAATATGACGCAGCGCTTTGGGTCAAACCCGACATGGCTGATCGTATTTCGTATGTGATCAGCCCTGAAGGCAAAGTGCTTTACGTCTATTCGAGCCTGAGCCCGGACCAGCATGTAGAAAACACCTTGAATGCGGTCGAAAAGTGGCGCGCTTCGGTGCGTCAGTGAGCCGATACGGCAAACCAGGGCTCTGATCACTTGATGCCCGGCCCGGTCGCCCCATCGAACCCCAGCGATGCCAGCAGCGGCAGGTCGTCTTTGCTCTGCACCCCCAGCGCCACCACGGTGATGCCGATGGCGTGCGCCACTTTGCACAGGCCTTTGAGAAATTCCTGGTTGCCAGGGTTGTCGCTGATGCCACGGATGTAACTGGGGTGAACCTTGATGTAGTCCAGCCCCAGGTCGGCGAGCTTGTCGCTGTCCGCAAAACGCTGACCAAAATACTCGACGCCGACCCGGCAACCGAGTTGCTTGAGGTTGCGCGCGAGTTCGCGGAAAGCTTCGAACTGCCGGAACACGCCGTACTCGGGCACTTCAAACAGCAGGCGTTTGCAGATCTCGGGGTAGGCCTTGAGCAGTTGCGTGAGTTCGTTGCGGAAGTGGAAGTCTCCGATGGTCTCGGCCGACAGGTTGACGGCAATGTCGCCAGCGCTGGTGCGCAGGTGTTCAATGGCCAGCTTCACCACACCCAGATCGATTGGCGCAGTCAGGTTGAGCTGGGCTGCCATGGGCATGAAGTCGCCCGCCGTCAGCAGCGTGCCTTGGGCGTCCACCTGCAGGCGTAACACGCCTTCCTGGTGCAGTGCACTGGCGCCGTCGTTTGAGATGACCGGGTAGAAGCTCAGCGCCAGGCGCCCGCCTGCTACGGCCTCGGTTAGCAGGGTGCGCCACTGCTCAGCCGGTAGCGCCGCTTTGGTCAGCTTATCCTCAACGGCATGCCAGCTATTGGGCCCCTTGCTGGCAGCCTGAGCCAGGGCTTCGTCAGCGTGAGCCAACAACTCGCCCATGTTTTGTTCATGGTGGTAACGCACGGCGCTGATGTGGAACAGGTCAGGCACCTGGTCGCTCCATTTTGACAGCACGGTTTGAGTCAGTTTTTCATGGATGTCACGAGCGGCGGCGGCCGCCGTCTCGAAGGTCGGGCAGACGATAGCGAATTCAGCGCCCTTGATGCGTCCGGCACGCTGGCCGACGCGGCCGTTGCCGCTGTTGTAGAGCTCGGTGCCCACGTCTTTGAGAAGCGCGTCGGCCTGCTGGCGGCCCAGGCGGGTGTTGAGCTCGTTGAGGTCGGGTAGGCGCACCATCACCAGTGTGCCGCTGGAGCCGAATTGATCGCCCTGCAAGGCCTCGCGCAAGTGCGACAAAAAGTACTCGCGACCGGACAGACCGGTCACAGCGTCGCGATTGACTTTCTGGCGCAGGGCTTCGAGGCGCGCTGCCTCTTCATTGAACATGGTTTTGAGGCGTCCGACCATCTCGTTCATGGCACGGGCCACGCTCTTGAGCTCGGGTGTGCGCGGCTCGGGGATGCTCAGGAAACGGCGCTCAGCAATGGCCTGTGCCTGGCCCACCACGTCATTCAGCGGCCGTGTGATAGAGCGCATCAGCAATGTGCCAACCACGCCCGTGGCCGCGCCGCCGAGTACAAACCACAGCAGCAACTCGATCGTGCCGTCCCACAGACTTTGGTAGGCATAGATATCCTGGCTGGCCAGCGTCAGCGTGCCGTACTGGATCCAGCCGTCCTGAATCAGGGCTTGGCCGGGACTGGTGCGAATCGGAAACAACGCGACAAACCACTCCGGTGCCCCCAGCAGTTTGCTGACGCCGATGCGCTCCACCAGGGTCTTGCCGGTGGGCGAGACGATGCGGATGAAGCGGTAATGGCCCGCGTCAAATTGTGCTGCCACTTGCAACTCGACCATAACCGGGTCTTTGGGCAGTTGCGACAGCGACAGGGCCAGCGCGGTGGCGTTGTCGATATTTTTCACCTGGAGTTGCTGTTCCAGGTAGTGACGCGCGGAGAGCACGCTCACGATCATGCTGCCGCCGAAGGCGATCGCCATAACCATGGCAATGGCGATCCAGAGTTGTTTGATGAGTGACATAGTGGGCTCGCTGGATAGGTGAGGGGAATGGGGTACTGGGGTTGATCAAAGGCCGTCCTCGCGCATGCGCTCAAGCACATTGCGCCATTGGGACAGGCGGGCGGTTGGGTCGGCCGCAGAGGCGCTGGCACCACCCACCCACAGGCCCTCGCTGTTGAAGCTGAAGACCGGGGTCAGGTCAGTGCGCATGGAGGCCGGACGCACGCTGCTGATCAAGTTATCAAGAATCAGCGGCTCTTCGGTCGGTTTCTGGTAATAGCCCAGGACCATGTGGGCGATGGGTGCCGTCGAGCCAACTTTGTAGCGTACATAAATCAGACGCAGATGCTCGTTGCCAATGCCAAGTATTTGCAAGGTCATGTATTTGGCGATGACGAAGTCTTCGCAGTCGCCAGCGCCATTGCCCATGAACTCGAGTGGCGTGGCCCAATAGTCTTCCTGGTTGTAAACCTCCCAATCCGTCTTGAACTGGATGCGGCGGTTGAAGAAGGTATTGACTTTGTTGAGCTTGTCGTTGTCAGGCAAGGTGCGCGTTTCTTCGATCAAACGCCGCCAGGCGACTACCGTCTCGGCGGCACCAGCGCCGTAGCGCTGCAGCGCCAGCGCCTGCATCTTGTCAAGGTTTGGCGCGGCCAGCGAGATGACGTAGGCCAGCCAGAGCCCAAGCAGCAATACCCAGGCAGCGGGCCATAGCCGGCGCGTGAATGGGAGGGAAAAAAGGGGGCGTGGGGCGTTGCACATGAGCAGGAGCAGGCGCTAATGATCGGCTCTGGCGACAAAAAATCTGCCAGGCTGCTTGATACTTATCATGTCCGTAAGGGTATTCAATTTTTTGCAATTGAGGTATAAACCAAAGCCCAAATGTGCATTATGTTCATTTTGATACGGAGATTACTAATGAAAACAAAATTCTCTCTAACGCTAATTGTGACGGCTATGCTGGCGGGCTGGGGCGCACAGGCACAGAGCTTGCCGGAACCTCTGGTGCAGGCGGCGCGCAAGGCGGTGGTGAGTAACCCCGATGTGCAGGCCCGCTGGAATGGTTTCAAGGCCGCTGGCGACGAGCGCGACGTTGCCCGGGGTGGCTTTTTCCCGCAACTCGATCTGAACGCTTCCGCCGGACGTGAAGACGGTCGAACGCCGTTAATTCCCCAAGGCCGTTACAACTTGAATTCCACGCAACTGACGCTAAGTCAAATGCTCTTTGACGGCATGTTTACCGCCAACGAGGCCAAGCGCCTGGGCCATGCCAAGTTGACGCGTTACTACGAGCTGGCTGAAGCCTCGGAAACGGCGGCATTGGAGGCGGTGCAGGCTTATACCGATGTGGTGCGTTATCGCGAGCTGGTGGATGCCGCGACGCAAAACTATGTGGAGCACAAGCAGACTACGGGCCAAGTCGAGGAGCGCGCCAACGCAGGCGTCGGTCGCGGTGTTGACGTCGAGCAGGCGAACGGTCGTCTGGCGCTGGCCGAGTCCAATTTACTGGTCGAACTGACCAATTTGCACGATGTGAGTGCGCGCTACCTTCGGATTGTCGGAGACACGCCGCCGGCCAGTTTGCCTTCGATGCCTGAGCCATTCAAGCTCGGTATCCTACCTGCCTCCACCAAGGTTTTGATGCGTGACGGTCTGCAGGGCAGCCCGACGCTCAACGCTGCCGTGGAAAATGCGCGTTCTTATCAACTGGCCATTGAATCGCGCAAGTCAGCTTACCTGCCGCGAGTTGACCTTCGCGCTTACACCGGCAATAGCGACAACATCGGCGGCATTCTGGGCAACACGCATGTGAATGGCATTGAGCTGGTGCTGAACTACAACTTGTTCCGTGGCGGTGCCGACCGTGCGCGTGAACGCCAGGCGGTGAACCAGAATGAACAAGCACGCGATCTACAGGAAAAAGCCTGTCGCGACGTGCGCCAGACGCTTTCCATTGCCTACAGTGATGCACGTACCTTGAGTGAGCAGATGATCTATCAAAACCAGCATCTGCTGTCAACCGAAAAATCGCGCGAGGCCTATCGACAGCAATTTGATATCGGGCAGCGCACACTGCTGGATTTGCTTGACACCCAAAATGAATATTTTGAAGCAACTCGCACCTACATCAATACCCGCTACAACCAGATCGCTGCGCAGGCACGCACACTGGCTGGCATGGGCCAATTGGTGAGCGCGCTCGGCGTCGGGCGCGCTGACGTTCCCAGCGCACAGGAAGCGGGCCAGGACCGTGCTGCGATGGATCCGGCTGACTTGTGTCCGCTAGAAGAGTCGGTCGTGGACACCGTCGAGAAGATCAAGGCGCAGACCGTGATCCCAGTACGCGCACGCGCACGCGCGGCACCGGCACCGGCACCGGCACCGGCACCAAGCCCGGCACCCACCAAAGTGAGCTTGGCCGCTGATACCCTGTTTGATTTCGGCAAAGCTGAACTCAAGGCCGACGGCATCAGCAAGCTCGACAGCCTGATTGCCCGCCTCAAGGGTGTTGCTCTTGATGTGGTGATTGCCGTGGGTCATACTGACTCGGTGGGCAGCGAAGCCTACAACAATCGCCTGTCACTGGCGCGTGCCGAATCGGTCAAAACTTATCTGGTGAGCAAGGGTGTGGATGTCAAACGCGTCCGCGCTGTGGGTAAAGGCAACAGCCAGCCCATTGCGGACAATGCCACGCCTGAGGGCCGCGCCAAAAACCGCCGGGTTGAGGTTGAGGTGGTGCAGCAGCAGGGCGCAGCGAAGTAGTTCAGCTTGAAAGCGTTTCCCAGCGTGCCAGTGCGCTCAATAGTTCTTCTTCAAGCGTTGCGTCCCGTGTGTAGAGCGCCCTGGCTCTGAGCGGGTCTTTGGCATACAGGCTGGCGTCCGCCAGCTCCAGGCGCACAGCCGCCTGCTCTTGCTCCAGCGCCTCGATCTGGCCTGGCAAGGCGTCAAGTTCACGCTGTTCTTTGTTGCCGAGTTTTTTCTGTACCGCAGATTTTTTGGGTTCTGCCGCTTTGCTGTCGCTTTGGCTTCTGGAGACCGTCTTTTGCGCTGTAACAACGTTTGAATTGGCAGCATTCTGAATCTCTTTGCTGCGTTTGGATTGAAGCAGCCAGTCCTGCACGCCACCCTCGAATTCGCGCCACAAGCCGTTTCCCTCAAACACAATCGTGCTGGTCACCACGTTGTCCAAAAAAGTGCGGTCGTGGCTGACCAAAAACACCGTGCCGACGTAGTTTTGCAGCAACTCTTCGAGCAACTCCAGTGTTTCGATGTCCAGATCGTTGGTCGGCTCGTCGAGCACCAGCACATTGGCCGGTCGCGCGAACAGGCGCGCCAGCAATAGCCGGTTGCGCTCGCCGCCCGAGAGCGAGCGCACGGGAGAGTTGGCGCGCGCCGGTGAAAATAAAAAGTCGCCCAGGTAACTCTTGACGTGCTTGCGCTGGTTGCCGATCTCAATCCACTCGCTGCCCGGAGAGATGAAGTCCACCAGCGTGGCATCCAGATCAAGCGCGTTGCGCATCTGGTCAAAGTAGGCCACTTGCAGGTTGGCACCCTGGCGGATCTTGCCGCTGTCGGGTATCAATTCGCCCAGAATAAGCTTGAGTAACGTGGTTTTGCCCGCCCCATTCGGACCGATCAAACCGATTTTGTCGCCACGCAAAATGGTGGCAGAAAAATCCTTGATGATGACTTTGTCGCCGAAAGACAGGCTGGCCTGCGTCAACTCGGCCACCAGCTTGCCACTCAGGGCACCCGAGGCCACGTCCATCTTGACCTTGCCCAGCGCCTCGCGGTGCGCCTGGCGGCTGGCACGCAGGTTCTCCAGTCGCACGATCCGGCTCTGGCTGCGCGTGCGCCGCGCCTCAACCCCTTTGCGGATCCAGATTTCTTCTTGCACCAGCAGCCGGTCGGCCTTGGCGCTGATGACGGCTTCCTGCGCCAGTTGTTCTTCCTTGAGGCGCAGATATTGCGAAAAATTGCCCTCATAGGAGCGCAGGATGCCCCGGTCCAGCTCAATAATGCGCGTGGCCACCCGGTCCAGAAAACTCCGGTCATGCGTGATGGTGACAACGCTGCCTTTAAAGCCAATCAGCAGGTCTTCGAGCCACTCGATCGAGTCCAGATCAAGGTGGTTGGTGGGCTCGTCGAGCAGCAGCACATCGGGCTGCATCACCAGGGCTTGCGCCAGCGCCACCCGTTTCTTGGTGCCGCCCGAGAGCGTGTTGATGATGTCGTTTTCATTCAGGTGCAGGCGGTGCAGGGTTTCGGTGACGCGCTGCTCCCAGTTCCAGCCACCTTGCGCTTCAATCGCGCTTTGCAGGGCGTTGAGGTCACCCAGCCCGGCGCAGTACTGGTCAATCAACGCCACCAGTCCGGCGATGCCGGCACTGGCAGCGACAAAAACGCACGCATCCTGGTCGAGTTCTGGTTCCTGTGCAACGTAGGCCAGGCGCAGGTTTTGTTGCAATTGCAGCGTGCCGTCATCGGCTTTTTCAAGACCGGCCAAAATTTTCAGAAAGGATGTTTTGCCGGTGCCGTTGCGCCCGATCAGGCCGATGCGCTCACCATTCTCCAGGGCAAAGTCGGTGTGGTCGAGTAAAGGGACGTGGCCAAAAGCCAGTTGCGCGTTGAGAAGGGTAATAAGTGCCATAGGGTGGGGATTATCCTGCCCCTTGGGGTGGCAGAGGTTTCTATAGCTGCGTCAATTGCCAGTCTTGACCGGCCAGGCAATGGCTGCGATCTCGGGATATTGGAGTGATTGCCTGGCCCACATCGTCTTGACAGTCTGGCAATCCGAGTCTGGGGCCATCTTGCACATTCTTTGCAACCACAGCCGGGCTTCATCGGGGTGTTGATTCAAGGCCAAAATTGTTGCAAATTTATGAAAAAAAATACTGCTGGGGAACAAACCGGTGAGGTGACGCATCCAGGCCAAATCTTCTGTGCTCACTCCGCGTTTGGGCTCGATCCGCGCAAACTTGATGTAGTCGTGCCACTGCGTCAACAGCAGCACCTCTGGCGGGCCCACGGGCAGCGTGATTTTGATATGCGCCCACTCCAGACGCAGGGTTTGATAACTTGCCTCGACCCGGGCATAGTCCCGGATGATGAGCGCCAGCAATGTCGTGGCAGCGAACCATAAGGCAAGAAAAGCCCAGCGCCCCAGCAACAGAACCGGCCGTGCGCCCAACCGCACATTGAGCACCCCCATCACCAAGCCGACCGGCAGCAAGAAATAAGCGAAGTGCAAAGGCAGTTCCAGCATGGCATGGTTGGCCACCACCAGCAACAGCAAAACGAGCACTGCATTTTCGGCCGACTGCACGGCACGAAATCGTTTCCACAACCACCACAACAAAGCCGCCGACACCAGCAAGCCCAGCGGAATGCCGCACCACAGCACCAGATCGAGGAACAGATTGTGGGAATAGGTAAAAGCCATAAACAGCGGCGGATGCTCTGGTGCTACCGCCACCTGTGCCAGCGCCACCTGGTTCCAGCCATAGCCGAACCAGGGTCGCTGCCAGGCGGCATCCAGAAAGGCCGCCCATGCCAGTGGCCGGATTTCACTGCTGGCGCGCATCAAATTATCCAGGTCCAGTTGCATCCCACCCAGCAACGCTCGTCGCAACCAGCCTACGCTGACGACACAAATTGCAAAATACAATCCCAAACCCGTGGCCGCCCAGGGCCAGCGTGAGCTGGTCCACAGTTGCCGCCACCACCATGCCGCTGCGATCATCAAGGCTACGCCAAGCCAGGCAGTGCGCGAGGCGGTCAGGGCAACGCCAAACAACAAATACGCGGCCAGCAGCACCGCCGTCGCGCCGCCGATGTGTTTGCGCATGTGAGCCCAGGCTGCCGCCAGCACACTCCACAGCAAAAATGTGCCCAGTTGATTGGGTTGCCCAAAATTGGCGTGGGGTCGCTCCGCGCCGCCGCCCATGGTCCAGAGTTCCAATCCATCAATCTGCAACCACTGCTGCAACTGCAAACCCACCGACAGCACGCCCGCTATTGCAATCGCCAGAAACAGGCCGTCACCGAGTTGACCGGGACTGCTAGCCTCCCAGCACGCACCGACAAGCAAGGCCAGCAACAGGCCCAGCAAATAGGCAAAGGAGATCCAGGCCACGCCGGGCTGAAGAATCAAACCAAAACCATATTGCAACCAGGGCACGAGAATCAGCAGCGCTACCAGCAACGTCATGCGGTGCAGCACCACCGGCCCGCGTGCGCGCCAGATGACGGCGGCGGCCAACAACAGCACCGCCGCGATCCAGGCATCCGAATGAAACGATAACCAAGGGTAATAATGGTTTGGCAGTAACCAGCCCAGGGCTAACATGCACGACCAGGAAACCAGCCAAAAAGACGACATGATCGGCTTCTCGTTTTTCATCTGCTTATGCCATTTCCGGATATTGACTCACAAAAAAAGGCACCCTCAAAGGGGTGCCTTATGCCAAGATTTCCCACCTACCGACTCCATGTAAGGAAGTCGGCATTGGGGGATCAAATCAGGCTATGTCAATCGCATCAAACCTTAGGCAGGTATTTGACGGGGACAGTGGATCCCGCATCAATCGTCCACGTCATGCCGGCTGGGCCGCAGACGCCGAGATAAACTATTGTTTGACCATCAGTTATTGAAGAACCTATGGCCAACATTGCAACGGTCACCTTCACATTAGCAGCATCAGTGTTTGAAGCCGTTACCGTCTTGGTGTACTTTCCGGTGATGGCAGTTGCAGCAGGCAGACCCAACGACGCATTCAAATCAGTAACAGCAGCAGCAGTCAAGGAAGCATCACTGCAAGCCACACCCAAGGCTGTCCGGGCCGGTGAAGACAAACTCACCGCCTCAGACACTTTGGCCTTCACGGTGTAATCCTGATACGCCGGCAAGGCCACTGCCGCCAAAATACCAATAATTGCCACCACGATCATCAACTCGATCAGGGTAAAACCCTGTTGCATGGAACGCTTCATAACTAGCTCCTTAAAGATTAAAAACAAAAATAACAACGAGACGTTTTATTGCAGCAGATTCCATGCCAGTCATTTTGGCACTCAAATTTGCCAATATTTTGCAGAGATTGATGGCTTTGCCAGAAAATTGTTCTGATTTTCGTCACTTGTTGGCTTGATGTTGACATTTTTGTCGCGCCATTTTGTCGTTCTCAAACTTTGGCCGAGCCCGGCAACGCCACTATGGCATGCCACAATTGGCCTCCTAAACTTCAAGCACCATGCCCGTCCCCTTGTCCGATACCTCCAGTTCCAAAGCCACAACGCGTACTTTCACCCTGAGCGATTTCGACTTTGCGCTGCCTGTGGAGCTGATCGCCCAGCATCCGGTGCCCGAGCGCAGCGGCTCGCGCTTGCTCGACGGCGGCGGTGCCGAGCCGGTGAACCGCATTTTCCGCGAGCTGCCGTCTCTTTTGCGAGCCGGTGATTTGCTGGTTTTCAACGACACCAAGGTCATCAACGCCCGCCTGTTTGGCACCAAACCCAGCGGCGGCAAGTTGGAGCTCCTGATTGAGCGAGTGCTGCGCGGCAACCAGGTGGCGGCGCACATGCGCGTCAGCAAAAAACCCGAGATTGGCACCACCCTGGCCCTGACTGGCGCCAGCGGCAGCAGCGACCACTTGCGCGCCACACTGCTCGGGCGCTGGCCCGATGCGCAGGGCGCATTGTTTCGCTTCCTGCTCTCCAACGACGCGGGTGATGACCCCTACACTCTGATGGCGCGCCACGGCCATGTGCCGCTGCCGCCTTACATCACGCACGCGGATTCCCTGGAAGACGCAGCACGTTACCAGACCGTGTTTGCCAAGTACCCCGGTGCGGTAGCGGCACCCACCGCCGCGCTGCATTTTGACGAAGCGCTGCTGGCTGAGCTTGATGCCACCGGTGTGCAGCGTGCCTTTGTCACGCTGCATGTGGGGGCCGGTACGTTTCAGCCGGTCAAGACCGAAAACCTGGCCGAACACCAGATGCACAGTGAGTGGTATGAAATCCCCATAGCCACGCAGCAAGCGATTCTGGATTGCCGCGCCCGCGGTGGCCGCATCGTGGCAGTAGGCACCACCAGCGTACGCGCGCTGGAGTCGTGGGCAATTGGGGTCGGATCCGAATCTATGGGAAATGGGGTCGGATCCGAATTACGGGAGTCGCGAAGCGGCTCCGTAGATTCGGCTCTGACCCCTTTTCCCATTGCACCCTTTTCCGCTGACACCAGTATCTTCATCACACCCGGGTTCAACTTCAAACTGGTGGACTTGTTGCTGACCAACTTTCACCTGCCCAAGTCGAGCTTGATGATGCTGGTCAGCGCTTTTGCCGGTTATGAGCACATTCGCTCGCTGTACCGTCACGCCATACAGGAGCAGTACCGGTTTTTCAGCTACGGCGACGCCATGCTGCTGGCACGCCAACGTTAGCTTGCATCACACCTTGACAGATTAAAGACAATAGCGCCCATGGTGAAATTTGAATTACTGCAAACCGATCCGGCGAGTCACGCCCGCCGTGGCCGTCTGACGCTCAACCATGGCGTGGTTGAAACCCCGATCTTCATGCCCGTGGGCACCTATGGCACGGTCAAAGGCGTTACACCCCGCTCGCTCGACGAGATGGGAGCGCAAATCATTTTGGGCAACACTTTCCACTTATGGCTGCGCCCGGGGCTGAGCGTGCTGACGCAATTTGGCGGTTTGCACGCGTTCGAGAAATGGAACCAGCCGATCCTCACCGACTCGGGTGGGTTTCAGGTCTGGAGCCTGGGGGACATGCGCAAGATCACCGAAGACGGCGTGCACTTTTCCAGCCCGGTCAATGGCGACAAGTTGTTCATGTCGCCCGAAGTCAGCATCCAGATTCAAACCACGCTGAATTCCGACATTGCGATGCAGCTCGACGAATGCACGCCTTATTTGTCGGTAGAGCCCAAAACCAAGGGCCAGATCACCACCGAACGCGAAGCGCGAGCCTCGATGGAAATGAGCCTGCGCTGGGCCCAGCGCAGCCAGGCGGAATTTGCCCGGTTGCAAAACCCCAACGCGCTGTTTGGCATCGTGCAGGGCGGCATGTTCGAGCCCTTGCGGCAGGAATCGCTAGAGCAACTGGTGGCTATGGATTTCCCCGGCTACGCAGTCGGCGGCGTCAGCGTGGGCGAGCCCAAGGACGAGATGCTGCGCATCATGGCGCACACGCCGCACCGCCTGCCAGCCAATAAGCCGCGCTACCTGATGGGCGTAGGCACACCCGAGGATTTGATCGAGGGTGTGGCGCAAGGCGTGGACATGTTTGACTGCGTCATGCCCACGCGCAACGCGCGAAACGGTACGCTGTTCACGCGCTATGGCGACCTCAAAATCCGCAACGCACGGCACAAAAACGACCCAGCGCCACTGGATGAAACCTGCACCTGCTACACCTGCGCGGGCAATCCTCTCGAAGCGTCTGGCGCTGGCATTTCCTGGGCGCAGGGCGGGCGCGCCGGTTTTTCCAGAGCCTATCTGTACCACCTGGATCGCTGCAACGAAATGCTGGGCCCAATGCTCGCCAGCATTCACAACCTGCATTACTACCTAAACCTGATGCGCGAAGTGCGTGCGGCGCTCGACGCAGGTAGCTTTGGCGCGTTTCGCCAGCAGTTCAAGGCAGACCGCTCGCGCGGGGTGTAAATTTATCCTGGCAGATGAATCGGGGCCTGTGCCATGAAATTCCTCCTGCGTCTTGTAAAAGCCCTGTTTGGCTGGCTGCTGGCGCTGCTGATTCTGTTCGAAGAATGGGGCTGGGAGCCACTACAGCGGGTACTGGCATGGATGGGACGCTGGCCCGGGCTGCGCTGGATTGAAGGGCGCATCCGCGTACTGCCGCCCTACGCTGCACTGGCAATTTTTTTCCTGCCGACGCTGTTGCTGATACCGGTTAAATTATTGGCACTGTGGCTGATAGCGCAAGGCAAAGTGCTGTCGGGCACCTTGTTCATCCTCGCCGCCAAATTGATCGGCACGGCCATTGTTGCCCGGCTGTTTGCGCTGACGCAACCGGCGCTAATGCAATTGGACTGGTTTGCGCGGCTCTACGCCCGCTGGATCCGCTGGAAAGAAGCGCTGCTGGCGCAGGTGCGCGCCTCCTGGCCCTGGCGCTTGGGGCGGGTTATGAAACACCGCATCAAGCAGCGCCTGCGGCGTTTCATCGAAAGGAGGAACGACGCGAAGTAAGTTCCCTGACCCGTTCGCCGCGATGCCGCTCAAGCGCCCCCGGTAAACACCGTCAGCACGCCGGTATAGCCGTACAAATGGTTGCGGGCAATCTCGCCGCTGGCAAAAAAGCCGATCAGCGGCACATCGCCCAGGGCGCGGCGAATGATTTGCAGCTCGGCGCTGGGGCCGCCAAAGTGCGCGCCGCCACGGCCGGCGCAACTGACGTATATGGCACCGGCGATGCCGCGCGCCGGGTGCGGTGCTGACTCGGCTTCGGATGCGGCCAGCGCCAGGGCCGCTTCGACCGGCAATTCTTCGGGTTCCAGCTCTTCGCGGATCTCGGCACAGACCCGAGTCAGGTCGGTCCTGGCGGCCTGGGCATTGCGCTGGCAAAACACCAGCTGCATGCCCGCCTCCAGATGCTCTGCCACCGCAACGCCGCGCTGCATCGGGTCCAGGCCAATGATGTGGCGCACGATGACGTCGCTGCCAAAATGACCTGTCTGGCGCACTGCGGCCGCGTCTGACAATCCCATGCCGGCTCGCGCATCCTGCGCTCGCACCAATCCGACCAGCGTGGCACGCACTACCTCCAGCGCTTGCTGCGGTTGCTCCAGGCTGATGTGCAGGTCGCGCAACAACACATCCAACGCCGCCTCGCCGTCGAGTGTGCTGACCACGTGGTTCTGTGCCGCCGTTATCTGATGCCTCTTGGCCACCGGCAGGCAGCCCTGGGTGACCCGCGACAGCAGTCCGATGCCGGGGCCAAAAGCGACACCGCTCAAACCACCGCTGAAGACACCGCTGGCAGCGCCCTGGCCATTGATATTGCCATTGCCGCCAATTGCAAACTGCACGCTTTTTGATCGGCTTGAGGACAGGCCGCCAAACAAATAGCCAGAGTCGGTGCGCTGCGCCATCTCTTCAATCAACTCGCCCAGGTCGGGCGCATTGGCATCGGCATGAATCAGCGCGGTGTGGGCTTCAAACCCCAAGCCCAGCGGTGCCACGCCGGAGAACACCCGGTACTGGTCGGTCGGCAACTCACACAACATCAACGCCAGCGCCGGTTCGTCAAAATACTCGACGTTGTTGGATGCAATGCCGATGCCGACGGTGCCCGCCCAATCGGTAATCTCCGGCAGTTCGGCGCTCAAGTGATCCAGAATCTCTTGCGCTTGCGGCGCATAGTGGTCAGTGATGTAGAGCAGCGCCAATGTGGGCGAACTGGCGTAGCCGTGCAGCGCCATCTGGGCGCGCACTTGGGCCAAGGCCAACCCGGCGGCCATGCGCCACTGCGGATGCATGGCATGACCATAAGGAAACAGTTTCATGGACCGGCCCGGTAACGCTGCTTCAACGCTTGGCGCTCGTTTTTCGGGCGCGGCTGCTGCTTTTTTCAGGGGTCTTACTGTCACTGCTGATGCCGGCATCTTTCATGGCGCCAGCGGCGATATGTTGAAACTGTTGTGTCAGTGCGCCCCATAGCTGCATCGGATCAATCAGACCACCCGCTGCGCCAGGTTTGGCCGCCGCCGCTTTTTCAGCGCCCCCCGGCGCCGTGGCAGTGGCCGCATCGGCCGCCTTGGGCTTGAACGCATTGGCGAGGTCACCGATGTTGAAATTCATACCTTTGAGCGTGGCCAGGGTCATTTTTTGCACCTCAAGGGCTTGCACGGTGGCAGCCAGGGCCTTGGAGTTCTGATCCAGCCAGAAATGCACGGCTTTGAGTTCGCTGATGCGTTTGTCAAGTTCTTCGACATTCATCGTGGGAGCAATCCAGTGGGCCGGACTGGACATCTGTGGAATTGTAGGGGTCGCACCCTTAGCCAGATTCTGAAGAAAATCGAAACCCTGAACGAATTGACCGAAACCAGTGTTTTGTGAATTACTCATGTTTTCTCCAAAGAATTTGTCAACCATCAAGCGCTGACAGCTTACCTCAATGTGCTCGCACTGGCGCGGCAGGTTCCATTTACGGGCAAGTTATTGGTTTGACCCTTGGCGTGCTGGATGCGGCCTGCTATCCTCTGAATGTTATGAATTACACCTTTGCCTCCGCCACCATTTTGCTGATCCTGATCACCGACCCGGTCGGCAACATCCCGATTTTTGCCAATGCGCTCAAACATGTCGCACCCGAGCGCCGCCCCTGGGTTATTTTGCGCGAGGTCTTGATCGCCTTTATGCTGTTGTTGACTTTCATGTTTGTTGGCGCTGGTTTTTTGCGTTTGATGAACCTGAGCGAGTTGTCGCTGCAAATTGGCGGTAGCGTGATTCTGTTTTTGATTGCGCTGCGCATGATTTTTCCGCCACCTAATTCGGATGCACCCGACGAGCTAAGGGAGCCGTTGATTGTGCCGTTGGCGATTCCGGCCATCGCCGGTCCCTCGGCCCTGGCCACTGTGCTGCTGCTGGTGTCGCAGGCACCCGAGCGGCGCCTGGAATGGATTGCGGCACTGTGTGTCACCATGACGGTGAGCGCGGTCGTGCTGGTGCTGGCCGAGCGCATTCAGCGCGTGGCGGGCGACCGCTTTGTGGTGGCCCTGGAGCGGTTGATGGGCCTGGTGCTGGTGGCGGTATCGATTGAAATGATGCTGCGTGGCGTCAAAATTTTTCTGTCACAGCTCGCACCAACCTGAGCCGTAAGGATTTGTTCAAAGTTTTAAGAAAGCCTTAAGTTTTTGAAATTAAAGTGGCCTCGGGTGCTAAACATCCACACTGTTTCCCTCCTAAGGCGGTGTTAAACCCCGGCCACTGCGTCGGGGTTTTCTTTTGGAAAGCGAAAAACTGACAATTGAGTACACTTGTTCGCAGTTGCTGATTGAACTCTGCAAGCGCCCGTGGGTCGCTATTCAATCGGTGCCGACACCTCGGACAAGCTGACAAATGACAAGTGCGGGTTCTGTGTTTTCGCCCAGGTTGTTCACCACCCTTACGCTGGTCGTGCTGCTGGCGCATCTGGCTGTGCTGCGCACGCCGGTGCCAAATACGCACCCAATTGGGCCTTCCTATGCATTCACCACGCGCTCGATTGAGGCCGACCTGGGCCGACTGGTAACACCACAGCGCAGCGCTGCACCCAAGCCGTCGCGCAGCAAGTCGGTGCCCTCCGTCCCAGCCAATACGAATTCGCCCAAGCTCACGCAGACACCAGACGATGTCAACATCGCCGTCAACGCAGGCCAGACAGCGGGGAGCGAGGCGGTCACCCGTTCAAGCCGCTCCGAACCAGCCACAGTCCAGGACGAGCCTGCGGCGCAAACAGATCCATTGGCAATGCCACCGCAACGGCTGCGCGAATATGCGGCCTTGACCAACGCCGACAAATTACCCGGCTCGGTGTTAATGAAATATCAGGTTGAGGCCAACAAATTCCCCTACAAATTGAATGCCGAGTTGTTGTGGCAACAAGATGACAAAAATTATGAAGCTCGGCTGACGATTGGCCTTTTAGGACAGAACCGTGTGCAGACCAGCCGTGGACAGATCGGCTTGCAGGGGTTGGAGCCCATTCGGTTTTCGGACAAATACCGCAGCGAAGTCGCAGCCCACTTTGTCCGCGAAAAGGGCAAAGTGACTTTCAGCGCCAACACGCCAGACGTGCCACTGCTTGCCGGTGCGCAAGACCGACTGAGCGTCATGATTGAGCTTGCCGCCATGATTGCCAGCGCCCCCAAACAATATCCGCCTGCCACCACGATTACGATCCAGACGATCGGTCCACGCGATGCCGATACCTGGCTGTTTACCGTCGGTGAAACTGAAACCCTGAGCCTGCCCAACGGAGCGCAGACGGCCCTGAAACTGGTACGCAATCCGCGCCAGGAATTTGACCAGAAGGTGGAATTGTGGCTGGCCCCCGCGCTGGACTATTTGCCAGCCCGCATCCGAATCACTGAGTCGAACGGCGACTTTATCGATCAAAAGTGGCTCAGCACAGAAGCCTTGGTTGAACCCTTGAAATAACCCGTTGCAGTGCCACATGCACAGTACAGCTGATTAAGGGATAATTCTTGCCATGCACACGCTCTACGACTCTGACACCTATTCTGTGACGCACATGTTGGCCAACGCCGTGGTTGCCGATGCGGCTGCGCAAGCGAGTGGCGAGCGCGTCGATCTGGTGCTGCTGGTGCCGGTGCTGGCACGCCATGGCTTTGAGATTGTCGACAAGCGCAGTGGCAAAGAGGTCTATCTGGACGGTTCCTGGGCCGAGTTGTTTCAGCAGCATATCTCTGCCTGGCAGCAAAAAACACCAACCCAGGAAGAAGTTGAGGACACGCTGGAGCAATACGCCGGGCTGGCGCAAAACCCGGTGTTGGTGCACTGACGCAGCGTGCTGCCAATGATTGACTGGGGTGCCGGTTTGGCAGCAGTCAATGCCAGTCGGCCGTCAAGTTCATGAAAGAATGCGCCGCCCGACCTGCGACAATTCATCCCTTATGAACCCTGTCTACATATTGACTCTCTCCTGCCCGGACCGTCTGGGCCTGGTGCATGCAGTGTCGGGCTTTTTACTCGAGCGCGGCGGCAACATCGAAGAAGCGGCGCAGTACAACGACCAAGACACCGGTCTGTTTTTTATGCGCTTGCAGTTTGCCTGCGCGCAGCTGAGCTATGAAGAGCTTAAGACGCAGCTCAGCGACTTGGCCCAGCCGTTTCAAATGCAGTGGCGTCTGCACGCCAGGGCGCAAACCATGCGCACCGTCATCATGGTCAGCCGTGAAGGTCATTGCCTCAACGATTTGCTATTTCGCTGGAAGAGTGGCCTGTTGGCCCTGGACATTCGCGCCATCATCTCCAACCACCGCGAGTTTTACCAGCTGGCGGCGAGCTACAACGTGCCGTTTCATCACTTTGCCGTGACGCCGACAAACAAGCGCGAAGTAGAGGCCAAGCAGTATGAAATAATTCAAAGTGAAGCGGCTGAATTGGTCGTGCTGGCGCGCTACATGCAAATTCTCTCGGACGATTTGTGCCAAAAACTCTCAGGTTCGGCGATCAACATCCACCACTCCTTTTTGCCCAGCTTCAAAGGTGCCAAACCCTATTACCAGGCGCATGACCGGGGCGTCAAGCTGATTGGCGCGACCGCCCACTATGTCACCGCCAATCTGGACGAAGGGCCCATTATTGAGCAGGACGTGGCGCGAGTGGATCACAGCAAGACCGTGGAAGACTTGACGACGCTGGGCCGCGACACCGAAAGCCAGGTGCTGGCACGCGCTGTCAAGTGGCACAGTGAGCACCGGGTCCTCATCAACGGTCATAAAACCGTCATTTTCAAGTGACGGCAGGCGGCGTCTCAATCCGGTATTTAATAATCATCCAACCACTTGAACAGGAAAAAACATGGCTACCAGCAAAAAGTACGTTTACGCCTTTGCAGAGGGCGATGGCAAAAACAAGATGCTGCTGGGCGGCAAGGGCGCCAACCTGTGCGAGATGACGCAGATTGGCCTGAACGTGCCACCGGGCTTTACCGCCAGCACCGAAGCCTGCAACGCTTACCTAGAAAAGAATCAGTTGCCAGATGGTTTGATGGACGAGATTCGCCAGCATATGGCCGCATTGGAAAAGAAAACCGGCAAAGGTTTTGGCGATGGCAAAAACCCGTTGCTGATCTCGGTGCGTTCCGGTGCAGCGATGTCGATGCCCGGCATGATGGACACCATTCTCAACCTCGGCCTCAATGAAGTTTCGCTCAAAGGCCTGATCGCGCAAACCGGCAACGAGCGTTTCGCTTACGACGCTTATCGCCGCTTTATCCAGCTTTTTGGCAAGATCGCGCTGGGTATCAGTGATGAACATTTTGACGACAGCATGGCTGCCGTCAAGCGCAAATATGGCGCGCCGCAAGACGTGGACTTGGGTGCCGAGCAGCTCAAGGAGCTGGCCAGCGAATTCCTGGCCATTGTGCAGCGCCAAACCGGCCAGGCGTTTCCGCAAGACCCGTTTGTGCAGCTCGAAATTGCCGTAGGCGCGGTGTTTCATTCCTGGATGGGCAAGCGCGCGGTGGACTATCGCAAGCAGTTTCGCATCACCAAAGCCCAGGCCAATGGCACGGCGGTGAGCATCTGCACCATGGTGTTTGGCAATATGGGCAACGATTCAGGCACCGGCGTCGGCTTCACGCGCAACCCTGGCACCGGCGAGAACGTGATTTATGGCGAATATCTGGTCAACGCCCAGGGCGAGGACGTGGTGGCGGGCATCCGCACGCCCAAGGCGATTGCCGAGATGGAACAGGAAATGCCCGAGATTCACCGTCAGTTGATCGCACTGCGCCAGCGGCTCGAATCGCACTACCATGAAGTGCAGGACTTTGAGTTCACGATCGAGAAGGGCATTCTCTATTGCCTGCAAACGCGCAACGGCAAAATGAACGCCCGCGCCATGGTGCGCACCTCGGTCGAAATGTTCAATGAGGGCCTGATCACCAAGGAGCGAGCCCTGTTGCGCACCGAGCCGTCCATGCTGGAACAGCTCCTGGTGCCGCAACTGGCACCTAATTTTCATGGCAAGTCGCTGGCGCAAGGGTTGTCGGCTTCGCCTGGCGCAGCTTCCGGCAAGATTGTGTTTGACGCCGACACCGCCGAGGCGCGTGGACGCGCTGGCGAAAAAATCATTCTGGTGCGTGAAGAAACCCGGCCCGATGATATTCATGGCTTCTTCCAGGCACAGGGAATATTGACCAGCCGCGGCGGCAAGACCTCGCATGCTGCGGTGGTGGCGCGCAGCATGGGCAAGCCCTGTGTTTCGGGCTGCGAGCAGATTGTCATCAACGACCAGACACGCAGCGCCCAGGTGGGTGACACCACGCTGCGCGAGGGCGACGTCATCACCATCGACGGCGGTACCGGCCATGTTTATGCCGGTGAAGTGCCCACGGTGGAGGCCGAGTTTTCGCAGGAGATGAACACGCTGCTGGCCTGGGCCGACGAGGTTGCTACGCTGCGGGTCATGGCCAATGCCGATATCCCGGTGGATGCCCAGCGCGCGCGTGAATTCGGTGCCGTGGGGATTGGCCTGGTACGCACCGAGCGCATGTTCAACGCCACCGACCGCTTGCCGATCGTGCAAGAAATGATCCTGGCCGAGACACCGCAAGAGCGGCAATCGGCGCTGAACCGGCTACTGCCGATTCAGCGCTCAGACTTCAAGGGCATTTTCAAAGCCATGAAGGGGCTGCCGGTGACGGTGCGCTTGCTCGACCCGCCGATGCACGAGTTTTTGCCTACGGCAGCCCAGCTTGAACTTGAAATCGCCAACTTGCACCAATTGCGCGACACCATCAAGGGGCTGGAAGATTTTCCCGAAACCATGAAGCTGCTCAACCCCAAGCTGTACCAGCAATATGCCGATGGCCTGACCCCCTTGATGGAGGCGCTGGGCACTTTCAAAAAGTCGCACATGGAGCAGGATGTCATTGCCAAGAAAGAAAAGATTCTGAAGAAAGTGCGCGCCCTGGCTGAGGTCAACCCGATGCTGGGTCATCGCGGCGTGCGCTTGGGCATCACCTACCCGGAAATCTACTCGATGCAGATCCGCGCGATTCTGGAAGCGGCCGCCCTGTGTGCCAAAGAGGGTATTGAAATCTACCCCGAAATCATGGTGCCGCAAGTGGCCACAGTGGAAGAGCTCAAACGCATTCACAGCTACGTGCAGCGCATCCGCCAGGAAGTGCAAGCCACCCACGGCATTGACGTGCAGTTCAAGTTTGGCTCGATGGTCGAAGTGGTGCGCGCCTGCATGCGCGCCGGGCGCATGGCCGAGATTGCCGAGTTTTTCTCCTTCGGCACCAATGACCTGAGTCAGGCCACTTTCTCCTTCAGCCGCGAAGACGCCGAAAACAAGTTCCTGCCTTTCTACAACGAGACCGGTATTCTGCAAGACAACCCGTTTGAAGTGCTCGATATCAAGGGTGTCGGGCAATTGATGAAAATGGCTATCCAAAAAGGCCGCGAAACCAACCCGGACTTGAAGGTGGGCATCTGTGGTGAACATGGCGGCGACCCCAGCTCGATCCGTTTTTGCCATCACATCAAACTCAACTATGTGTCGTGCTCCGGTCCGCGCGTGCCAATTGCGCGGCTGGCAGCAGCACAAGCCAAGTTGCTGGAAGATCAGTACCAAGAACCGGTCTGATCCGGCGGTCATTTTGGGGCAGGCGGTAGCTCAATTGGGGTCGGATCCCAATTCGGGGCAGGGCCTTCGAGCTAAACGCCCGATGGGAGCTTGGAGGCCATCATTTTCTTCCGGTCAATCTTGCGCCCGTCGACGATGAACGTTCCGTCACCAACAGCGTGAACCGTGCGCTTCTCCTTGCGTGCGGTATCGATGTATGCGGCAACCGCCTCTAACACAACAATGTTGTGCTTCTTGACGATGTCGATGACCTTGCACTCAATGTTGGCGAGGCACTCCTTGATCAAGGGCGGCATGACGAGCTTGGCCCGCACCGGTGTGAGCTTGAACTTGGCAAACTTGTCTGTGTCTGCCCCAGTGCACGTCCCGATGCCAACCACCTTATCCAGCAGGTCGACGGTGGGAATTGCAATGACGCATTCCCGATTCTTTCGCAACGCCGCGAAGGAGTGATTCCATTTACCCGTGGTGATGGCAAATACCGGAGTGAAAGCCATCACCATGGTCCACGAGATAGTCATGATGTTGTCTTTCTTCCCATCATGGGTTGTCACGAGGACCACAGGCCCTGATTCCATCAGAGTAAGAGCCTTACTCAGTTTCAACTGACGCATGAGAGCACCTCCGATAGTCATGCCAAGCTTGCGCGCTCGATCTTGAGGCGCCCAACGAATGTTACCGGCTTTATCGCGGCGCATCGAATTCGGCTCCGGGCCGACGCAGAGTTGATTCGAAATCTTCTCGTCACCACTTGTCAGGCTATCGTCCGGACGTTATCATACGAAGCATAACCAAGGAATTCATATGCCAGTCACTATTGCGTCCAAATCCGAGCGCATTGATGTGCGCGCCAGCACTCCGGTGAAGCAGTTGCTACAGCAGGCCGCTCAGGCGACGCACAAGAATGTCAGTGAGTTTTTGCTGGAGGCCGGGATTGTTGCTGCCAACCAGGCGCTGGCCGACCGGCTGCGCTTTGAGCTCGCTCCCGGCCAGTGGGACGTTTTTCAAGCCGCGCTGGAGCGCCCCGTCAGCGCCAAACCCGGGCTCAAAAAATTGCTCACTGAGCCGGGTTTGCTCGGGTGATTTCCACGCCCTACGCTGCAGTGCGCAAGCTCGCAGCCAGCGACAAGCTTGATGTTTTTGACTGTGGACAAGCAGCGCTCAACCAGTTCCTGCAACGCTTTGCATGGCACAACCAAAGGTCCAACAGCACACAAACCTATGTGAGTTCCCAGAACGGGGTGGTCGTTGGCTTTTACAGCCTGGCCGTGGGCAGCATTGAAGCGCAAAACGCTTCCCCCAGAGTTGCCAAGGGGCTGGCACAGCACCCGGTGCCGGTCATGATCCTGGCCCGGTTGGCGGTTGACTTGAAGCATCAGGGCGTGGGTCTCGGTCGCGCCCTGCTCAAGGATGCCCTGATGCGTACCGCCCAGGCGGCCGACATCGCGGGCATCCGTGCCTTGCTGGTCCACGCCAAAAATGACGTGGTGCGTCAGTGGTATCTGAACCTCGACTTTGAGCCCAGCCAGACCGATCCATTGCATCTGTTTTTGTTGCTCAAGGATTTGAAAGCCGCCTTAGGCGATATTGGGGTCTGAGCCCTGGACTTGGGGTTTTGCCAAAAAACCTACATCGCTCCGAAAACGAGATTGTGTCCGCCCCGTGACCGCCGAACTGGCCCTGCGCCTGGGCCGTGCGCTGGCCTGAAGCGATTGCACATCCCCTACGAGAGCCTTCTGGCAGCAGCATAGGGTGCAGGAATCCAATGGAACGTGGGCTTCGAATGTCAGCAGTTAAACCAGAAACAGTCGCTTCACAGGGTGACTCCCACCGTCGGCAAGAGACACAAAGAAGCCATTCAACGATTGGGTTTGGTTTCTCTTTCACCGACCTTCGCGTAGGCTGCCACTGCTATAACAGCCTCCCGAGTCGCCCTCGAACAGTTTGCAATAGACAGGGTTGATCCAATGTTCTGACCATCGCGGATGACCTTGTACATGAGCGCGTGAACAAACGATTGTGTAGCAAACTTAACGCCTTCAAAGTCGAGAACAACCATTGTTCCCGCTTTCATACTTGGAAGGAGTTCGTCATCTCGAATCTTCGCCGCTCGCTCTACGTCTTCTTCAAAATCTCTGACACTCACTATTACGAGTTCATCCAAGTCCCCCAATTCAGGTATGCCTTCGATAAAGTCAAGAGCGAGTTCGGCGGGATATTTCTGGGCCTCAGCGGCCAAGCGCCTACAGACTGTGAGAAGACCGCCAAACTCCGCAATTGTGTCCTTGCGAAGTTGGAGGTAAGCGAATGTGCCTGGCCATCCGCCAGCCCTTGCCAGTCTATAAAGCTTCCGTTGTTGCCCCTCCCTGTCGCCCCATATATCTACTAAGGCGTTTTTTGATCCAAGAAAAAAACTACCACCAGAAAGTGATGCTATTTGTCTGATGAAAAACAGACCGAGGCCAGCGTTGTCACTCATCGAGGTATAGCCGCCAGGCTTAAACGTTCGGGAAACATGCGGGAGCGTTACAAGTTTTATTGCTTTCAGATGCGTGTCGATCTCTGGGTATGCCTCATTAATTGTCGACTTGATCCCAAGGCCCATATCAGCAACACAAACCTCAACAAGGCCGGTTCGAGGGTAATACTGCGCCATTGCAATTCCTCCCTCGTTACTCGCCGAGTGTTGTACAACATTTCTCAGCAACTCAATGAGCGAATATTTGACAGCGCCCGCTAGTTCCTCGTCATCAATTTGAAGAATATCCATCACAGAATTGGCGAAGCCTGGAATCTGTGAACTTTTGTCGATTCGAGTCAGCTTGACTGTTCTATCAGATCGGTCAATCGAAGTTGGTAAGGCTTCTTCTCCAAGAAGTTCCAAAAAACCACTCTGGACAAGGTAGTTGCCCACAACAGTGTCTGCTGACACAGCAACGGAAAGATCACAATGCTTGACGTTCTTGAGCCAAAGCGAGAATGCAGCGAACAGCGTAACTGCATACGGAGCAACAAAACTGCATGCGTTAAAGTTCAACTGGACGGGCGACAACGAGTCCGTTCTCCATTGCCATCCAGAGAAGAAGTCCAACAGGTGTTTGTCCTCAATGCTTTCTGGAACGCTAATTTGTGACATGGCACCTCAACATGGTAGGGTTCAAAGAAGTTCAGGCCACAGAATGCTGAAGCACATTTTGGCAAATTAACCAACGTAGCCCTTCGGGTTCCCGGCAACTTTTGTGGCTGCAACTATAGCCCAGTGGTCAACACGCTTGAATGACTCCTACCGCTGCCTGCCGGCCTACGATTTTCTCCATTGCTGACGCACACATTTGAAGGTCAGCTTCGGAGAAAGTTGGCTGACTCTAGAAGACACATGGCTGTCATTCAGTTTGCCGAAATGCCTCCTCTAAATCTGCCATTGGCGTTAGCAGCTTGATCTCCGAAATGGGGGCGTCAAAGCCACCACCGCTACATCGGCGCACGCCGTCTGGGCGGCAGCACTCGTTATGCCACGCTCTCGCGGAAAAAAGCGGTTCCGGACTTCATGATCTTCAAGAAGCAGTACTATGCTACGCAGTTGGACTTCCTATCTGGTAGGGATGAATAACTCATTTTTCAACTTATATTTCAATGATATAAATCAGTTGTAAGCAGGGAAAACATTGAGAAATACGGTTAAACAGATGTGCCTTAGATAGCTTTAGAATCAAAATTGTATCTGTATTTATTAGGAGCGCAAATCAATGAGTTCATTTCGTTACATTATCATTTTAATAGCGACTTTTCTTATGTCGCTATGTGCGGTCGCGGCAAGTGATTCAAATATGGTTGAAATTAGGTCAATGCCTCGCAAGCCGACTGTAGTTTATTATCCGGCCACGGACGTAGTGAATACCGTTGAAGTGGGAGAGACCTTGATATACAAAGAATACTCAACTAAACTACCGTATATAGAACTCAAGTCTGCAATTGAGATAGCCCTTCCTCCTGGCGGAAAAGGTCAAACTCTTTTGCCAGGAGAATATCTGCAAAGTCATGAAAATTCTCAGTATATATTCTATATGGGTGATGCCGATGGTCTTGTTCTCGTCGGTGGAAAATCCGTATTCTTGGACCATAGGTGGCAAGGTGGGATCTATGTATCTAAATCAGACCCCAAGATGACTGGGGGATGGATACTATCAGGCGCGAAACTGGACAACGCCTTTTTGAGAAACTGGGAAGGCATTGCCTTTGAAGTTAAAATCAAAGACATGCGGGATGAAAGTAGCTTTAAAAGAGAACTCATTTATAACGGTGTATCTCAAAATGTCTTATCGATTCTTTATCGTGAGTACAAAAATGATTGGGCTCGTCCAGCATTTTCTCAGGAAATTAAATATGACCTGAACGAAGATAAAATAATTGGGTACCGTGGTTCTCGATTTGAAATTACTAAAGCATCTAATCAAGGTTTAACTTATAAAATACTTAGGCAGTTAAATTGATTGGTTCAGAAATACCATTTATCTTTTTCTTTAATCGATGAAAAATATGGCTCAATCAGAAAGATTGCGAAGATACTGCGATCTTCCATCCGTACTACAAATGCTCACGAGTAAGACGGTGACCTTGCTTGATCCACAATCTTGGCACGACAAGAACGACACTTTTTATATTGGTGAGTACGTAAAACGAAAGAAGCTTAAAACGCTACTTGCTTTTTGCATGACAAAGTCGGATGAAACGTATCATCACTGGAGAATTTATTCTGCAGGTACTGGTGGCGCTTGCGTAGTATTTAGGAGACAGGCACTACTTGCAAGGTTGGACGAGTATGTCGATGTAACGATGGGGGATGTTATCTACAAAACGATGGGCGATATGCGGACGGAGGCCAAGAATGGCGGTCTAGCGATCAGCAAACTACCTTTTCTCAAACGTGCAGGATATGAAGCTGAGGAAGAGTACCGAGTTATATTTGAGAGTATCTCAGACGTGTCGTCTTTTATTAATTTTGAATTTTCGATAAATATGATCGAATCTATTCGACTTAGCCCCTGGCTTCACAAAGATCTGGTTGGTATAACGCGTAAAATTATTCAGGGCATCAAAGGCTGCTCTACACTTCGAGTTAGTGGATCAACATTGTTATCCAATGAGCAGTGGAAGAGATTTGTTGATCCCAGCATTGGAGTGCAGTGATTTTAGTAATACGTCAGACCGAATGACGAATTGCTGTCTCCAACTTGCCCGGATAGCATTCAGCGCTCCATCCGACTTGTTTTATCCACCGTCCCAGTTCATTCTAGCGAGAGCCATTGTCGCGGTTTTTGAAAGCGGTGAACTGGTTACCATCCATGACCGCGATGGCTTTGTTCCCAACGACGAGTAGTGGCCGATGCTCACCAGTGCGCAATTGGGCTTCTAGAAAGCAGCCACTGGTCAGGATCAGCTTCCGCTGCGCTGCGGAATTAGCATGCCCCTAGTTTCACCGACCGCTCCTCAAGCCAAACCAGTCCGTCAACAGACCATGATGATAGACCCAAGCTTATCCGGTCAGACCGCCTGCTGCACCGCTGATCAGCACCGTCTTGCCAGTGAGGTCGCGACGGCTCACGCCTTGCTCTTCCGGTGTGCAGTCCGCCACAGCTCGAACACCTCGGCCGAGCTGAGCTTGGGTATGTAGCCAAACTCCTCTTTAAGCCGACGGTTGTCCAGCACCGGCCGGTAACGCAGAAAGTCAAGTTGCTCGGGACCATACTGCGTGAGATGAAGCTTCTTCAGCAGCCACAGTGCCGCTTGCAGCACGCCAGCGGGCAGCACAAGGCAGCGCTTGCCCAGGCGCGCAGCAATTTCGTGAATGCCGAGCTTGCCGTCGCCGGCCACATTGAAAACTCCGGTTTTCTCTGAGTCGATTCCGTGCAGGATGGCGCCAACTACGTCTTGATCGTGGATGAAAACGAAGGGGCTGTCGGAGCCACGGATCGCCAGCAGGCGCGGCTTCTCAAACAGGTCAGTGATCTGGTTCTTGGTGGTCTCACCCAGAATAGTGCCGATACGAAAAACAATCTGTTCGAGTTGCGGCTGCTGCTGGCGGTAGTCGGCCAGCATTTCCTCAACCAGGCGCTTGTGCCAGGAGTAAGCAAAACTCTGGTTGCCGCGCACTGGGTCGCTCTCGGTGAGCCAGGGCGGGTTGTCCGGATGGTAGCCGTAGGCCGCGCCGCTGGATGAAACGATGACGCGGCGCACCGCGTGGCGCACACAAGCCTCAAGCAGATTGCGCGTGCCTTCAACATCAACGCTGTATTCAAATTCGCGGTTGCTGCCCTTTCCCGGCGTGACGATGGACGCCAGATGCACTACCACGTCGGGGCGGTGCTTCGCCACGATGGCATCGACTTGCGTGCTGCGGATGTCGGCCACTTCATAGATGACGCCGGGCAGACGCAGCGACGGTTCACGCAGATCGAGTGCGATGGTGACGATGTCGCTGCGCTGCGTCAGTTTGGCTACTACCTGGCTGCCCAGATAACCCGAGCTGCCGGTGACGAGAACACGATGGGTGATCATGCCGTGCCCTGCGGCGGCGTTGGCCGCCGCCTCCAGAAGGTGGCCAGCGTGAGTCCGGCGACGATATGCCAGATACCCCACCAGGCGGTGATGACGGCCATGCCGCCCAGGCCGTCGAAGAAGCTGAAAATCAGGACCAGACCAAGGCCCGAATTCTGAATGCCGCACTCGATAGCCACGGCACGCCGGTCACGCTCGGGCAGTCCGACACCAAAAGCCAAAGCGTAGCCGGTGAACAGGGCGGCAGCATTGTGCACGAACACCACGCCCACCACCATGCCAACATAGAGCACGAAATACTGCCAGTTGGCACCCAAGGCGGCGAGCACAAAGAGCAGGAAAAAGGCCAGCGAGAAAATCTTCATCGGCTTTTGCGCCCGTGCGGTGAAACGCGGCCAGCGGCGCGAGACGAACAGGCCGGCAATCAGCGGCAGGCCCAGCAGCAAAAATACATGCAGGAACATCTCAAGCGGATTGACTGCCACCTGGCGCAACAGCGGCTGCGCCGGAGCGTAGAGGCCGCCCCAGAAGGCAATGTTGAGCGGTGTCATGACGATGGCTGCGAGCGTTGACAAGGTGCTGATTGACACCGACAGCGCCGTGTTGCCGCGCGCGAAATGAGTCAGGAAATTGGAGATGTTGCCGGCCGGGCAGGAAGAGACCAGGATCATGCCCAGCGCGATGCTGGGGCGTGGTTGCAGCAACAGCACCAGCAGGAAGGTGAAGGCTGGAAACACCAGATGATGGCCGAGCAGCCCGATCACCAGGGCGCGCGGCGTGCGCAGGGCCTCCTTGAAGTCGTCAGTTTTGAGTTCCAGCGAAACGCCGAACATGACGAAGCCCAGCACCACATTGAGCAGCAGCAGGGATTGCGGGCTGAAGTTGAGATGGACCAGATCAATGTCGATCATGGCAGCTGCTCCGTGTTAGCCTTTGGGTTCCTCGTGCATCTTCTTGAAGTGGATCAGACCCGGCGCCCACATGTGCTTGACCGGATCGACATCGATGTGGATCACGGCGCAGCGGCCAGCGGCCAGCGCCCGCGCCAATGCTGGTTTCAATTGCGCCGGGTCACTGACGCGCTCACCATAAGCACCCATGGCCTGGCCCAGTTTGTCGAACTCGATTTCGCCCAGGTCGGCGTTGATGGTCTCGTCGGCATCCAGATGTTTGAAAAGCAAGGTCTTCAGGGGCCGCAGCGTGAACTGCTGGTTCATCTTCACCATGCCCCATTGTTTGTCGCAGAGCACGATGTAAATCACCTGTGCCTTGTTGCGCACTGCTGTCTCCACCTCCTGCGAATGGAAGCCCATGGCACCGTCGCCGATGATGCAGCACACCGGCTTGCCGGGCCGCGCGATGGCCGCGCCAACAGCTTGCGCCATGCCGGCACCGAGCATGCCAAATTTGAAGGTTGACAGCAGTGTATTAGGCACCAACACCTGGTGGTAAAACATGGCCCAGATGGTGGCGTTGCCGCCGTCGGCAACCAGCACTGACTCGGGCGGGAACAGCTCGCGACAGACGGCGCCGATGTGCGCCGGGTGCATCGGTATTGCCATATCGGCCAGGGCTTTGTCCCAGTCGGCGCGATCGTTTTTCATGACCTTGGTGTAACCGGCAATGCGCTTTTGCCGACCATCAAGTTGAATCTCTGACTTGCGCCGTTCCAGCTCATCTGCCAGCAATTCCAAAAAGCGCTTGGCGTCGGCAACGATGGCCAGATCAACCGGCTTGTTCAGGCCGATCATGTCAGCATCAACATCCACTTGAATAGTCTTCTGCTCGGACGGTTTGCGCCAGTAAGGCGGCCTGCCCCACCAGTCAGTCTCGCCCACGCGCGAGCCCAGAATCAGCACCACGTCGGCGTCATTGCGCACCTGGTGGTTGAGCTTGACGTGCGGCATGGTGATGGCCAGCGCCGAGGTCTCGGGCAACACGCCGCGTGCTGCCCAGCTCGTGGTCACCGGTGCCTGCAACAGCTCGGCCACGCGGCGCAAGGCATCAAAGGCAAGCGCATGGATAATGCCACTGCCCGCGTGAATCATTGGTGCGGCGGCATCGATCAGCAGTTGCGCGGCGCGTGCGACCTGATCGGCTGTGGGCGTTAGCGGCTCGGTCTGGCGATACTGGCTCGGCAGCCAGTAGGCAATATCGGCCTTCACCTTGGTGTTCATGATGTTTTCCGGGACATCGAGGTGCACCACACCGGGGCGCCCCTCGTAACTCTTGCGCAGCGCCTTGCGCATCAGTTCGGGTACGCGAGCGAAGGATGACGCAGCGGCGCTCCACTTGCCGATCTTGCCAATGACGCCGCTTTGATCAAAACACTGGTAACTGCCGCCGCGGTCCGGATACATGATGCTGGGCCTGCGTGCGCTGGTGATGGCCAGCACGCGGTTGCCCTCGGCTTGCTCGACCACCAGGCCCGGCAACAGATTGGCTACACCAGGGCCGTTGCTGGCCATGCAGACGCCGAGCTTGCCGGTGAGGCGCGCGTAAGCCCCGGCCATGTGCGCGGCGCAGGTTTCATGGCGCGGCGTGATGATCTTGATGCCGAGCCGGTGCAGTGCCTCATAAAACCCGAAGTAGGTGCCGTCAATGATGCCGAAGACTTGCTCGACACCTTCTTGCTGCAACATACGGGCGATGACTTCGCCGCCACTGATCTCAGTCATTTTGTTGTCTCCTGTTATGCAGCGCATTATGCTATTGCAAATCCGCCAGGGTGCGTTGCGCTGTTTGTGTTAGCGGGCTCATCACGCGGCCAGCCGGTGCACCTCTTCGGTTCTTGCGGGCAAGCCATCCACGTGAATTTGTAGCCACCACTCCAGCAGCGCCAAGTGCCAGAGCTTACTGCCGTTGATGCGGGTGAAGTGCTCGGGCGCTTCCGGCGCCGCCAGCAGCTTGTCGACGTAAGCGCGTTGATACAGGCCACGTTTCAGACAGGCATCCGACATCAGGATTGAGCGCATCAGCTCCAGAAATTCGCCGCGCACGTATTTGAGCGCGGGCACCGGAAAGTAGCCTTTGGGCCGGTCGATCACCGCATCGGGAATCAGCCCGCGTGAGATCGCCTTGAGCGGAAACTTGCCGCCTTCCTTGAGCTTGAGTTCGGGTGGCATGTGCGCGGCCAACTCGACCAGTTCATGGTCCAGAAACGGCACCCGCACTTCCAGGCCCCAGGCCATCGGCATGTTATCGACGCGCTTGACCGGGTCATCGACGATCAGCGTGGTGGCGTCAAAGCGCCAGACCTGGTCGAGAAAAGTGTCGGCCTGTGGCTGGTTCAGCGCGCGCGCGACCAACTCGCTGGTGACATCGCCCACATGCCAGGCGGGGGTCATCATTTCTAGGTATTCGACGTGGTCGCGGTCAAAATAGTGCTGACTAAAGCGTTGCAGCGCCGAGCCCGATTCGGCGTCCATTTTTGGGTACCAGAAGTAGCCGCCAAAAACCTCGTCGGCACCCTGGCCCGAGAGCGCCACCTTGACGTCCTGGGAAACCCGCTCGCTCAGCAGGTAGAAGGCGATTACATCGTGGCTGACCATCGGCTCGGTCATTGCGGTCACCGCTTCGGGCAGGCGCGCGAGCACTTCGCTGTTGGGAATTTTGTATTGCTGATGGCGGGTTTTGAAGTGCTGGGCGATCAGGTCCGAGTATTCAAACTCGTCGGCTTTCTCGGCACCGGCACCGAGGTCTTCAAAACCGATGGAGAAGGTGCGCAAGTCCGGCACCTGATCGGCCAGCAGGCCGACCAATAAACTCGAATCGAGCCCGCCCGAAAGCAGCACACCGACCGGCACATCAGCGGCCAGACGGCGGCGCTCCACGGCTCGCACCAGCGCGGCGCGCGTGGCGGTCAGCCAGTCGGCCTCTGACAGTGGCGTGGCGGGGCGGGTGGCGTTGAGGGTCCAATAAACTTGCTGCGTGACTTGCCCCTGGGTGCCCAGCAACATCGTTGTGGCGGGTGGCAGCTTGCGCACGCCCCGAAGCACGGTGCGCGGCGCTGGCACTACCGTGTGCAGCGTGAAGTGATGATGCAACGCGATGGGGTCGAGCCGGGTGTCCACCCCACCAGCGGCCAGCAACGCGGGCAGGCTGGACGCAAAACGCAGGCGCTGCGCGTCTTGCGTCAGGTAGAGCGGCTTGATGCCAAAGCGGTCCCGCGCCAGAAAAAGCTGGCTACTGCGTTGATCCCAAATGGCGAAGGCAAACATGCCGATAAAACGAGCCACGCATGACTCACCCCAGGCGTGATAGGCCTTCAAAATAACTTCGCTGTCGCCTTCGGAAAAAAACGTGTAACCCAGGTTTAGCAGCTCGGTGCGCAGCTCGCGGTAGTTGTAAATGGTGCCGTTAAACACCAGTGCCAACTGTAGCGTCTCATCCACCATCGGCTGATTGGCGTGGGCCGACAAATCGATGATGGAGAGCCGCCGGTGCCCAAAGGCCAGCGGCCCATCGCTGTAAGTACCGGCGCTATCAGGGCCACGCCGCGCCAACTTCGCGGACATGCGCTCAATCGCTGTCATATCCGACGCACCACCGTCAAAACGCAACTCACCGCAAATGCCGCACATCAGAACGCTCCCGTAACCGGTGCTTGCGGCGGTACCACAATCACCGGCGCAAAACCACCGCCTTGCGTTCTGAAATTGGTGGTCTGCCCGGCATACATACGCGCCGCCAGCAGTTGCACCTGACCGGCATAGGTATAGGCGCGAATGTCAAATTTCAGATCGGTCAGATCACCATCGACTTCAATCAAACGCTGGCCCGGTGGCACCAGGGCTTGTGCCACAAAGTCGCCGGCCAGAATTTCGTCCCAGACCCGGCGCGTGAGCTTGTCGCCGCGATAAGCGGCCTTGCCGCCGTAGCTGGCCACCGGTTTGAAAAAGAGCTGACGCCTTTGCTTCCACAATTCATCAGCGCGTTGCGCTGTGACGAGCTGCGTTTGCGGTACGCCCGCTTGCAGCAGTGCGCGGTCGATTTTGGCTGCGCCCCAGGTGGCCAGCAAATCATCCTGGCTGAGCGCAATCAGGTTGCGTTTATCGGCGTACAGGGCGTGGGCGCGCGGATGCGGCGTCAGCACCACAGCGTTGGCTTCAAAAGCGCTTTTGAGGGCGTGATGTCTGGATTCAGTCAGGTAAAAATCAGTCAACCGGTTATAGACCAGGTCCACCACCGCACCCTGATGCCAGAGCTTGCCATCACGCCACTCCAGCTCAGCCGGGTCGGCTATGCGGGCGGCCACACCGTGCTGCACAAACAGTTGCCGGTACAGCTCAAACTCGGGTGCCAGGTATTGCGCTGCCGGGTCATCGTCAACAATCAGCACAGAGCCCAAGGGGGCGCTGCCCCGCTGATGCCGCCACTCGGCGATAAACATGTCAAAGAAGGTCTGCTCCAGCGTATCCGGCGCGACCTTCGGCGTGAAGGCCCAATCCATCGCCTCGCAACAGGTCTCCTGGGCCCGCGCCAGCGCGACGTTGAGCAGGGCACCGCCGGCATTGGTGTTGATTTCGATGAGCTGCGGCCCGGCAACTCCCAAATGAAAATCAAAACCCATACAGGCACCGACCGGCCCGAAGGCGTGCTGTGCAGTGGCGGGCGCACGCGCCAAGGCCTGCGCCTGGTAGGCTGGCAAGGCGATCACACGCTCGATGGCAGCAATCGTCGCCGCCATTTGGTGCTCCATCTCACGGCTGAGAAAAGCCACGGTGGACGAAAACAGGTGGGCGCGCGTTTGGCGGATGCTTTGCATCAACCCTTTGAGGCTGGGGTCGCGCTCAATCTGCTCCAGCAAACGCTGTTGATTCAAGGTGCGGCAAAAACAAGCCTGGTTCAGGGTGTCAGCCGAATCAGGGGGTGACAAGAGGGCTGTGTGTTCGATACGGGTGGAGGGTAGGGACGCCATCTTGCGATGATATCCCCCC
>PKWM01000003.1 GCA_003133245.1 Rhodoferax sp. | reverse complement strand
GACGGGTGAGGTTTTTGAATACATGTACGACTACGGTGACAGTTGGCAGCACCACATCACGGTGGAGTCAATCGAGGCGCTTAAAAAAGATGACAGTCGAGGTGACCGTGTGTGGATCGAGGCTGGTGACAGAGCCTGTCCTCCCGAGGACGCTGGTGGCATCTGGGGATACCAGGAGTCTCTCAAGACTTGTGAGGACAACCCGTACAGCCAGGAGGCCAAGGAAATGCGCGAATGGACCGGACTGGACTTTGACCCGGCACGTTTTGATCGCAAGGCTGCCAATAACGCCATTGAGCGGATGCTGTGGAATGGCTGGATCAAGCTCGGCATTTGATCGGATAGCGGATTTTTCAGAGGCGCATCAGCTTGGCTTGTATCTCCGAGCCATCGCGCACCGCCATCACCTCTCGCACCTGGTAAGCGATGCCATCGATCTGCACGGAGTCACGCGAGGCTAAGCCGGTAAAGGCGGTGTTCGGGTACGTCATCACATACTCGGTGCTGGAAGTCAGTCCCGAGAGCACATCCTGGTCCGCCGCCGCCCAGCCCACCGAGTGGGTCTGGACCGCGCTGCCATCCAAGGGCTGCCAGACGCAGGTCTTTAAGAACCCCGCACTGGCCGCCGCCGCATACACGCGCTCGATCAACGTCACCATCAAGCCATCGTCAGCTTGACCAGCACACCCGGGCGGTGGCACATCGGCAGCGGGTTGCTCTGCGTGTGCAAGTCGGTGCCGCGCTCGAACTTGCGCGGTTGCTGCTTGGCGTACAGGGCTTGGCCCAGCGTGTTGGCGGTCTCGTTGAAGTCGGCCGGAGCGTAGTAGGTGCTGAAGGTGTCGACCGTGCCCAAGGGGAATGCATGGGCGTCGCCCGCCGCAATAAAGCGCCGCGTCACGCCGTCCATGTCCGTGGCCTGGCCCCGGTATTCTTCGAACGTCACGCCACCAAACGTGAAACCGGCACGCATGTCGTCAATCAGCACAGCACGTTGCTGGCTGTAGGCAAAGGCATCTTTCACTTTGACATGGTCGGTCAGCGCATCAAAGAACTCGGGTGAGCACAGGCAGTGCACCGCTGTCATGAATTCGCCCTTGAGGTTGTCCTCGAAGTGGCGCAGCACATCAGCACACTTCTTCTTGACGTTGGACGCGGCATTGGCCAGATCGAAGTTGATCGCGGTGGGCGTGATGCCAAACTCATCAAACAGGTTGTAGATGACCGAGCCGTCTGAATCAAGAATGACACCTTTCAATGCACCCATGCGCAAGTTTTCCAGGGTGATGGCATGCTTGTTGCGCATGGTCTGCAGGTGGCGCGCCATCACCGAAGCGATCGTTTCCATCTCGGTCTCGCTGCCAAAGGCGCGAATGCCCTGGACTTCATCGGGCAACACCACATCATCATGCGGGATGTGGGAAATCACAAACGAGCGCATCTTGCGCTTTCCCCGCGTTCCCACCGTGCCGGGCGAGCCCGGTGGCAGAGTCGGCAGCAAGTTGAGCACGCCGTTTTGTTCTTCCACCAGAATCTGGCGCGTGCGCACCGGTTTTTCTGGAAAGAGTTTTAAGGCCTCGATACGGCCAAAGCGGTTCGGGATGATGTTGATGGCGGCGCTCAAGGATGCCATCGAGAAAGCGGGATTGTTGAAAGGGTTGTTCATGGTGAATGGTTCCAGTTAAGTGTGAATGAGGCACAAGTGAATCAAGCGGATTGGCGAATCAGGATGCCAAGCGTTGCCAGGGTGTCTGTGGCGGCTGCCTGATCCGGCGCAGAGATGCCAGAGGGCCAGACCACCGCACTGGAGGCGACCACGGCGTGACGACTAAGAAGGAGCGAGCCCGCCACATCGATCAGGCTGGCGTCAACTGCAAGCAGCAAGATGCCAGCCGCTACTTCGGTGCCGTCAGTGGCCGCAGGGTCGAGTCGTTTGAGCTTGCCCGAGGCAGTCTCACGCGCAACCACCGCGCCGAGTTCCAGGTTTTGTCCAGCCGCGACGGTGGCGACCTCGCGCGAGTAGCGCAGAGAGTCTTCTTCGTACTTGAGCAAGTCGCCCAGATTGGGTGCTTCGTTGATCGTGTTCATAAGGGAGTCCTTGTTTCAAAATGGTTGATAGAAATTTGTGAATTTCAGCCGTTTAATGCGCTGTTAGTTTTCTAACAGCTGCCATCAGCACGGCAGAGACACCGGCGTTGGCCGCAGCAGCCTTTGACGGCGCATCGGGGTGAATGAGCGAAGTGATTTCTTCACTTTGGGCGCGCGCCTGCAACAGGGTTTGCCGCACCTGGCTTGAAGTCACGCCTTGGGCCAAGAAGCTGGCAATGCGTGTGCTTTGACCGGCCAATTGGCACAACTCGGCAATCTCCTGGGCCTGTGCGTGCGCTGCGAGCGTTGCGCTGGCAACCGCGCCGGACGGTTCATTGGGCGTTGCCATCGGCATCGCACTCGGCGTACCAGAAGCGCTTGCGGAGGTTGTTGCCTCATTCACTACGGCTTGATCTGGCTTGGTTGCAGGCGTTGGCACTGCGTTCAAGAGATCCTCCCCCTCAAGGGTGCCGCCAGTTGTTGGCAAATCAGCAGTGGTCGATGGCTGCGGGTTAAGGGGTGCCGCATTGGGCACTGTGTCTTGCGTCATAAGAATCTCCTTTGGGTTGACGTTAAGAAGGGGTGAACTTGGTTGTTGCAATGGTTTTGTCGCAGCAGAATCCGAGTCATCTGTGGCAAAGGCCGCAGCCGATGTGGAAATAACCCGGGTGGCACTTGCCCGCACCAGGCTGTGCACCCGGTTGCTCGACAGAAATGCGGCAAACTCAGCGATGACTTGATCCGAGGCGCAGAGCGCATCCGCCAGCCCCACATCCACCGCTTCGGGTCCGAAGTAACTCGCTGCCTGAGTGGCGCGCACTGCCTTGGCTGCAATGCCACGCATGGCGGCCACATGGTCAACAAACAAGCCGTAGAGCCGGTCCACCTCGGCTTGCAGTCGCGCGGTTGATGCCTTGTTCATGGGTTCATGCGGCGAAAGTTCGTTCTTGCATTCCCCCGCTGTCACCGCAGTAAAGCGATAACCCTGCTGGGCATCACGAGCCGATTGGTCGACATGCATGGCAATTACGCCAATCGAGCCGACACCACCGGTTTGGGTCACCAATACTCGAGACGCCGCGCAGGCAATGGCATAGGCGGCGGAATAAGCGCTGTCGCAGCAGAGCGCCCACACCGGTTTGATGGCATCGATTTCCCGAATGTGCTGCGCCAACTCAAACACGCCACCGGCTTCGCCTCCGGGTGAGTCAATATCGAGCAAAATGCCCGAGATCGATGGGTCAGAAGCAGCGCTGTCGAGCGCACTGGCAATCTCGGCATAGGACATCAGCCCGGACTGTGCCTGAGCATCAATATTTCTGCGCACCAGCGAGCCATGAATGCCAATCATGGCGATGCCGCTGGTCGTACTGGAGAGGTCTTGGGGCAAATTCACCAAAGAAAACGGTCCCAATCGAGACGAATGGGCCGAATTGGCCGAATGCGCCAGATCCGGCGCAGATTCGCTCCAGCCAACGCGACTGCCCAGCACCGAGAGGATGATGTCGAGTTTGGAGCGCGCAAGCAGCAGCGGCGTCCCGTAAAGACGAGACGCCAAGTGTGGCAAAAACATGGTCAGTTTCCTTGAGGTGAGGTATCTGGGGCGACCACAGGAGTGGTAACTGTCGGTGCCGCAGCCAATTCGTAGCGAGGATCGGAGTCAAACACCAGACCCAAGCTGTCAGCACGCGCGTTGTCTGCGGCAATCTCCCGATCAACGTCTTCTGCGTCATAACCATTGGCCGAGATTGCCTCAGAGCGACTCATGAGGCCTGATCGAATCGCCGCCTTCATCGCATCGGCTTCCTTCAAGGGGTCAACCCACTGCCAGCCCTGCGGAATCCATTTGCATATCTGGTAGTCCCGTCTTTGCGCGTTGCTCCCCAAGCCGTAGCCCGGCAGACTCAAAGCACCTTCGAGCACCGCCTGATCCATCCAGGCTTGCCAGATGGGTCGGCACAACTGGTGCACGATCACACCATGCTGCAAGGACTCCACCCTGCGCCGAAATTCCAGCAGCCCGGCTCGAATCGAGGAGTAGTTGACCTGCGTGAGGTCGCCGGTGAGTTGTTCATAAGTAACACCCATGGCGGCGGCCACCGCGCGAAACTGCATTCTCAGGAATTCCGAGTAAGACCCTCCCACATCGGCCGGTTGCGAGAACTTGATGTCCTCACCGGGCTCGAGAATCTGCATGGTTCCGGGTTCCAGCCCGGCCAGCGCCACGCCGCTTGCATCAGGCAAGCCTTCACCGAGCAGGTTGTCCTCAGGTGTCAGGCGTGTCACAAAGCCGGCAAACATGGCCGCAGTCTTCTTGCGCACCAACTCCGCATCGTCATACTGGTCGAGCTCGTGTAGTTTCACGAGCGCCCGGGCCAACCACGGTTCCCCGCGAATCTGACCCGGGCGCAGTACCCGGTACAGGTGCACGATCTCTTTGGCATCGACCCGAACCGTGCTCTGGTCCCCGGCGCCTGACATCGGCGCGAGCATGCCGTCCTCGGGGTGCGCGCGGTACAGGTGGTAGGCCACGCGTCGGCCCAGGCGGTCAAACTCGATGCCTGCGCGAATCAGGTTACCGCTGTCCGTGGTCGTGTTCAGGTGCACCGGCAAGTGCTCTGGTTCCAAAACTTGCAGTTGCAGAGCGACACTCAGGCCATCCTCAGGTCGGCGATAGCGCAGGCGCACCAGGGCCTCGCCACCTTCGAGCATGGCGCGGCACGCCATGGCCTGCAGGCCGTAGAAGTCGGTCAGACCGGCGGCATCGGCGTCCACCGTCCAGTTGCGCCACAGCGCCTGCACGGCTTCGCGCTGCACAGCATTGGTGAGCATCGATTGCGGCTTTATCCCGGTGCCGATGGCATTGGCCACATAGGATTCCAGCGCCGAGTTGGCCCAGGCATTGCGGCGCACCAGGTCGCGGCTCTTGGCGCGCAGTTCATTTTGATTGAACAGCATGGCTGAGACTGCGCCGGGGTTGCCCACCGACCAGGCCAGCGCACGCCTGCCAGGACCGATGCCGTCATAAGTGGGCGTTGGAGCCAGGAGTCTTTTACGAATGGACTTGAACCAGCCCATCAGGGGACGTGTTTGCATCAGGTGCCCTTGGAGGTGTTGATCTGTATTTGCCGGGGTGCGCGTGGCCACAAACCAGTGGCGACGGCCTGCTTGAACATCCCGCTTTGCACTTCGTGCAAGGCCTGGCGCAGCTCTTCGATGGAGCGGTATTCGACCGTCTTGTCACCAAAGGTGACGCGTCTTTCTCCATGGGCGAGCGCCGCCTGCAGGGCTTCGAGTTGGTCTTGTGTGTAGGACATATCAACGCCAAACAGTGATGTTCATCTCGGTGGTGTCAGACAAAGTGCCAGAGGCGGTCGTGCAAATCACATCCACAAACTCAGGAGTTTTGGTCTCGGCCAACAAGCGCGCCGCGGCTTGCTTCATGGAGGACTGATTGCCCGCGTTGCGGGCAAATGCCTGCCAGCAGTAGTTGGCATCGACCATTGCGTGAGTGAAACTCACCCGGTACACGCCCGAGCCCATGCGCGTTACGGCGCTGACATTGAAAGAGGACCGAATCACTACATCACTGATCTCAAACCCAAAGCAGACCCAGGCTTTGGCCACGCCCGGGTGATCGGCGCTGATGCGACTCTTAAACTCCAGGGCGAGTCGCTGCGCCAATTCGGTGATGTGTTGAGCCAGGGTCATGATCTAGCGCTCAGATCAAATCGATCAGGCAATGAGAGCGGCTTCGAACGCGACGACGAAGTCGGTGTCCGGGTTGCCAATTGCCACGGCCGAGATGGCACCGATGTTTTGACGCGCCTGTTCCTGCTCAGGAGCCGTGAGCGCCTGCGCCGCATCAAAGCGCACGCGCTTGTCCACCGCTGTCAGCAGCGCGGTAATGCCACTTTCGTCACTCAAAATGGCAGTTTGTAGTTCCTTCAGCGTATCGAACGCTGCATCAGCGCCACCGAGCAAGTCGGCCTTGAGGGCATCGAGCAAGGTGGTGATCTTGCTGGCCGAGAACGTGGTGGCAATGGCCGCCGAGTTGGCATCGTCGATGATGGTGATACCGGCCAACGTGCTGATCTGGCTGCGCAACTCATTGATTGAGGAGACCAGATTGGTTTTGTCGGTGGTTGACAAATTGGCCAGTGTGCCGACCTGGGCATAGATGGTCTTGAACTCAGCGGCTAAGCGCAGGACCAGGGATTCAACGCGTGTTTGCAAACTCATGGGATAAAACTCCAGTTAAAAATGAAAGGAACAAAAAAATGGGCACTCAAAGTGCCCGCACGAAGAGCCAGCGCGTCAGCGCCTCAGCCAGGGGCTGCGGATGACGCGTCGAGCGGGTTTGGGTGCCCCAGAAGCACCAATGCCAGCACTGGGGCTGGCATCAGGGGTTTGCAGGGGCAAATTTGCAGGATTGGCATTGACTTGCGGGTCGGGTGGGTGCTCCAGTCCGAGTTGCTTTTCTAACTCGCGCCAGTGGCGCTCCTCGAAGCGGTCCAGACCGACACTGGAAGCTGCGGCTCGGGCGTAACAAAAACAATCCAAACTTTCGTTCCTCTCGCGCATCTTTTGCCACTCGCGATGCGCAAAGCCGTTTCTGTCGTGGCGGGTGATCAAACTCTCGGCGCACAACTGCTGCACAAACTCCGCATCGACCTTGGGCAAATGCACATAGCCGGCCGGGTAAATGGGTGTCTGTCCGTCTTGCCCCACCTCGGCGCTTTTGCGCAGGTTGTTGTAGAACTCCATCTTGGCCATGCCTACCGCAACTGAGTAGAGTTTGATGCCCCGACGCAGGCGTCTGCCTCCTTGCGTCACATCGACCGCTGTGGGCGTGCCAATCAGGGCTGCACCGCCCATGGCCCCGCTGCGAACACCTTTGATCGGCATCAGTCGCGGATCGCGGCAACCGCGCGCAAAGGCATAAGCCTCCTGCGTGGCAAAGCCTGTATCAAGCGCCAGTCGGACCAAGGGCATCAGCGCACCACTCTCATGCGTCCAGCGCTCGCTGAGCATTTCTGCCAAACCCTTCCAGACATCATCGCGCGCGGTGTCGCCCATGATGACCCGGTGCTCTATTAACCAGCATTCCTTGCCTCGGCCAAACGCCCAGACGGATGCTTCGATGCGGTCTTTTTGCACGTCGGCACCGCCGACCAGCAGCAGGCCACCCGTTGGAACCGTGCCGATTCGGTAATCTTCCCGGCGCTCAATCAGGCGCTGCCAATCGGGCGCTTCGCCTTCTTCGAGCCAGGTTTCACCCAACTCAGTGTTCTTGAACGTCTTGATCGCAGCGGCCGATCCGCTTTCTTTGCTCACCGCACTCTCCCACGCTGCCGCAACGTCACGCCAGCTTCGCCATCCCACCGGGCTGTACAAACTGGACAAGTGAAAGCCAGCGGTCTTTTTAACTTTGCCGCCAAGGCTGGCCTCCTTCGCATCCACTTCAAGCATGCTTCGCCACTGGCCAGTCTCGAGCATCTGCGTCTTGTAGTGCTCGGCAATGGGCTGCTCACAGCTCTCACAAACATAGGCTGCGGTCTCTGGTTTGGCTTTCTCCCAGCGCAGTTGCTCAAAGCGCAACCACTGTCGGTGCTCGCAATGCGGGCAGGCAACAAAGTAGCGTCGCTGGTCACTGGCCGCGTACTCGCGCTCAATGGCTGACACGCCCGAAATGGTCGGCGTCGAGACAATGAATATCTTGCGCCGTGCGAAAGTGCGCGTGCGCGCTTCAGCCAGCGATATCGCATCGCCCTCGCCTTCCACATCCAGCGGATAGCCGTCAACCTCGTCCAAAAATAAATAGCGCACCGGCATCGAGCGTAGTCCGACTGCACTGTTCGCTCCGGTCATCACCAGCACGCCGCCCCGGAACTCTTTGGCCAGGATGGTGTTGCCCGAATCTCGCGACCTGGGTGGTGATATCAGTTCGCGCAGCGCCGCTGACTCCTCAATCAAGGGGTCAATGCGCTGCTTGGAATTGCGCCTTGCCATGTCCACTGTGGGCCAGACCGCCATCATGGGGCCGGGAGCATGGTGGATCACATAGCCAATAAAGTTGGAACCGCATTCGGTGGCGCCGACCTGCGCCGCTTTCATGAACACCACGCGCTCCACCGGCGAACTCGGTGACAAGCAGTCCATGATGTCTTTCAAATACGGCGTGCGGCTGGTGCGCCAGCGACCCGGTTCAGCCGAGGCTTTACTGGAGAGGATGCGGTGCTGATCTGACCACTCGGAGACTGAGAGCAGCGGGTCGGGGGTTAGTCCATCGCGCCATGCACGCTCGATTTCAATGGCTCCGTCGTAATGATTGGCCTGCGTATTTGCTTGCATCAGTCCACACTGGCCATCAGATTGCCCAATTCCTGCAAGTGCTCTCGCACGGCGTTTTCCAGTGCGATGTGCATGGTGTGCGCGTCAATCTCCAACTTGGCCGCCATCTGCGCGGAAATCCTCGCTGGCCAGTTCAACCAGGCATCACGCTCAGACCTTGCCAACTTGAACACGTGAGCAATGGCCTGCGACCGATCCATGAGTTCGCCCTTGAGCCGGGCCAGTCGCACCTTGTTGGTTTGCGCCTTGACCACCTCGTTGACAGTGCGCGCTTGCAAAAGCGAGGTGCCACCGGTGCCGCCAACGGGTCCTGTACCTGACATGCCAGACGCACTTGCGCCAGCACTGACGGGTGTACTCGCCTCTCCATGATCTTCGGGCACCGAGACCTTGACCGCCTGCCTGGTCGTGCCCGTTTTAGGCGCGCTGGTGTTGCGCGTCCACTGTTCATCTGCGCGCTCGGGGTCAATCGTGCCGTCGGACAGCGGCGTGATTCGACCCGTGCGAATTGCCTTGTGCACGGCGGTGTCGGTGACCCCTCTGCGGCGGGCGTAGGCGCGAATCGATAGTCCCATGAATTAAAGAAAGGTGTTTGTTCATTCCAGAAGTGATGCCTCAGGGTCGTCTGGCAGAGATGCAAATTTGCTTGTTTTTGGTCGTTGAACCTTCGGCAAATTTGCCGGAAGTTGAGGTGTTGATCTAAAGCAAATGAACAATCAAATAAAGATTGAAATTGACTTGGCTTCACTGGCGAACAGAGCGTTACTGGAGGCATCGCAACACACCAAACGGAGAAATCAAATGACCGCCACCATCAACCGAATTTTTAGCAAGATTGCCGAAAAGCACCTCAACATCGAAACCCTTGAGACACGCAACTCAGACCGCCTGGACTTTCATGACGTCTCGGTCTGGGGTGTGCACAGCGCGCTGGAAGCCGCCTTCAAAGCAGGCGTGGAGCTTGGACTATCGATGCCAAAGCCTACAGAGTCAGAAATTGCCAACACTTCAATTTAAATCACAAGCCAAGCAGAAAAAGCTTGGCTTCACCTCAAAACAGAGCGTTCATCACATCCCCTAATCAACCATCCGAAAGGAACGAATCATGACCACTATCCAACTCACCAGCACGCAAACCCAAGTCCTGCAACACGCGCTGGACCACAACGGCGGACGCATCAATTGGTTCCCCGACAGCGTCAAGGGGGGCGCGCGCAAGAAGGTGCTTGACGCCTTGCTGGGTCGCGAGCTCATCATGAATGACGGTACCGATTGGCTGGTGGCCTCACCGGGCTACGAGGCCCTGGGTCGCGCGCAGCCTGCCGTGGCAACCATGGCGGCCACGCCCGGCCTTGGCGCCAACCTGGTGGCCAACGTGGCGCCCCAATCGGCACCGGCACAAGACACCAAGACGCCCGGCACCCGAGCCCACAGCAAGCAGGCCACCATCATCGAAATGCTCAAACGCACGGAGGGCGCCACCATTGACCAAATCATCGAGGCTACCGGTTGGCAAGCCCACACCGTGCGCGGCACCTTTGCGGGCGCATTCAAAAAGAAGCTCGGCTTGTCAATCACATCGGACAAAACCCAAGGACACCGCGTCTACCGCATTGCCGCCTGAATCCACCAAGTTGGGGTGTGTCGCAACCTAGGCACACACCCCTAAAAAAACAATCAAAAATTCGCAAATATTGCTTGGCTTCACTTGCAAACAGAGCGTTGATACAAATGTCGTGATTGACGACGAACCAACAGGAAAAACACCATGAGCACCATGACCATCACCATCGAGCGCACACCACGTACCGTTCAGCTCGGCCACACCACTATCGAAGTAGAGGAGTTGGGTATCACCTTGCCCTTTGCCCGCAAGCCTGCTGACTTGAGCGAGCTTGGTGGCGGATCACCCGCCAAAGTGCTGGTCACTGAAACCCGCGAGATGGACACCATCGAATTTGACGAGTTTGCTGACAACCTGATGCGCTCGCGCACCTGGCTCAGTGGCAAGGGCGGTAGCACCGCAGAAGGCACCCTCTGCATTGAAATCACAGCGCCTGGTCGCCCTTACCTTTACGTCAATCCAGAGGGAAGTGATTACTGTCGCTATTGCGCGAGGCTTGGCTAAAAAAGATTGAAGAAAGAGGCCAAATTAGCTTGGCTTCCCTCTCAAACAGAGCGTTACTACAAGCATCGCAACACACCAAACGGAGATTGAAATGACCAACGCAACACAGACCCTCGCCACCCAAAACGAATCCTGGGGCTTTTGGGGCACCA
>PKWM01000046.1 GCA_003133245.1 Rhodoferax sp. | reverse complement strand
AACGTTGGGACACTACTGATAAAATATCAATAGCGGCCCTGCTCTTGGGTGTGATACAGGTTGTTCCTTTTCTACAACGCTCACTGCCGAGCACACCGGAGATCAATCGCAGTCTGCGTTGTGCCGGATTTATGGCCTGCGCCGCGTGGCGCCAAGAAGCGCAACGCCCACAACGCATGAAATTTGGTGATTCTCCAGCCATGACTGAAGAATTATTTGAATGACCAGTTGGCCTCGACTGACTGTGGCGTTACCACGTAATGCACACCCTTGTCAGTGTTACGTTGATTGCCCACCAAACTGCCAATGGCGTAGCCCATGAAGGCGCTGCCAACCGTATCTGAGAGCCAGTGATCGCGGCTTTGAATGCGGCCCACGGCACTCAGAGCCGCCACACCATACAACCAGGTCATCCCCTGTGCTTGTGCAAACGGCGTGGCCAGAGCGAAAGCCAACGACACATGGTTGGAGGTGAAGCCCGACTGAAAGGCAGCGTTGTTAAATCCGTCAAAATGGGCTGAACCCATTTCTTGATAAGGCCTGGCGCGACCCACAACGTAGCGCGTCAGTAAACCCGCACCCAAGGTATAGGCACCGGCTTTAAGGGCCGTCTCAGCCGTATTGGCGGGCTCGGCACCGGCAATGCCGGTGTAAAGCAGGCCCGTACTGAGCGCCAGCGCCAGCGGCAAATTCTTGCCCAAGCTGCCGACTCGGTTCCAGGCGGGAGTCTGGTGGTTGACAGCCCAGTGATCCAGACGTGTGTCGAGCAAACTCGACGCCAGCACCGCAGTGCCGACCCACATCCAGCTCGATGCCGGGATATCGCCAACCTGGTGCGCCAGTGCTGCACCGGAGGGCAGCAGGGTTTGAAAAATGTTGGGTGCGGGTTCGCTCAGCACATAACTGGTGTCCTGCGCTGACTGTAGCGTTTCTGGCTTGGCTTGCTGCCAGCCCAGCGCACGCCAGTCGCGTTCCTTGGTCAGGTCAAATAAATTGAATTTGCGGTTGAGCCGCGCACCGCCATCACGCGTCAGCGGGTTCCAGATGATGTTGGCAACGGAGGGCGACGACTTGGGCAGCATCACGTCGAACGGAATGTTGACATAAATACCCTTGTCAAAACTGCCTTCGCCAAATTGCGCAGCCGTGACATTGGTTTTGGTGGCCCAGGCGCCAATGGTGGTGCCATTTTGAAAGACGCGCTTGACATCCAGTGTGGCACCGGTATCACCGGCCAGGTAACGCCCGGCGCTGAGCTTGGCCTGGACGTCGTTCCATCCGGTGTCCCAATAAATGGTGGCGTGTCCGGTGTTGACGCCGTAGTCACGCAACGCAAAATTTTGCCCAAAATCACGTTGTCGCACGTGATTAACATCCACACCCAAGGCCAGTCGCCCTTGCCAGGGTCGGTAGAGCCATTCCGCACCAACTCCGGCGTACATCGGCTCAAGCATGCCTGCGTAAGCACTGAGGTATTGGTTGCTGCCAAGATCGCGCACATGGGTGAGCTGCAAAAGCGGCAGGGTCAGCCGCGCGGTGGTCGCATATTCACGCGCATAGGTTCGCACCCGTGGCAAATTACTGGGCGCGTCATACTTGAACTTGTCGTAGTTATCAAGCACGCGCAAGTTAAGATCGCCGCTGAGCCAGGTGTTGTCAGAAAAGCGCTGCTCCAACTTGGCCTGTGCGCCAATCTGGTAGAGCAAAAACCCGTCTGGCCCCCCTAGATTTTGACTGTAACTGGGCCCCAACTCCAGCTTGAAACCTGGTTTTGTACCGACCCAGCTGGCCTGCTCAGCGGTTGAAGATGGCGGCGCGGTATTCATGCCCGAACCCGCCGTAGCCTGCAATACCGGTAAACGCAATGCAGGCGCTTGGGCTTGGGTTTGGCTGGCCACCCATTGCACCCGATCAATTTCCAGGCGTGACATGGGCAGGCCGCGCTCTTGCAGCAACAAGATAAAACGGTTGGAGCTTGGGGGCGCATCATGGTGCAGCACCCGGATCGCCCGTTCAACCCGCTCTTGCAGGTGCAGTGCGCCATCCGTTTCGGCTTGAACCGTGGTTGTTGCGTCGTGCTGCGAGATCGAGCGCACCGTCCAGCCGGTATAGATTTCAATATTTTTGGCGGTGTTGTCCCAGCCCGCTGGCGGGGCGATGGCTGTCGCATCCGTTTGAAACGGTGGCAAAACAGGGTCCAACAGCTTGGGCGAGTAGATCTGATTCAGGCCGCCGTGCAGCGTGACGCCGAACATCAGGCTATTGCCCCGCTCAAAGGCCAGACTGAAGTCGATGTTGGGTGAGTAGCTGTACACTGCCCCCAAATTAAACGGGCTGCGCACGGGTTGATTGTTGCTTTGGGGCTCATGCTGGTAGTCGTTGCCGTCGAGCTCCAGCTTGAAGGTCCAGGCACTGGCGGGTGCTTGCCATTGCACGCCACCAAACAACGCCGTCGGACCACGAAACCAGGACTGGGTGGCGGGGACGCCGCCTTGATCGGTTAAGGTAGTTGGACGGCTGTTGAACTGCGAGCCAAACAGTGACAGCGGGTTCTTGATGTTGCCACGCGCACCCAGGTAGCCCCAGCCCAGCCCCAGGCTGGCATCCCAGTTGCCCCAGCGCTTGCCCGCTACCAGATATTCACCGGAAAACAGCCCGGTGCCACCGAAGTCGCGCAAGCCAACGGCCAGCTGCGGCAGCAGGCTGGTTTCTTCGTGCAAACGCAGCTTAAGGTCAATCGACTTGTCTTTATAGCTTTGGCCGACAGCAATTCCCGGGCCATGGATCCGGTTTGAAATATCGGTGTATCGAAAACCGGCCTCCAACCAGTCCAGCGGTTGCAACATCACCGTGCCCCGCGTGTAGGGTGCCACCCGGCTCATCTGCAGGCGCACATCGCCAGCGGGTGCCATGCGCGCCGTCGGCGTTTGCAGCAGACCGATTTCACCCCAGTCGCTGGCTTTGAGCTGCGGTGCCTTGAGCGTCGTCTGGTTGACCGTTGAAGTAGTCTGAGCCTTGACCGAATCGACGGGTGCCAGACCGTCACCCTGATAAGGTGGCTGGGTTGCCAAAAAACGCGCCAGATTGTCTGAAGTGCTGTTGGGAAAGTTGGCTCGCCGCTCCGGTGCCCAAATCGAAGAACCAGGGCCGGGCTCATCCTGCGGCTCGATGTTCCAGGGTGCTACGCCAAAACGCCGGGTTGTGCCATCACTTTGCGCGACCCAGGCCCAATCGTGTTCTTGCGCAGCAGTAGCGCCAAAGCAGGCATTCAAGTAATCGTTGATCAATGCGCCACTCACATGGGCGGCAACACAAGGTATCCGCGCCCCAGACCAGACGGTGACAGTGCTTGGGCGCGGATACAAAACCACGTCATCGCCAACCTGCAAGACCGGGTCTTGTGCCGGGGAGCCTTGCAGCCAGCGCGCATCTGCCATCACCAGGTTGACTCGACCGGTGACGGGCAAGGCTTGCAGCCATTGCAACAGGGTTTGCTTTTGGGAGCTCGATAACGCAATGGCGTTTGAATCTTCAATGCTTTGCAGCACAGCCCGTTTCAAACGAGATTGCGCGGCGCGCTCAGCATAGACGTGCCAATGCAAAGCGGTTGTATCCGCATTTGGGCCAGCAGTGCGCAGCAGCCAGTTGCTCAAGCGCTCGCCCGGAACCACGGCTGGCGCAGCGCTATCGATCTGGGCCGCAGCACCGTAAGAGACCGGCACGACAGCAGCCAGACAAAATGCCACTGCCTTTGCGATACAGGTATGACGCAAGTTCACAGACGATCTTTCTCGGGTGGCCAGCGTTGAATTTTCAAGCATAAGGCGGCAGTCAAACATTGCCTTGAAAAGATCACCATTTGTTGGCCTTGATAAGGGCCGACCGCGTACCAGGAGGGTGGCACGGCAGCGTCCGCCGGGTTAACTGGCGTCTCAAGAAACCACTGGTACTTGTCCGCGAGCGCCGGGGTCAAATTGGAAGGCAAAATAGTGGGCGGCGCGGCTGACCCCGGTTTGACATGAAGCCGCTGCTCGATTCCCAACCGGTAGCCTGGAAACTCGTCATGCAAGCGACTCAGCAGCGCCCCATCGGGTGGCAGCGCCAGCCAGGCAGGCGGCGCGACGGGGAAAGACACACGCCGCCAGTCATGCGCCAAGCCCGCTGTGCCAACGATACGACCGTTTTGCAGCTTGAGCACCTCGCCCTGGCTCGAATACCAGACCTCAATGTTCCCCAGGGGATGCGCGTCCACATAGCCGAGCACCAACAGCGCGGGTTGGGCACCTGTCGCTTCAACTTGAAGGTACTGGTAGGCAGGATTCAGACGGTGGTTTTCAGTCGCGTTTTGGGTCAAACCAAATTTGTCTCTAAAAACGGCGCCAGCCACCTCCGACTCTAGTGAACCAGAGGCGCAGCCGCCCAGCGTAAGCAGCATCCAGGCCGGAAGCAGCAGACGGTTAAGCAAGTGCAAGCGAATGATCAAAACACAAAAAGAAAAGCGCCCGAAGGCGCTTATTCAAATAAAGTGTCAGCTTACTTAGTGGGTACCAGTCGTACCCGTCGTACCCGTCGAAGAGCTGTCCGAGGCCACTGCAACCACCGTAGCCACCACGACAGCGCCCACAACCAGGGTTGAGGTCGCAATGCCACCGATCGCACCTGTCGTAGATGCACTTGCGCCAGCACCTGTTGTGGTATCAGCCGCCGGAGCGGTCTGAGCCAGCAGCGCCGATGATGCAATGAGCAAAGCCGAAGCCAAAATAACTTTAGAAAAACAGTTCTGCATACAAATTTCCTCAAAAAAATTAGGCCCCTGAATACAGCATCAATATAGCACGCATCCGGAATTTGTCAATGTCGGAGCGGTCGCACTACAATGATTTCTCTAAATGCCTCATGTTGCTGCGGTGGGTGTTGTGATCTTCCAACGCCAGCGCTGCCTGGCCTTCTTAGCCACTGGTGCGCGATATTTCTCAATTCGTTCTTGGAGTAAACTTTACCAAAAAATTCCTCAGAGGACTATCGCTTATGGTAGCCTAACGTTTCTTTTGCCAACAAACCGATTTTGTCGCACCGTGCCATCACGGGTGGTAGCGATCCTTGGTCAGCAATCTACTCTGTAAGGCTTTATCCAATGTCATTCATCGGTTTTGTTATTCGCGCACAAAAGAAATCATTCTGCGCCTTTGCCGCCGTCAGCTTGATTTGTGGTCTGAGTCTGGCGCAAACAGTGGCACCAGTGAGCTCGGGTTGCGTGGCAGGTGTTTCGGCCCGTTTGCCCAACGGCACGAACGCTGGCCCCTGCGATCCACCGGGCGCCACGGCACAGTCAACCACGCTCTCGCCCGCAGCCTTGGCCGCCGCCCGTGCCACCGGGCTCACCAACGCCGCCGACACGGCTACCAACCCAGTTGGGCAAAACCCTGACAAAGCCAACTTCAATGCACCCGGCCCTCAACTAAACCCGTTGGGCACCAACCAGTTTCAAAGCTTTGTGCAAGAGACTTCGGGTCGCACCTTGCCACTTTATGGTTACAACCTGTTTGGCGCCAACAGTTTCCCATCCCTAACCAACGTCCCGGTGCCGTCCAACTACGTGCTTGGGCCAGGGGACGAAATCAACGTTCAAATTTGGGGTGCGACAGACGGCAATTTGAAGCTTCTGGTTGACCGTAACGGCCAGATCAACATTCCAAAAGTTGGCCCATTGACCGTGGCCGGTACGCGCGCCGATCAGCTTGAAGCTTTGCTTAAAACCCACATCGGCCGCGTCTTCAACAACTTTCAACTCAGCGCCACCCTGGGCCGCCTGCGCTCGATTCAAATTTTTGTGGTCGGTCAGGCCAGAAACCCGGGGGTCTATACCGTCTCCAGTCTTTCCACCCTGATCAGCGCACTGTTTGAGAGCGGTGGCCCGTCGGCCACCGGCAGCATGCGAAAAATTCAATTGATGCGTGCTGGCAAAGCGGTGTCAACCATCGACCTGTACAAATTCATCCACAGCGGTGACACCAGCGCGGATGCGCGCTTGTTGCCCGGTGACGTGATCGTTATTCCACCCACCGGTGCCCGCGTGGCGCTGCTGGGCGCACTCGACAACCCCGCCATTTACGAGATCTCCGGCCAAGAAGAAACCCTTGCACAGCTGCTGGCCTACAGCGGCGGTCTGCAAATTTTGACAACCCCGCACAAGGTGCTGGTGGAGCGCATCAACACAGGGCCGGGCAAAGCCCCCCGCAGCGTTGAAGAGCGCGCCCTCACCACTGAGGGCTTGAACTCCACCGTGCGCGATGGCGACGTGGTCACCCTGTTCAAAATCAGCCCCGAGTTTGCCAATGCCGTGACGCTGCGCGGCAACGTGGCTGCGCCTTTGCGCTACACCTACCGCCCTGGCATGAAAGTCTCCGACCTGATTCCCGAGGTGAGCGCGCTGATACAGTCGGACTACTACAGCCGCAAAAACATTTTGGTGGAATACGAATCGGGCAAAGTAGTTTCAACGGAGCGTGTAGGCAATGAAGTCAAAAACCAGCTTGAAGAAATCAATTGGGACTTCGCTTCCATTGAACGCCTTGACCCCAAAGAAGTGCGCACCACGCTGCTCCACTTCAACCTCGGCAAAGCTGTTCGAGACCATGACCCGGCCAATGACCTCGCGCTGCTCCCGGGCGACGTGGTCACCATTTTTAGCGTCAACAACCTGCCGGTACCGGTAGAAAAGCGCAGCCAGTTTGTGCGCATCGGTGGCGAGGTGATGGCACCCGGCATCTACCAAATCCAAGCCGACGAGACCCTGCCTCACCTCATCCGGCGCATTGGTGGCTTGAGCCAAAACGCATTCGCCTACGGCACCGTGTTCACGCGCGAGTCCACCCGATTGCAGCAGCAAGAAAACCTGAACAAATCAATGCGCCGCGTGGAATCAGACATCAACTCGCAAACCAGCGCCTCACTTCAAAATGTGGGCAGTGCAGAAACAGCAACTACCCTGCAAGCGCAGGTTGCAATTCAGAAAAATTTGCTAAGCCGCCTGCAAACGCTCAAAGCCAGTGGCCGCATTGCCCTGGAACTCGACCCCAACGACCCCGTTCTGCCTGCCATCAGGCTGGAAGACGGCGACCAGATTACCGTGCCCAACCGGCCCAGCTTTGTTGGCGTGTTTGGCGAGGTGCTCACCGAGAGCTCATTCATCCATAAACCCGGCTACACGGTAAAAGATTACATTGACAAAGCCGGTCTCACGCGCGATGCCGACACCGACAACCTGATGGTGATCCGCGCCGATGGCACGGTAGAAGGGGGCGCCCGCCAATCATCATTCTGGAGCTCGGGCGTGATGGGCAAAAACCTCTACCCGGGGGACACCGTGTTTGTGCCGGGTCTGATCGACCGCCGCACCGGCTACACCCAATTTATTCAGGGTGCCAAAGACTGGACTGCCATCCTCTCCCAATTTGGCTTGGGCGTTGCCGCCTTCAAGGTCCTGGGCTACTGAGTCAGACCATGAACCAAGACCCCCAACCCGTCATTGCGAGCGAAGCGCGGCAATCCATGCCCGAAGACGATGAAATCAGCCTGCTCGACTTGCTGCAAGTGGTGGCTGACAACTTGCGCCTGCTCATTCTTGGCCCGCTCGCAGCTGGCCTGCTGGCGCTGGGCATCAGCTTTGCTATCGCGCCCACCTTCACCGCCACCACCAAGTTCATGCCACCGCAGCAGCAGCAAAGCGCCGCAGCCTCCATGCTGCAGTCGTTGGGTGCTTTGGGCGGTTTGGCCGGTGCGGCGACCGGCTTGAAGAACCCGGCTGACCAGTACGTGGCGTTCATGAAAAGCCGCACTGTGCAAGACGCACTGGTTGAGCGCTTCAAGCTGATGGATCGCTACGAATCCAAGTACAAAGACAGCGCTCGCAAAGCGCTTGACGGCAACGTGCTGATTGCCAGTGGCAAAGACGGCTTGATCACCATTGATGCGAGCGACAAAGACCCGACCTTTGCGGCGCAATTGGCCAATGCCTATGTGGAAGAACTCGGCCACTTGTTAAACCGGTTGGCCGTTACCGAAGCGCAGCAGCGCCGCCTGTTCTTTGAAAAACAACTTGCCCAGGCCAAAGACAAGCTGATCAAGGCCGAGCAAGCCTTGAAAGGCAGCGGAGTCAACGAGACAGTTCTCAAATCAACCGGTGCCGCTGTCACTGCAGTGGCCCAGGTGCGCGCCCAGATCGCCGCGCAAGAAGTCAAACTGGCCTCCATGCGTGGCTACCTCACAGAATCTGCCCCTGATTTCAAACAAGCGCAGACAGAGCTTGCGGCCATGCGGAGCCAGCTTAGCCGCGCTGAAAAAGACGAGCCCACGAGTGGCGGCGACAACGACTACATCAGTAAATTCCGCGAATTCAAATACAACGAAACCCTGTTTGAGCTGTTTGCCAAACAGTATGAAATTGCGCGTATTGACGAAAGCCGTGAAGGCGCGGTGATTCAGGTGGTGGATGCCGCCGTGCCACCCGAACTCAAAAGCAAACCCAAGAAAGCGTTGATAGCCATGCTCACCACGCTGGCTACCGGCTTTGCGCTATTGCTCTTTGTCTTCACCCGTCAAGCCCTGCGCGGTGCCGCCCAAACCCCTGAGACGGCTGAAAAAATAGGCAACTTGCGCCGCGCCTGGTCCAAAGCCCTTGGACGGGATTGACCCTCAACAGTTATGATGCCCTACCTGCTCACTTTTGGCATTGCCTTGTTGGTCAGTGTGGCACTGGTGGCCACTAAACACTGGCACGGGAAGTACAGCCTGGACAGCATCTTTGGCGTGCAAAAATCTCATACTGAAGCCACCCCGCGCATCGGCGGTGTGGCCGTGGTGCTGGGTCTGATGCTGGCCTGGTGGCTGAGCTCGCCCCGCGTACGCCTGCTGCTGGGCCCGATGCTGCTGGCGGGCGGCCCGGCCTTTGCCTTTGGTTTGGCTGAAGACCTGACCAAGCATGTGAGCGTGCGCGCCCGGCTGCTGGCCACCATGAGCAGCGGCGTGCTGGGCTGGTTCCTCACCGGCGAGATGATCACCCACGTCAATGTGCCAGTTCTCGACTGGCTGCTGGGTTATACGGTGGTGGCGCTGGTATTTACCGCCTTTGCGGTGAGCGGCATAGCCAACGCCATCAACATCATTGACGGTTTTAATGGCCTGGCCTGCGGCACAGTCATCATCATCCTGAGCAGCCTGGCGCTGATGGCCTTGCAGTCTGGCGACGTCGAGCTGGCCACCACCAGTTTCCTGGTGGTCAGCGCGGTGCTGGGTCTGGCCCTGGTCAACTGGCCGTTGGGCAAGATTTTTATGGGTGATGGCGGCGCCTACTTTGTCGGTTTTTGCATTGCCTGGCTAGCGGTGCTGCTGCTGGCGCGGCACGCCGAAATATCGGCCTGGGCGCCGCTGCTGGTTTGCGGTTTTCCGGTGCTCGAGGTATTGTTCAGCGTATCAAGGCGCTGGCGTCGCGGCGTCGGTGTCGGCAACCCCGACTGCCTGCACCTGCACAGCCTGGTCAAACGCCGCATCGTGCGCCGTTTGGCGCCCCAGGCCAGCCACTTGATGCGCAACTCGCTTACCGGCGCCATCATCTGGGGCGTTGCCTTGCTGCCGACACTGATTGCGGCCGAATGGTCCACCGACACGCCGGTGCTGATGCTTGGCGTGGCCATCTGTGCGTTGCTGTACTGGCTGACCTATGCCAGGATCACCCAGTTCCGCTGGTGCTTTACGGCGCGAACCTTGCGCCCGGCAAAGGTATTTAGCGGGTAACCGGTTTCTTTATGCATTGGTACGTCGTTCACAGCAAGCCGCGCCAGGAGCAGCGCGCCTCGGACAACCTCAAGCAACAGGGTTTTGAGTGTTACCTGCCGATGTTTGCCACTGAGAAGATCCGCCATGGCACCTTGACGGTCACGCAGGAGCCGCTCTTTGCGCGCTATTTATTCATTCACCTCGACGCCAGCCAGAGTGGCAAAAGCTGGACGCCGATCCGCTCGACCCTGGGTGTCTGTCGTCTGGTGAGCTTTGGCGCTGAGCCCGCCAAGGTTGAGCCTGCCTTGATCGAAACACTGCGCTCGCATGAGGCCACCCGCCAGCGCGCGCAACCCCGGCGCCTGTTCCAGTCTGGCGACCCGGTGCAGATCAAGACCGGTGCGTTTGCCGGCTTGCCGGCAATCTATCAAATGAGTAGCGGTGAAGGCCGCGCCATGGTGCTGATTGAACTCTTGCACAAGCCTTGCAAGCTGGTCGTGATGGGGTCAAACGTAGCCATGGCGTATGCCGCGTAAAACTGGCAAAAACGGCAAACAACCGGCCACCCACCCTTTTTTAGTGCTGTGAACTGCGTGCTGATATTTTCATGACCTGCTCATCGGTTTTGCCAAAACGCCGGACCCTTTTGGCATAACCATCGATAGCATCGTCCAGCGACTTGGCGTTGAAGTCGGGCCAGTATTCAGAAGAAAAATAGAGTTCTGTATAGGCACACTGCCAGATCATGAAGTTGCTTAGGCGCGACTCGCCACCGGTGCGGATCAACAGGTCTGGATCGGGCAACCCAGCGGTGCTCAGGTAAGGGTCCAATTCTGCAACGGTGATTTGCTCGACGTTCTGGTAGGGGTGCGCGATCTGCCAGTTTTTGGCGGCTTGAAGTATGTCCCACTTGCCGCCGTAGTTGATGGCCACCGTCAACTGTAGTTTTTGGTTGTGTGCCGTGGCAGCCTCAACCCGTTGCATTTCTTGCTGCAATTCCAGTGGAAAGGCGCTGCGGTCGCCAATGATTCTGAGCCTGCCGCCTTGCTGACTCAGTTTTTCCACCTCTTTGTTCAAGTACTGCGCAAAAAGGTCAAAGAGAAGGGCCACTTCATCGGGCGGGCGCCGCCAGTTTTCGGTGCTAAAGGCAAACACGGTGAGGCACTCGATGCCTCGCGTAAAACAGGCCTTCACTACCTCCCTGAGGTTGGCCGCCCCTTTGATATGCCCAATATGCCTGGGCAACATCCGCTTTTGCGCCCAGCGGCCATTGCCATCCATGATGATCGCCACATGTCTCGGTGTTTTATTCATTATCTTGTCATTTTATTGCAGTGCCGCATGAGCTCACTGTCGAGTCATACCATAGGATTGACAAAATATGCTTGTCAGTTTTCGGATTACCAGGTTACAGTTGCATCGATGTTTTGTGACCAAAAAGCGAACTTACCGTAAAGAGCCATGCAAAAGATCCTTTCTATCACAATACTTAGCTTGGCATGTTTGCTGAGTGCCAATGCCAGAGCACAGTCATGGAGTACTACGTCAGACATTTTGGCGTTGGCCCTTCCTGCACTGGCTGCCACTCATACATTTAGGCAACAAGATTGGGACGGTGCGGCACAGTTGACGTGGGCGTTGGGCAGCACCTTGGTCACGACGGAGATTTTGAAGTCTCAAATTCACGAAGTCCGTCCAGACGGTTCGGGAAACGATAGTTTTCCATCGGGTCATGCAGCGGTGGTTTTTGCTTCGGCGCGCTTCATCCAAAAACGTTATGGTGATCAAATCAACCCAATTGCCTTATATGGTGCCGCCAGTTTGACAGCCCTTGCGAGGGTTGAGGCCAACAAGCACTACTGGAAAGATACCGTGACGGGTGCCGCGTTGGGGTACGCGATGGCAGAGTACTTTACGGAGGCAAGCCAAGGCAAAGGGTTAAGCATTTGGCCAATACCTGCTGGTGGCCTATCTTTAGTTTATGCGAAATCCTGGTAATTTTGGTGAATCGATTGTCCAGATGCGTTTGTATTGCCCTGGCCTGTTTCGGATTGCACAACGCGTCGCAAGCCCAGGTCTCCGAGTCAAACTGTAGAATTTCACTAGAAGTGCTTTCCAGGCGCCAAGGTGAGCGCATCGAATTAAATGTTTGGTTGGAGGTGCCCAGTCCCATTCAGTTAGTTTGGGATGTCATGACAGATTATGGAAGCGCAGAACGCTTTATCCGCAATGTGCGGCACAGCGAAGCCATTCCTTTGGGGCCTGACAAATTGCTGGTAAACCAAGTCGGTTGGCTGAGTTGGGGAATATTGGGCACCAGCATCCAAACCAGTTATGAAATTGAACTGCATCCCGCCCTTCATCAATTGACTGGCAAACTTGTTTCTGGTGATTTGACATCCATGGATATGACGGCCAATTTGCTCGCTTCCGGCGCTCACAGGACCACCCTGTTTTACGGATTAAAGGTTGATCCTGGATCCTGGATCTCTTACTTTTTGGCGGAAAACGCCTTGCGTCGACAAGCTCGCGACTCGTTTGAGGATCTGGCGCAGGAGATGCAGCGGCGTACCCAGACATGCCCGATGACACAAAAGATCGACGAGAACCAGCCATGAAACCAACTGCTGTGCCTAGTCCCCGCTCTGTATCGCGTTTGGCTTCGATTCGGAATGCCGCACGTGGCGTGGGGCGTCTTCTGGCGACTCAAACGAATGCCCGTATTCATGTCTGTGCGGCGATGGCCGTCGCAGCAATCGGGTGCTGGCTAGAGGTCAGTTTAATTGAATGGAGTCTGTTAATCCTCGCGATTGGCTTGGTTCTGTGTGCAGAAGGCCTAAACACCGCTATCGAATTCGCGGTTGATCTGGCTTCACCGCAGTGGCATGAGTTGGCCCGCGATGCCAAGGATGTCGCCGCCGGTGCTGTCTTGCTGGCCAGCATAGTTGCGCTCGGGGTAGGTCTGGCAGTTTTTGTGCCGAAGTTATTGGATAGGCTCTGGTAAAACAACAGTAACGCACGCATCGTTGTCATAAAAGCCGCGCTTGTTGCAGCGATGCAGATCGGGTAGTACCTATACGTTTTCTCGTTTTCGCACAGACTGCCCGCACCAAGAGGTATTCGGACTGCGGTAGCCTGCCAAAAGCAATCTTCTCCCCTGTTGGAGTGGCGCCTCGCTGCGAAGGTATCCGCAGGAAGCGTCGCAGTTTACAAAGTCATGTACTAATGGCTACATGGCATCAAAAACAAAAAAGCCTGCTAGCAATTAAGTAGCTGGCTTTCTATATTTGGCGTGGCTTAGATGGTGGGATGTGCGGGGGTCGAACCCACGACAAACGGATTAAAAGTCCAATAAAACGGTTTTACACGAATAACCGCGAACTGTCACCAAATAGCAACTACTTGATTTATATAGGTTTGACGTTCATTTAAGTCCGTTGACAACCGTCACCATTCGCGCCTAAACTGTCACCAGACTGTCACCAACAGTTTTATGACAACAAACGGACTGGAAAAAATGGACGCAAAAACACCCGGCAAAATCATCACTGAATTACCCTCTGGCAAGTTTGCAAACCTTGGGAAAGTCATACCGTCAGGATCGCTTGAGGCCCGCAAATTGACAAACGGAGTCACGCTTTACTGGCGCGTCACCATCAATGGCAAGTCTGAGCGTACCGTTTTAGGCAATTACGATGCAAGCGCACCACCAAAAAGCCTACAGCCAACAGCCAAGGGTTACTCTGTGCAGGCCGCTATCCGTGCAGCCGAAGTGCTGGCGCAAAAGCATCATAAAAACCTAGACGCTGGTGGCTACCGTGGCTTGATTGAAGCCGAAGCCGAAGCGAAACGCAGCGCGGCCGAAACCAAAGCCGAAGCTACTCGCAAGGCCGCACAGTTCACGCTGAAAAACTTGCTAGAGCACTACTGTGACCACCTGAAAAGCCTGGGCCGCACGTCACACCGGGATGCACGTTCAATTTTCAAAAACCACGTTTATGAGGCATGGCCCGATATTGCAGCGTTACCGGCCAACCAAGTGACTGGCGAACAAATAGCCGACATGATGCGCCGAGCACTCGAATTGGGCAAAGGTCGCACTGCAAACAAACTTCGTTCATACGTCAGAGCCGCTTATCAGACCGCCCGTGCTGCCCGTTCAAAGGCCACTATCCCCCTGCACTTCAAAAATTACAGCGTGATCCACAATCCGGCCGGTGACACTGAGCCGGACGAAAGCGCAAACAAGGCCGACAAAAATCCACTCAGTGCCGATGAGCTTCGCAGCTACTGGCACAGCATCAAGGCCATGCCGGGATTTATTGGGGCTGTGCTTCGCTTGCACCTGCTGACTGGTGGGCAACGTATCGAGCAACTGGTGAATCTGAAAACTGCCAACGTCACCGACAACGCTTTCACGCTCCACGACGGCAAGGGCAGGCCCGGCAAGGAAGCACGGCCGCACACTGTGCCATTGATTCCACTCGCTGCTGCTGCCATGCTTGAATTGAAGCCTCAAGGCACCTATGCCCTGTCCACTGACAACGGCGAAAAACACCTGAGCGCCATAACCATGAGTCATTGGGCCGGTGATGCTGCTGTGGGCATTGCAGATTTTCAAACAAAGCGCATTCGCTCTGGCGTAGAGACTTTGCTGGCGAGCGCCCACATCAGCACAGAGATTCGAGGTCGCCTTCAATCGCATGGCATCAGTGGCGTGCAAGCCCGACATTACGATGGTTACAGCTACCTTGACGAAAAGCGCCATGCACTTGAAACACTTTTCAACCTGCTAGACGCGCGTAAGTCAACCAACGTGGTCGCACTCAAACGGAGGGTGACAGCATGAAAACAAAAAACCACTTTGAGGCAGCGGCCAATTTTGATGCTGGTGAAAAAGTTCTAGATCGCTTTGATCCGGCATGGGCAAAAGCCGCTCTGTTTTTCCGTGATCCCAGTTTGCACTTTGGACACAATGGCGAGACAAGGTGTCGGGGCTTGATCGCCATTCGTGAGCACTTGGAGACAAGACGCCGCCGATATGAAGCGGGTTCGACCATCGAACTACTGCACGCCATTGCACTTTGCGCCGCCGAAAATTTACCGCTTCCTACATGGCTGGCACTCGCATTCAAAGAACGATTTGATTCATTTGGCAGTGTCGGCGGAGCCACATCATTGGATCGTGTTTTTTACTCTAAGTCCAGACCAAAAAAGGCACCGAGGGATTGGAAATTAGGTGGCGAGTTACAAAGCGCCGTTTGGGAAGTTGCCAGCAATCACAACGGGCTTGATACAGCCATTGACGAAGTGTTGAAAAACCCGAGATTGGGTGTCGGAAAAACCAAAGCCAAGGCACTGGTAACGATGGTTGACAAGCAGCAAAACGAGCTGGAGGGCAGTCAGACACTTTCGCAATTTTGGACCATTCGGCGAAAGCGCGTTACATAACAGACAGTCGAAATTACGCTCACGTTTATGGTGATTCGTTAAATGTTTTAACGGACGCCAAAAAGCCAATAGAAAGGGCTGAACGTGAACGAGCAAACCTACACTA
>PKWM01000032.1 GCA_003133245.1 Rhodoferax sp. | reverse complement strand
CTGGTGCTTGCCACCCGCTTGCGCAAGGTCGATGGCGTGTCCGAACACGTCTTTCACGTCTTCTGGCATTGCATCCAGATCGCGCTTGGCTGAGCCAATCCATTTGAGGGGCTTGCGGGTTTCCTTGGTCATCAGCTGCATTATGCCTATTTGAGCATAAATAGTCAATCAGGCAAATTGAGCTCGCTTCAAAATATTCGAGGACATCTGGGAATTGCGGTTCACGCTCACATTGCTGCGGACAGTCTGACACACCCAAAGTGCAGACCAGTGCATCATTAAGGCAGAGCATATTTCACAATCCGAAACGGACAATCTCCGCAAACACGGGACAAACGCCCGAACCCTTCCTCACCTGTTCTGAGATCGAGTTTGAACCGACGTCCGCATTGCACCACCATATACAAAAATCCTAACTGGTGACGGTTAGGATTTTTTTTTGCCCTGAAACTCGCCTAAACGCCACTACCGTTGGTTCAATGACTCTCGGAGTGTTCAGATGTCCGACACCCTTGAGGAAGACCTGCAAAGGGCTGCCAAGCCCTTTGCAGAATAAGTTGAGGGGTCGGTCAACAATTCAGGCTTGGTAAGTGCTCCAGCGGTCTCCGGCAAATCATATTTCGACGCAGACAATTCATGGCATCCATAGTTCACGATCAATACAGAATTTTTGCTGGCTGGTGCCAAACCATAGCGACAATTACAGCTGCCAAGATCTGAGCCAGAATAATTGTGAGGACCGAGCCACTCCACCCCCATCCTTCGTAGGCCAAACCTGCAATCCAAGCGCCTACCGCACCGCCAGCGTAGTAACTCATGTAGTAAATACCAGTCGCCAAAGAACGCCCTTCGGTCACGCTTTTGGCGATTGCACCTATGGTGGCAGACTGGCAAATGAACACTCCGGTGGAACACACTGTCAAGCCGACTACGACCAAAAGCAAGGACGGTATCAGGGTCACAAGTAACCCGGTAGCAGAGAGTGCTAATGCCCCCAGAAGAGACTTCATAAAACCCAAACGGTCGATATAACGGCCAGCCAGTGGGGTCACCAAGACACCCACTAGATAGACAGTAAACACATTAGCCAAGCCAGCGGTAGAAAGGTGAAAAGGGGCAGCCGCAAGGTACAGGTTTACGTAGGTGAAAGTTCCTACCAGGGAGAACAGGACGCAGAAGCCCACAGCACAAGCCGCCATCAGTCGTTTGTGATGAAGGTGACGCCACAGCGTTCTCATGCCGGCGCTGATTTTTCGATTTGGCACAAAGTGACGCGAAGGTGGCAACAGCCACAACACCAGCACAGCTCCAAGAAAATTCATGATGGCCAAGGTGACAAAAGCACCTCTCCAGCCCAGCAAGTGACCTGCATGACCTGAAATAAAGCGCCCGCAAAAGCCACCCATGACGGTGCCACCCACGTAGGTGCTCGTCATGCGCGCCACCCCGCCAACGACAAACTCCTCAGAAATGTAAGCAATGAGAACCACGACCATGCCCGGAACTGCCAATCCTTGAAGGAAGCGCAGAACGATTAAGGCGGTCAGGCCGTCCACCATGGGTATCAGGGCCGTAGGTAGCGTCAGGGCAAACATTGAGATACAGAGGATCGTCTTTCGTCCGAAGGCATCCGAGATCATGCCCATAAAGGGTGAGACCAGTCCCATCGCCAGGACCGTTGCCCCAACCGTCAATCCGGCCTCCAGGGGAGACGCACGAAAATCATCCATCACCATCGGCAACACGGCCTGAATGGGATAGACGTTGAGAAAGGCAAAAAATCCAATGATCCAGACGATTGGTCGGGAAGCCTGAATGCCGTTGCCAAGCAAGAAAAGGCGAATGTTGTTGGCGGACATGTTTAGATTCTAGACTTCCGCTTTTGGGAAATGGTCGCCGGCGGCAAGAATATGGACTCGAACACCGTGCCATTTTGTCTGTCGCAAGGCGCTGAGCGACTCCCAATTTGGAGGCCTCAACCTCTCCCAGAGATTGGCTTTTTTTACGCAGATTGAGAGATCATTTCCAGATTTGCGAAATCTATAAGATATATATACAATGAATCTATTGGGAAAATCATGATCACAATCACCTTAACTCAAGCTGCGGCCCGACAGATCCGCTCGCAGATTGCCAAGCGCGGCAGCGGCCTTGGACTGCGTGTCGGCCTCAAAAACGTCGGCTGCTCAGGCTTTGCCTACACTTATGAACTGGCTGACGAACTACAGACCGACGAACAACGCTTTGAAGGCCACGGTGCCACGTTGCTGATCGCCCCGCAAAGCCAGGCCACGCTCGACGGTGCATGCCTTGACTTTGTCACCGAGAGGCTCAAACAAAGCTTTCAGTTTGACAATCCCAACGTCAGCAATACCTGCGGCTGTGGCGAAAGCTTTAGCTTGAAGGCAGGCACCGGCAAAGGAGGTGTTGCATGAGTGCGGTACTGCAAAACCTCGTGAACCAGCCTTACAAGCATGGCTTTGTCACCGACATTGCCTCCGATGTGGCGGCCAAGGGCCTGAGTGAAGACACCATCCGGCTTATCTCGGCCAAGAAAAACGAGCCCGGCTGGCTGCTTGAATTCCGCCTGAAGGCGTTTCGCCACTGGCTCACAATGTCCGAGCCCGAGTGGGCTAACGTCAAGTACCCGAAGATCGATTTCCAGGCGATCAGCTACTACGCGGCACCCAAACCCAAGGCCAAGCTCAAAAGCATGGACGAGGTCGATCCCGAGTTGCTGCGCACGTTCGAGAAACTCGGCGTGCCGATGCACGAGCGCGCGGCGCTGGCGGGCGTGGCGGTTGATGTGATTTTTGACAGCGTCTCGGTGACCACCACCTACAAGGCCAAGCTGGCCGAGGTCGGCATCATTTTTGGTTCGATCTCCGAGGCGGTGCAAAACCACCCCGAGCTGGTCAAGCAATACCTTGGCAGCGTGGTGCCAAGCGCCGACAACTACTACGCCGCGCTCAATTCGGCCGTGTTCACCGATGGCTCGTTTTGCTTCATCCCCAAGGGCGTCAAGTGCCCGATGGAGCTGTCCACCTACTTTCGCATCAACACCCAGGACACCGGGCAGTTCGAGCGCACCCTGATCGTCGCCGAAGAAGGCGCTTCGGTGTCCTACCTCGAAGGCTGCACCGCGCCCAAGTTCGACACCAACCAGCTGCACGCCGCAGTGGTTGAACTGGTGGCGCTGGACAACGCTGACATCAAATACTCGACCGTGCAAAACTGGTACGCGGGCGATGAGAACGGCATCGGTGGCATCTACAACTTCGTCACCAAGCGTGGCCTGTGCCGGGGCGTGAACTCGCGCATTTCCTGGACCCAGGTCGAAACCGGATCAGCCATCACCTGGAAATATCCGTCGTGCATTTTGCTGGGCGACAACTCGGTGGGCGAGTTTTATTCGGTCGCCGTGACCAACCACCACCAGCAAGCCGACACCGGCACCAAGATGATCCACATCGGCAAGAACACCCGCAGCACCATCGTGAGCAAAGGCATTTCGGCCGGTCAGTCGAGCAACAGCTACCGCGGCCTGGTCAAGGTGATGCCCGGTGCGGAAGGCGCGCGCAACTATTCCCAATGCGACTCGATGCTGGTGGGCGACAAGTGCAGCGCCAATACCTTTCCCTACATCCAGGTGCGCAACCAGAGCGCCCAGGTGGAGCACGAAGCCTCGACCTCAAAAATTGGCGAGGACCAGATGTTTTATTTTGCTCAGCGCGGCATCGACGCCGAAGAAGCGGTCTCGATGATCATCAACGGTTTTTGCAAGGATGTGTTTCGCCAATTGCCGATGGAGTTCGCGGTTGAGGCCACCAAATTACTCGGGTTCAAGCTCGAAGGGAGCATAGGATGATTATTAAAGACAGCCAAGTATTGCTGGAAGTGCGCAGCCTGTGCGCCAGTGTCAACGGCATCGACATTCTCAAAGGCCTGAACTTCAGCGTCAAGCGCGGTGAAGTCCACGCCATCATGGGGCCGAACGGCTCTGGAAAGAGTACTTTTGCCAAGGTGCTGGCGGGCCATTCGGCGTATCAGGTGACGGGCGGCGAAGTGCTGTTTGAAGGCAAGAACCTGCTGGCACTGGCGCCTGAAATGCGCGCCCGCGCCGGTGTCTTTCTGGCCTTTCAGTACCCGATCGAAATCCCCGGTGTCGGCAACAGCCAGTTCCTGCGTCTGGCCTACAACACGGTGCAGGCTGAGCGTGGCCGTGAGGAACTCGACCCGCTGGAATTTGACGATCTGGTGCGCGAGAAAATGAAGCTGTTGGAGATGAACCCCGAGTTTTTGGAGCGCAGCGTCAACGAAGGTTTTTCCGGCGGCGAGAAGAAGCGCAACGAGATTTTGCAGATGGCGCTGCTGGAACCCAGCCTGGCGATCCTCGACGAAACCGACTCGGGCCTCGACATAGACGCCCTGCGCGTGGTCTCGCAGGGTGTCAATCAGTTGGCTAACAAAGACAACGCCATCGTACTGGTGACGCACTACCAGCGCTTGCTGAACTACATCGTTCCGGACTTCGTGCACGTGATGAGCGCCGGGCGCATCATCCGCACCGGCGGCAAGGAGCTCGCGCTCGAACTCGAAGAACGCGGTTACGACTGGATCGAGGCCGAAGCCGAGGCCGAGGGAGCTTTGTCATGAACAGCGGGACGACTGTTGTCGCTGAGCGAGGGGTTTTGGAGAGCCTGCTTGCCAGCCTGGCGCAAACGCCGGGCACCTCGGTTTCAACGCAGCCGCAATGGCTCAAAACATTGCGTGGTCAGGCGCTGGAGCGCGTGGGTGCGCTCACACTGCCCAGCCCGCACGAAGAAGGCTGGCGCTTCACCAATATTTCGGCGCTGACTCGGCAATCGTTTCAGCCACTGCGCAACCCGACCGCATTGACCTTAGCCGACACCCGGCACCTGCACATTGAAGAGGCGACGACGCGGCTGGTTTTTGTCGATGGTGTGTATGCGCCGCAGCTCTCCAGCGTTGGCGCTGAGGCTGGTGTCAGCGTCAGCACGCTGGCGACAGCCGTGACGACGCATGCCTTAGTCATTGAGAAGAATATGGGCCAGCACGTCGCATTTCACGATGCGTTGTTCCCGGCGCTCAATACTGCATTTCTGCACGATGCAGCCGTGCTGATCGTGCCGCCCGACACCGCGTTGGCCACACCGGTGCATCTGCTCTTTATTTCAACACAAAGCGATGTGGCCAGCCACCCGCGTATTCTGCTGGTGGCCGGCGCAGGCAGCAGCGTGACGCTGATTGAAGACTACGTGGCCTTGCACCCAGGCGCGTATTTCACCAATTCAGTCGCTGAGGTGGCGCTCGGTGTCAACGCTCAAGTGAAGCATGTCCGGGTGCAGCGCGAAAGCGAACCAGCGTTTCACTTGGCCAGTTGCGCGGTGTCGCTCGGGGCAGCGAGCCGCTACCACTCGGTCAGCATCGCTATGGGCGCACAGATTTCCCGGCTCGACCTCAAGGTGCTGCAGACGGGCGATGGTGGCGAGTGCGCGCTCGATGGCCTGGCACTGATTGGCGGCGAGCAACTCGCCGACGCCCACACCTTCATCGACCACACCAAACCGCATGGCATCAGCCGCCAGTTGCACAAATGCATCGTGGGCGGCGCGGCGCACGCCGTGTTCAACGGCAAGGTGATGGTTCGCCCCGGCGCGCAGAAAACCGATTCGGCGCAGTCCAGCCGCAACCTGCTGCTCTCAGGCAAAGCGTTGGTCGATACCCAGCCGCAACTCGAAATTTTTGCCGACGATGTGAAGTGCACGCACGGCGCCACGGTTGGCCAGCTCGACAGCGAGGAAGTCTTCTATCTGCAAAGCCGCGGCTTGCCGGATGTGGTCGCGCGCAATCTGCTGACCTACGCCTTTGGCGCTGAAGTCATCAACCGCATCCCGGTCGCGTCACTGCGGAGCCAACTTGAGCGCAACGTGCTCGAACAAACCACAGGCCATTTATGAACACCGCGCTTGCATACCCAACGGCGACGCCAGCGTCCAGTGCCACCACGCCACCCGCCTTCGACGTGGCGCGTATTCGCGCTGATTTTCCGATTTTGAAACTCAGGGTGGTGGGCAAGCCGCTGGTCTATCTCGACAACGCAGCATCGAGCCAGATGCCGCAGCCGGTGATCGACCGCCTGCTGCGCTACCAGACCACGGAACACGCCAACATCCACCGCGCGGTGCATTACCTGTCCGAGACCGCCACCGCTGCCTACGAAGCGGCGCGCGTCAAATTGCAGCGCTTCATCAACGCGCGCGAGGCGCGCGAAGTCATCTTCACCAGCGGCACCACCGACAGCATCAACCTGGTCATGCACGGCTGGGGCCGCAAATTCATCAAGGCTGGCGACGAAATCATTTTGACCGTGTTGGAGCACCACTCGAACATCGTTCCGTGGCAAATGCTCGCGCTGGAGAAAGGCGCAAGCCTGCGCGTGGTGCCGATCAACGATGCCGGTGAACTGCTGCTGGACGAGTACCAGGCGCTGTTCAACGAGCGTACCCGCCTGGTGTGCGTCGGCCACGTTTCGAATGCGCTGGGCAGCGTCAACCCGGTGAAAGAAATGATCGCATTCGCGCACGCGCGCGGCGTGCCGGTGCTGGTCGATGGCGCGCAGGCGGCACCGCATCTGACGCTGGATGTGCAGGATCTGGACTGTGATTTCTATGCTTTCTCGGGTCACAAGCTGTGCGGCCCGACCGGCATTGGCGTCCTGTATGGGCGTGCCACATTGTTAGAGGCGATGCAGCCGTTCAGGGGCGGTGGCGACATGATCCACACCGTCACGTTTGAGAAAACCACTTACGCCTCTATTCCGAACAAGTTCGAAGCCGGCACGCCGCCCATTGCCGCCGCCGTCGGCTTGGGCGCGGCGGTGGACTACATCTTAAGCATCGGCATGGAGGCCATTGCAACGCACGAGCACGACTTGCTGTGCTACGCCACCGAACAATTGAGCGCGCTGCCCGGTGTGCGCCTGCTGGGCACGGCCCGGGACAAAGCTGCCGTGCTGTCGTTTGCCGTACAGGGCGTTCACCCGCATGATGTGGGTACTTTGCTCAACACGGAAGGCGTGGCTGTGCGCACCGGCCACCACTGCGCACAGCCCTTGATGGCACGCCTGGGTGTGGTGGCCACCTCGCGCGCCTCGTTTGCGTTTTACAACACGCGCTCCGATGTCGATGCGCTGGTCGCTGGTATTGGCAGCTTGCAAAAGGTGTTCGCATGAGCGCTGATCCCAAAGCTCTGTACCAGGAAGTGATCCTGGACCACAACCGCAAGCCGCGCAACTACGGCGAGATCGATCACCCCAGCCACCACGCCGAAGGGGTCAATCCGCTGTGCGGCGACCACATTCACATCGCGCTGGACCTGAAAGGCGACAGCGTTGAGCGCATCGCCTTTCACGGTGAATCGTGTGCCATTTGCAAGGCCTCAGCATCGATGATGACGGTGGCTGTGAAGGGCAAGAGCCAGAGCGAAGCCAAGACGCTGATTCACGAGTTTGTCGATATGGCCACCGGCCGCATCGACGCCAAGGACGGCCCGCACATCGGCCGCTTGGCGGTGTTCTCCGGCATCAGCGAGTTGCCGATGCGCGTCAAGTGCGCCATCCTGCCGTGGCACACGCTGCAGGCCGCCTTTAACGCCGAACCCAGCACATCGACCGAGGCCGAGGCCGACCCGATGCACACCCCGCTAGGCGATGCCTGAGGAGACATTGACATGCCGAAAATTGCAGAAATAGAAGAAACGCCGAACCCGAACGCGAGGAAGTTCATCTTGCGCGAGCCACTAACCTGGGGCTTGGGGCATTCGTATGAAAACGCGGATCAGGCCCGGGATGATCCACTGGCGAGCGCGTTATTTGCCATTGCGCACGTCACCAATGTTTTTTATGTCAGTCACTGGCTCACGGTCACGCAGGACGGCCACGCCGACTGGGATCTGCTAGTGCGTGAAATTGCCGAGCCGTTGCGCGCCGCGCCCGCCGCCAGCGAGCAATCGGCCGCGACGGTTTTTGCGGCGCGAGCCACGGTGGCGGATCTGAGCGAAGAAGACCAACAGCGCCTGCGCCAGATCGAGCAGGTGCTTGACGAGGAAATCAGGCCCTACCTGCAAGGCGACGGCGGCGACCTGCACGTTCTTGGCCTGAGCGGCAACCAGCTCATCGTGCATTACCAGGGTGCGTGCGGCACATGCCCAAGCGCGATTTCGGGAACCCTTCAGGGCATTGAAAGTCGCCTGCGCATGGTTGAGCCCGACATCGAAGTCGTTGCAGCCTGATCGTCACTGTTTTTGTATAGAAATCAATCCACCCAAGTGACCATGAACAACACCCTCCAACCCAAGACGGCGATACAGCTGACCGGCACTGCGCCGAGCCTGAGCGCCTTTCTTGAACTGGCCTTTCGTCCACTCTATCTGTTCAGTGCCGTATGGGCATTGAGCGCCATCGGTCTTTGGATTTATGCTTCACAATTTTTGTCCTGGCCACTGACAGGTTTTGCCTGGCATGCACATGAAATGCTCTGGGGCTTTGTGGCAACCATCGCTGTGGCGTTCCTGATGACAGCAGGCGCAAACTGGACTGGTATCAACCCACTCAAGGGTGGTGTGCTTGCCGTGGTGAGCGTGCTGTGGCTGATTGCCAGAGTCGGATTTCTGGCGGGTGGCCAGAACCTGTTTTTGGTTGCGGCAGCGTCCGAGCTGGGCTTTTTCCTGCTCGCCGCAGTCGCCATGATGCGCTCGGTGTACCGCGCCAAAAATGCCCGCAACTACGCCGTACCCTGGCTCTTGGTCGGTCTGGCCGCAGCAGATGCCTCCTACTTGCTGGCCGCGCACGGCGGTGACTACGTGCTTCTGATGCAGCGATTTAACGTCGGCTTGCTGGTGATGGCTCTGGTCGCACTGCTGATTGCCCGCCGCGTGATTCCGTTTTTTGCCTCGCAAGCGGTGAATGGTCTGACCCTTCCGGCGCGAACCCGCACCGGTCACGTGCAACTCGCGGCCTGCGTCGCAGGAGTGATTTTCCTGCTTGCTGACCTGGCGCTACCTTATGCGGTCGCATTGGCAACCGCAGGTACGCTGGCATTGTGGCAGTTGGTGACATGGAAACCTTACGCCATACGCCGCATTCCGCTGGTATGGATACTCTATGTTGGCTACGCCGGTTTAGGGGTCGGCCTGTTGCTGGCTGCCCTCAGAGCGGCCGGTGTAAGCATGCCGCCAGCGCTACCGGTGCACATGATCGCCATGGCGGGTTTTTCCGTATTGATCATCGGCATGATGACCCGCACTGCGCTTGGTCATCTGGGCCGGCCGCTTGCGACCGACCGCAGCATGGTGACAAGCTACGTACTCATGCTGATTGCAACGGCTTTGCGTTTGGTGGCTATGGTGCCAACACCCTTCAGCATGCTGGCGTTGCAATTTTCGGCCGCCGCATGGATAGCTGTGTTTGCCCTGTACCTCTGGCGTTTCGCACCACTGTTGATACGCCCCCGGAAATGAACTATGCGATCACTTTTTTGATTTCAGACGACGGAGTTGCACCATGCGCCTGACTACGATGAGCGACTACGCGATGCGCCTGCTGATGTATGTCGCGCAACACCCCGAGCGCCTATGCACCATCTCGGAGGTGGCGCAGGCCTATGGTATTTCCGAAGCGCATCTGATGAAGATCACCCATCAGATGGCCCTGGCTGGCTGGCTGGAAACCGTGCGCGGCAAGGGCGGGGGCATGCGGCTCGCGGCAACCCCGGCCGAAATCAAGCTAGGTGCGGTGGTGCGAAGCATCGAGTCTGATTTCGCCCTGGTTGAATGCCTCGACAGCGACACAGCGTGCCTTTTGAGTGGCACTTGCCAGCTGACCGGCATCATCAACGGCGCTCTGCAAAGCTTCATGCACTACCTGGATCGCTATACGCTGGCGGACCTGCTGGCCCTGGGCACCGAAGGAGGCGTGAGAACCCAACCCATGTCGTTTCACAAGCGGCCAGCCGTTACGGCAAGCTGACAATCCTCATTCACTTGTTATTGCCTTCACCGACCACCTGCACCCAAATTACGATGAACCAGAAATCCGTCGCTTCTTCCGCTGTCAAAAGCGGACTTGAAGCCGTTCTGTTCGAAGGCATTCACTCTTCGGCCGTCGAGGCGCTGCGGCAGGCCGGCTATACGCGCGTTGTGACGCATGACAAAGCACTGACTGGCGGCGAGCTGCGTGCTGCCATTGCCAATGCGCACTTCGTGGGTGTGCGCTCAGGCACCCATCTCACTGCCGAAGTTCTACAACACGCGCAACGGCTGGCCACCATTGGTTGTTTTTGCATCGGCACCAACCAGGTTGACCTGAAACAGGCGATGCGCCTGGGGATTCCGGTCTTCAACGCACCGTTTTCCAACACCCGCAGCGTGGCCGAGCTGGTGCTGGCGCAGATCATCATGCTGATGCGCGGCATTCCCGAAAAGAACACCATTCTGCATCGCGGCGGCTGGGTCAAGAGCGCGGCCGATTCTTTTGAGGTGCGCGGCAAGACGCTGGGCATCATCGGCTACGGTCACATCGGCACGCAAATTGGCGTGTTGGCCGAGCAGCTCGGCATGCGAGTGATATTTACCGACATCGAGGCCAAACTGCCGCTGGGCAATGCGCTTGCGATGACCAGTCTGGACGCGCTGCTTAAAACCGCCGATGTCGTCAGTCTGCATGTGCCGCAGACGCCGGAGACCGCCAATATGATCGGCGCGGCGCAACTGGCGGCCATGAAGCCGGGCAGCCACCTGATCAATGCGTCGCGCGGCAGCGTGGTCGATATCGACGCGCTGACCGCGGCGCTGGAGAGCCGACATCTGCACGGCGCGGCGATTGACGTCTTTCCGACTGAACCGCAAGGCAATGATTCAGCCTTTGGTTCACCACTGACACGCTTTGACAACGTGATCCTGACTCCTCACATTGGCGGCTCGACGCTGGAAGCACAGGTCAACATCGGCACAGAAGTCGCCGCCAAGCTGATTCGCTACAGCGACAACGGCTCAACCACCTCAGCCGTCAACTTTCCCGAAGTGGCGCTGCCCGCGCACGGGGGACGCAGCCGGTTACTGCACATTCACCGCAACGTTCCCGGGGTGCTGGCACACGTCAATGAACGGCTGTCCACCGCGGGCATCAACATCGCAGCGCAGTACCTCAGCACCAACGAAGAAGTCGGCTATGTGGTGATCGATGTGGACAGCGCGGCGAGCCGGACGGCGTTGGATGAACTGTGCGCGGTGCCTCAAACAATTCGTTGTCGCATCCTGTATTGACGCATGAAACCCTCCCACGCCTTGCTCAGACTCTCACTCGAATACGAGTGTTGACGCGTTGGATTCGCGGAGTCGACTATCAACCCTCCATGACCTACCTCAATGACGCTCTTAAAACGACGCAATCGTTTTCGAGAGAGTGAAAACGAACGGGTAAAGATTGTTCGCGCTGAAATTGTGGCACCTGATGAGCAAGAGTTATCAGCTTTACTGTCCGGTCTAAAAGTTCAATTCAAGTCAGTAGTGTCCCAACGTTCT
>PKWM01000044.1 GCA_003133245.1 Rhodoferax sp. | reverse complement strand
AACGTTGGGACACTACTGACCTTCAATGACTGTTATGGGCACGTAGCAGTCCAATGCGCAACCGGTGCAAATGGCACCAAACGAGCAATTTAGGCGGCACCATAGCAACTATCGCTGCGCCTTGATGCCGGGCCGCTTGTTGCAAGTATCTGATTCCCACCGGGAAACGATTGGCACCACAAGTGCTAGACTTTGCAACATGAAATCAACACTGCAACCCGTTGAACATCTTGGCAGGTTTGAACGTCGCGCCATCTGGCGTGACACCCACTCTGAACAGGGTAAAAGTCTGGCCCAGATTGCACAATCGCTTGGCGTGCGCCTGTGACTTGGCGCGCAGGCCGGGCAACTAATTTGCACCCGTGTCAGGCAAGAGCTGCCTTGGGTTCAATCGTAGGCTTTCAGACAAACAAACTGGCGACGCGCAATGTCTGGGAATTAAGGAAACAACACAGTGACCAATGCATCCGCAAACGCCAGCGCAAGAATGCCAGCATGGTTCATCCCCCACGGTGGTGGACCATGCTTCTTCATGGACTGGAACCCGCCCGACGAGTGGAATCGCATGGCCGATTTCTTGAAGAACCTGGCAGCCACGCTGCCGCGCGCGCCCAAGGCCATTGTGATGGTGTCAGCGCACTGGCTGGAGCCGCATTGGGCCGTGACAAGCGCGGCACAGCCGGACCTCCTTTACGACTATTACGGTTTTCCTCCCCACACCTACAAACTAACGTATCCTGCCCTCGGTGCACCCGCCCTGGCACAGCAGATCGTGAAGATCCTCACGACCGCTGGCAGAGCCAGCGCGTCTGACGCTTGTCGCGGCTTTGACCATGGCATGTTCATTCCGCTCAAGCTGATTTTTCCGCAGGCCAATATTCCAGTGGTGCAACTCTCACTGCACAATTCGCTGGACCCTGAGCTGCATTTGCAAGCAGGACAGGCGCTGGAAACCTTGCGCGATCAAGATATTTTGATCATTGGCAGCGGCATGAGTTTTCACAACATGCGCGCTTACGGCAACCCGCAATACGGCCCGGTGTCGGATGCTTTCGACGACTGGCTTACCAAGGTCGCCGAGTCTGGTGCGCAAGAGCGTTATCGCTCGCTGGCGAACTGGGAGCAGGCTCCTGGCGCCAGGCAGTGCCACCCGCCGCGCGCTGAAGAACACTTGCTTCCACTGATGCTCATTGCTGGTGCTGCGGGGGAAGATGCAGGTCGCAAGGTGTTTTCTGACCGGGTGATGGAAACCACGGTGTCCGCGTTTTGCTTTGGGTAACGGCAAGAGCGAGCGTATCGCTTATGCTTACTTCAGGGACAATATCCAAGCCACCAAAGTCTTGGCATCAGCCTCGCTAACACCAGCGTTGGCAGGCATAGGTGTAGCTCCAAAAGTGCCAGAACTACCTTTGAGGATGGCACCTACCAATTTGGCTTCAGCATCTTTCTGGCCAGCGAATTTTTTTGCAACGGCCTCAAAGCTGGGGCCGACTTTGGTCTTATCAACGGAGTGGCAAATCATGCATTTTTTAGCTTTAGCAAGCTCCAGATCAGCAAATGCAGGCGAAGTGACAGAGATTGCGGCTGCGGCGACGATCAATGCAGAGAGAATGCGTTTCATAAAATTTTCCTTGGTTAATGGTAAGTTTGATAAGTTTGGTAAGTTGACTGGTTGGTTGTTGCACATCTGTCGGTTGCGCCGGATGAAACGTGGTCAACGCCCTTCCTTTGCTACCGGCAAGATGAACTCTAGGCCAGGGGAGATTCTGCCACGACTCCAGCTTGCGGCTGGGTAGAAGCGCTCTGGGTGCCGCCGTTCGGGTTCCCGTACTGCTTTGCCAGTGCAGTGACCCCCGCCATTGCGCCCAGGCCCATCGATTCCACCGCGCTTGAAGGGACAATCACGATGGTGGAATTCTGCCGCATTCCTTCCAACAGGATGTTCATGCCCCGCAGTTGGAGTGCGACGGGATTGTTGACGTAGGCTTTGGCAGACTCTTCAAAAACGCGGGAAACCTGGCGCTCTGAGTCGGCCAGAATCACCCTGGCTTGGCGCTCCCGGTCCGCTTGAGCCTGCTGGGACATGGCATTTTGAAGACCCTCGGGAATCTTGACATCGCGGATTTCCACCGAAAGGGCTTTGATACCCCAGGCTTCAGTCCTTTGGTCAATCATTTGGCAGAGGTCGTGGTCAATCTTTTCCCGACCCCGGAGCATCTCGGCCAGGTCGGTTCTGCCAATCACGTCCCGCAGGGCGGTTTGGCTCGACCAGGCGATGGCGTGGCGGTAATTCTCAACTTCTATGGCCGCCTTTTTCGGATCAACCACCCGCCAGAAGAGGACGGCATCGACATCCACCGGAACACTGTCTTTGGTCAGCGTCTCTTCAGCATTGAAGGGTGTTGTCACCGTTCGCAGGTCGATCCAGTAAGGGACGGTATCAATAAATGGAAGAATATAAAAGAAGCCTGGGCCCTTTAAAGTCTGATACTTTCCAAGCCTCAAAACCACCGCTTTTTGCCATTGACGCGCCACGCGCAAGGCAATCAAAAGGAAGACCGCAAGCGCGCAAACTGCGGCCCCGATGACCACGCTCTGGAGCCCAACGCCCAACAAAAGGCCCGCGGCCAACACAACAACAAAAATCAATATCGTTAATGGATGGATACCCATAGCCTATCTCCTTAAATTACTCACTTCATTTCACCCGCTTCAGTTTGTGACTCATCCGATGCAGGTGCACTTCTTCCAACGCCGGGCTCTCAGAACCCCAACTCCTCTACCACTGCAACAAGATCCTCAAAACTGGCGGCTTCGAGTCTTGCCGCCAAGGCCTCCTTGTTCAGTCCTTCACTTTCGAATTCTGTCTCTGTCACCTCGAATGGCAGTTCGCGGATTTCCTGCGGAGCCATGAAGCCGATGTCGCAGATATGCGCGATGCAGGCGCGCTCGGCTTGCGACAACTCAAGCCCGTGATGCCGCATGATCTCCAGGTAGCGTTCCGCCGTGCGATTGATCTTGCCGCTGATCTTGAGCGTACCGGTCTGGTCCGCGGTGAGCAGAGCCAGCGGCGGTCCGAAAAAAATTCGGGTGTTCGCAATCATCATTTGACTCCGTCGGTGATGCGCCGTAGCCATTGCATCAATCGCTCGAACCATCCAGTTGCAACGGCAGGGGGCTCGCTGTGCTTGTCATGGCGTTCGTGATCGGCGTTCTTCAAACCCTTGGGCAGTTCCGGCGCGCGTTCCGGTTCGAGCTGGGCAAACCCGTGGTTCCTGGCACCCTGCTGCACGTCATGGGGGTTATGGCATTCGGTGCACACGAACCAGCGCTTCTTGCCGTTGCTCGCCCATTCGCCGATGCGCTTGCCGTGAATGCCTTCACGCCAGTCGCGGTAAATATCGCCATGGCACTTTCCGCACAGCTTTTGCGGTTCATTGAAGCTGATCGGATTGCCGAAATTATCAATCAACTTATTGCGTTGGGTCGGATGATGGCAGTCCAGACACCAGATGGCACCACGGCCGTGCTGAATATTGAGTGCATCGGGCACAACATCGTCGTGCATCGTGAGTGCGCGCGGGTTTTTGTCTTTCGGCGGCGGTGGCGTGGTTCCGTTATGGCATGCCACCCCGCACAGCGGCATGAGCTCGAGTTTGTCCTCGCGCGGCTTGACGACGGCGATGCCGCCGGGGTGACTCCCTGGCGTGGTCATCTTCTCCATGCCAACCGTGTCATCGAATGGATCGCCCCACCACAGCACTGCGCCGGTCTTGGGCGAACATTTCACGCTCGGCAAACCATTTGAAAGCGGGTGCACAGTCAGCTCAGAGGCATCTTTGCGGCTCTCAAAACAGGTTTTATCTGCTGCCAGGACAGGTGCTGCCACCAGGCAGAAAAGCGCCAGAACCATGCTACCGAACGTATATTTGTTCATGAACGCTTACTCGCCTTTACTCGACCGCAACGCGGCCTTGGCTGTGCACGCGGACGGCGCGCCTTGCTCCGAAGCCCCCGTCCGTCTTTGCATCCGGATCACTCGAACGCGCCCACGGTTGCATCCTGGCTGGCTCGAAGGTGGTTTTGTAAAACGGTGCATCCTTGCTCGTCTCTCGCCACGGTTGTTGGCTGTACTTCACGTCCCCGAGCAGAACGCCGATGGCACCCTTGATCAGCACGGTGGCAATGAGCATGCCCATTGCCCAATCACCCATCGCGATGAGGATTTCAATCAGTGTTGGAGCATATTCGGTCAATTCACCAATGGGGGTCGGAATAAAACCCGGCACCACGGTTCCCATGCCTTTTTCGATCCAGATCCCGATGACGGCCAGAACGCAGGCGATCGGCAGCAGTCGGTAATTTTTGCGCACACTGGGAGTCAGCAGCATGACAAAAGCGACGATGTTGAACACCATGGAAGTCCAGAACCACGGCACCAGTTTGTTCAACCCATCAAGACCAAACATCAGGTATTGCAGGCCCAGCGAGTGTTCGGTGACGGCATAGAGTTCGGTCACAATTTCAGACAGTGTCAAATACAGCGCGATGCCAAGGCAGAAGGTGACGATGGTCGAGAGTGTGTTGATGGCGGAATCTTCGATCCACAACTTGGTGTTCTTGCGGATGAACAAAAACAGCAAAATGATCAGCGACGGACCGGCGGCGAAAGCCGTGGAAACAAAGCGAATCGGCATCATGCTGGTGTTCCACATCGGGCGGGCCGGCATGGCGTTCAGAAAAAACGCGGTAACGGTATGAATGCTCAAAGCCCAAACTATCGAGATATAGATCAGCGGCATGTAGAACTTGCGGTTGATCTCGACTCCCATATAGCGCGTGTACATGAAATAGAAACCACCGACCAGGTTCAGAACGAGGTAGGCTGACAGCGTGAGGACATCGAGCGCCAGGATGGAACCTGGAACATTGATGATGCCCATCGGCGGCATCATGTGCCAGAGCCGGTCGGGCCGACCCATGTGCGACAAAATAAACAGGTTGCACGCCATGACCGCCGAGACGGCAAGCATTTCTCCCAAAACCGTGACCTCGTGCAGGCCCTTGTGGTGATAGACATAAGCCGGGAACACAATCGTGACCGCCCCAGCCGCCACACCCACCATGAAAACGAAGTTGGCAATGTACAAGCCGTCGGTGATTTGATTGGTCAAACCGGTAACGATCAAACCTTCAGTGTTCTGCAGGTAGGTGCCGTACAACAGGGCCAGCACAAGAACCCCGAGAAACGCCAGCCAGGCATAAAACCTGGGGCCGCCCTTGATGACATAAGCAGCAAAGTCTATGGTGAATCGAATGATTGAACGCATGATTTCACTTCTTAGTCAAAAGTAGTAGAAGAACTTTGGATAAGTGTTGATCTCAGCCTTCAGTCTAAAGACATTTTTTCTGGCCAAAATCCGACTCACTTCGCTCTCGGGATCAAGAAGATTGCCGAACTTGCGTGCGCCCACCGGGCAAACTTCGACGCATGCCGGGTAGCGCCCCGAGCGGGTGCGCTGCACGCACCAGGTGCATTTCTCGACCACACCGCGCATGCGCGGGCGATTGCCCAGGTAGTGCGTGACCGGGTTCATTTCTGCCTCGGGTAGATTCGGAGCGGTGAAGTTGAACCGGCGTGCCCAGTAGGGGCAGGCGTCAATGCATTGCTTGCAGCCAATGCACCAGTTGTAGTCGATCACCACGATGCCGTCGGGCTCGCGATAAGTCGTGCGCACCGGACAGACCTTGACGCAGGGCGGTTTTTCGCACTGCATGCAGGCAATCGGCATATAAAGGGCATCCTTCTCTGGAACCTTTTCGGGCTGATAGTGGTACTCACCTTCAAGCACCACGCCAACCGGGTTGTAGGCATTGCCACCCACCTGGATTCCCGCGTCGCTGGGGTAACCCTTGCTCATTTTTTCCTGGGTGAACTCGCCTTTTTCCATTTTCAGGACTTGAATCCACTCGATTTCTTTGCCCTTGTGCGCTTCATCGCCACGCGACTGGTTGTTTTCCTGGACGCAGGCCTTGACGCAGCGGCGGCAACCAATGCACTTCTGAACATTCAGTGCATAGCCGAACAGCACACCCTCGGCGGCAGGCGTTCCATCGACCGTCACCTTCTTGTGAAACTCGGCTGAGTAGCGCTTTTCCAGGCGCGCCCTCGCCTGCTTTTTTTCCGCGTCGGTCATCAAGCGGTAGTTACCCTGAAACCACTCGGCCCAGGTACTATTGGCCGCTGCGTCGTCGGAATTGGTCAGCAACGCTGCGGTGCCCATCAGCGACGTGATGCTGAGTGTGCTGGCGGTGGCCGCCTTGGCTAAAAAGCCACGCCGCGATTTATCTATTGGCACCATTTCTCCTGATGCTCAAGCCTGATGGGCAAATTCGACCAGATCTTGCACTTCACCCTCTCGATTCTTTCCCAACCAATGCGTTAGATCGCGGCTCGACAAGAGCGCCTGGACCTTGCCGTTTGCCACAATCGGCAGATGCCGGAAGTGATTTTTGGCAACCAAATCCATCGCATCGCCCACGGTCATCTCCGGCGAGGCGCAGCATGGATCTGTCGTCATCACTTCGACGACTTTTGTGTCGCGGGGATCGCGACCGGCAGCCAGCACCCTACTCAGAGCATCGCGCTCGGTGAAGATGCCGACCAGCTTTCCGCAGTCCATCACCATCAGGGCACCGATCTTCTGGCCAGCCATCTTGCGTACGCATTCGATCACAAGAGCATCGGCTTCAACGGTTTGTGTTGCGTTGGTTTCGTTATTGAGCATTCCCTGCAAAGTGTCTGTGCGCTTGTCCGGCACTTGCCTGAAATAGACAACGGCGACGATGCCGGCCGCGCTCAGGGCAAACGCGTACAGGATCACTTTCCCGATGGAGGAATGCACCTCCTCCAACTGAAAGGCTAATGCCAAGGGGGAAAACAGGGCCAAACCAATCACGGCGGTTAATCTATCAAGAAGTTTTTTCATCGCTATTCTCCTTTGCGTAAGGGTTGACGTAAGACTTGACTTGCAGTGCACCCATACGCTCCAATGCAATGCAATGCAGTCAACGCTATTGTTGAGAAAGCCTGGAGCTGCAACAACGGGCGATGGTCACAAATTGGCATGACCTTGGTCCTTTTTTTTACAGGACCTATATCCTTAAAAGTGATGCTCGATCCGATTGAGAGTTGGATGCTCTATACTGATTTTTTACGCCTTGACCACGATTTCAGTCCCTACCACGATCCGGCAACCGCCATGCGTTTCTCCCCTCGAATGAACCTCACCCACTCAATGCTGGCCGGCAGTTTCGCCGTGCTGTTGGTCGGGATGCTGGTGATGGGCGTCTGGTTCAGCGGGGCGACCGAGAAAAAACTGATCGACCAGGAGGGCGAGTTGTATGCCCTGTATGCGGACAGCGTCCTCTCTGACCAAGCTCAGGCCCTCGTCAGTGGCGGCTTGCTGAGCGATGCCGACATGCTTGCGCTGGACAAACTGCTTCACGCAACGAGGCTCGCAGAGCGTATCGTGGCGTTCAAGTTGTGGTCACCCGACGGACGCATCCTCTACAGCACTGATCTCACTCAGATTGGTCTGCAATCCGAGATAAAACCCGCTCTTGCCGCCGCGTTTCGGGGCGAAACGCAAACGCGGATATTCACACCTAAGGATGACGAGCCATGGCACCCGGGTGCGCACGCTTCGGAGCTTATTGGAATCTACGCGCCGGTACATCTTCTTAAATCCGGGTCGATTCCGATGGTTGCGGAGATCCGTCAGGGCAGCGCTGTCCTGGCCCAGGACATCGGCCCGGCCCGGCAACAAAGCTGGCTGCTGGTGATCGCGGTATCAAGCGTCATGTATCTGCTGCTGGTCGTCCTGATCAGACGCGCAAGCAAACCCATCGCTATCCAGAAACAGCAAATGCAGGAAAACGTCTCTCAGCTCACGAACCGGTTGGCGGAAAAGGAGCGAGTTCTTGAGCGGGTGACCCGCGCCGCCGCAGGCACAACGGCGCGCAACGAACGATTGCTGCACAGCATTGCGGTCGATCTGCACGATGGCCCGGTGCAGGCAATTGCCCTGGCGGCGATGCGCATGGAAACCTTGGCCAACATGTGCAGCAACTGCGGTTCGGCGACCGGCGCGGAGTCCCCGGTGGCCGAGGAATTCAGGAAACTTCAGGAAGCGCTGAATTCGGCGCAGCAAGATGTGCGTTCTCTCTCCAAGGGTCTGCACCTACCCAATATCGAGGAGCTGTCTCTGGCCGATGTCGCGCGGCGCGTGCTACGCGACTACAAGCGCTCCTCTGGAATGGACGTTGAGCTGACCATCAACGACTTGCCCGAAGATGCTCCGCTGCCGGTCAAGCTCACCTTGTATCGTCTGCTACAGGAGTCGTTGGCCAATGGACTGCGCCATGGCGGCGCGGCCAAGCAGCTCATCGCCCTGGGCATCTCGGACGGTCGGCTACAGGTTTCAGTGCGCGACGATGGCAAAGGCTTCGATCCGCAAACTACGCAAACCGAGGGTCACATGGGTCTAGAAGGCATGCGCGAACGCGTCGAGCTTCTGGGGGGAACGTTTTACCTATGGAGCGCGGTCGGTCAGGGAACGGTGGTGCGGGCCGACATACCCTTGACCAGCGGCGAGGGCGTATGACTGAACCTATCCGCATCGTTATCGCCGACGATCATCCGCTGTTTCGCGAGGGTGTATCCCACTCGCTGGTCGCCGAGTCCGATCTCGTCGTTGTGGGGCAGGCCGAGAGCGGCGAGGAAGCGCTGCGTCTGGCCATGGACCTTGCCCCGGATGTTGTGCTGCTCGACATTGGCATGCCCGGCTGGGGTGGGCTGGTGACGGTGGAGAAGTTGGCGCAAGCCTGCCCGGCAACGAAGGTTGTGATGCTGACGGCTTTTGACGACGAAGACCGCTTGCTCGCCGCGTTCAAAGGCGGCGCTCGGGGCTACGTGGTCAAGGGCGTGGGGGCACACGATCTGGCCAATATCGTGCGCATGGTCGCCGCCGGTGACGTCTATGTTTCGCGCTCGCTGGCAGCCAGCTTGATGAGCGAGTTGACCGGCAAACGCGCGCATGACCCGTTGAGCGAGCTCTCGGAGCGCGAACACAAGATCTTGAGTCTGGTGGCCGAAGGCTTGACCAATCGCGAGATTGGAGAGCGCGTGTTTCTGGCGGAAAAAACGGTCAAGAATCACATGACCAACATACTCGGCAAGCTGTGCGTGCGCAGCCGTGTCGAAGCCGCATTGCTCGCCACTCGGCAGAACGCGCGCAAATAGTCCCAAGCTATCAGGAAATTGTGTCGTGAACAATCAAGTGCATATGGACCAGCGATTCACTGCTGCCCACCTGGTGAGACTTTTGCTAACGCTAGCGGTTTGTTTTGTGCCAACTGCTGGGCAAGTGGCGAGCGCGCAAGCGCGTGAGCGCGGCGGCAAGGAAATTGTGCAGACGGTGTGCGCCGTCTGTCACACGACGGGCGTAAGCGGTGCCCCGAAAATCGGTGATCGCAAAGCGTGGGCTAAGCTCACAGCAAAGAGTCTCACCAGCCTCACTGGAGCCGCTCTCAAGGGCGTTCGCGCAATGCCTCCGCACGGCGGCAATCCTAACCTCACCGATACCGAAATCGAGCGCGCTATTACCTACATGGTCAACCAGTCGGGCGGCGATTGGATCGAGCCGGTCAGCAAGTTCGACTCTGCAGTCGAGCGCAGCGGCGCTGAGGTCGTGCAGGCCCACTGCGCCAAGTGCCACCAATCCGGTGCAGCGGGCGCGCCCAGGATCGGCGACAGAACGGCCTGGATCCCGCGGGTCAAGCAAGGGTTCGAGCTCTTGGTCCGCTCTGCGATCAGGGGGCACGGGTCGATGCCTTCCCGTGGCGATGCGGCCAACCTCACCGACTCTGAAATTCGAGCCGCCATCGCCTATATGGTCAACGCAGACAGCGCGAAGCCATGAAGGCCCATCCATGACAAACCATTTATTTGATCTACAAATCCTAAAACGTCAATATAAGTAAATATGAAATGTCAGTAGTGTCCCAACGTTC